>NZ_RRYV01000009.1 GCF_014861395.1 Psychrobacter sp. FME13 | reverse complement strand
GCAATCGGTAATACTCTACAGATTGGCTCGACTCCATATTGTTGTTTGTGATCGTTAATAAAATCAACCATTACTTGGGTTTGCGGTCGAGCTCCGCCTGGGCGAAAAAAGCAGCTGCTTTCTTTATAATCTCATTGGCTTGCTTTAACTCTCTGTTCTCACGTTCAAGCTCTTTGATACGCTCCGCTTGGCTTTGAGCTTGAATGTTTGCACCAATGGTTTTATCAATGTGCTTTTTATGCCATGATCGTAGGGTCTCAGGCGTGCAACCTATCTTTGGCGCTATGGCTTTGATGGCTGACCAGGTGGATGGGTAGTCGTCTTTAGCTTCAATTAGCATACCAACGGCGCGCTCTTTCATTTCAGGGGTATAGTTTCGTGTTTTCATTGTCGTATTCTCTCAGAAAATTGAGTCTCCGACAATACCGGGGCGGTTCAGCTTTAAAAACCCATTTATTCGAAATGAGTCTGGCCATACATTATCAGAGCAAGACCAATTAGAAATGATTGAAACTATTAACTTGATAGTTAACAATCATGATAAGGCTGTTGAAATATTTGATGAGCTTTACAGTAGCTATACGTATAAGATTGATAACAATATTACCTTGTATAATGACCAATCAATTAAAGATAAAATTTTTCATACCTATGTTTCATATGACGACTTATATTTTGAGCTTTGGGGCGTAAGACAAACAGGTCATCCTATAGCCGAATGTAATTTTGACATGATAGATAAATTAACGATTAGTTAGACCGATATTGTACTTTCTTATCATATTAAACCTTGAACGCTCATAGAGTCATTCACTGAATTCCTATCATTGATTCGAATATTACCAATTTCCTAGTACCTAATCGCCTGATCCCTAATCTCCTAGCACTCAATTATTAGTGCTTATCAATCACAGAGCGCCTTGCCTCACGTCTTGAAGTCATCCCTAAGCTCGCTTCAAACGCAATGCATTCAATACCACAAATAATGAGCTGAGCGACATACCAATAGCAGCGAGCCATGGTGGCACGTAGCCCAAAGCGGCTGGTATGAGAACAATACTATTATATGCAATTGCCCAGCGGAAGTTTTGCTTGATGATACGTTCTGTTTTATCAGCGATACGTTTGGCCGCAGTAATAGCTTCTATTTGACCATTTAAGATAATACTATCACTCGATACTTGCGCCAAATCTGCTGCGCCAGCAATCGAGGTCGAGACATCTGCCGCTGCCAGTACAGGTGCATCATTGATACCATCGCCAACCATCAGAACTACTGCACCTTCAGACTGCAATTTTTGAATATGATTGACCTTATCCGTTGGTGATAGACCATTATAAGCAGACTCCATGCCCAAACCTTCAGCCATGACTAATGCTTGTGGACTTGGGTCACCGGTCAGCATCACAGACTCAATGCCCACTTCTTTAAGGGCATTAATCATCGACTTCGCACTGTCACGCACCTTATCATTGAAATAAAAGCATGCCAGCGCCTGCCAGTTTTCTGAATCATAATTTTGACAAGACAAAACTACCGCTGAACTAGCACGCTGTGCTACTAAATCAATAGTTATACTATTATTTACACTAGCATCATTGGTATTGTCTAAGGCAAAACCCACATGACCAATTCGATATGACATACCATCAATTGTCGCTTCTACCCCACCCGCTGGATAATGCTGTAATGCTTGCGTGGTTGGCAAATGCAGTTGATAAGCCGCCGTGAGCAATGCGTGGGCAATGGGATGGCGACTACCCACTTCTAGAGCAGCAGCGATGGCTAATATCTTATCTTTTTGATCAGATAATGCTAAACCTTCTGTCTCTGTTTGATTTAAAGAATCCGTTAACTCGATATTGAGCAAGTTTGGCTGACCATAAGTCAGCGTTCCCGTTTTATCAAATGCTACATGCGTGATTTCAGCAAGCGTTTGCAGCGTATGTCCACGCGTGGTCAGAAACCCATAGCTAGCGAGTCGGTTGGTCGCTACCGTTAGCGCGATAGGCGTCGCTAAGGATAGCGCACAAGGACAGGTCGCGACCAATACCGCAACGGTCGCCCATATTGCTTGGCTTGGGTCAACGATATACCAACCGACAAACACCAAGACAGACAATACTAAAATCCGCGCCACGAACCAGCGTGCCAGCTTATCCGCTTGCTGCGCCAGTTTTGGTTTTTCACTCATGGCACGGTTCATAAGTCTGTCAATCAAGCCGATCTGACTGTCTTCTGGTAATGCGGTGACCAGCATCTCAAATGGCTGACTGTCATTTTGCGCACCGCCAACGATATAGTCGCCTTGAGATTTGGTAATCAAGTCACCCTCACCCGTCAGCAGACTTTGCGAGACGGTGGCGGTTGGGCTAAGCAAAATACCATCACTGATAATCTCAGATCCAGCTTCTACCATGATGATGTCACCCACTTGCAAGCTGTGAGCAGTCACCATCTTTTTGTCTTCTGTACTCTCTTGTGTGTCTTTACTGCCTTTGATATTTGACAGTGGCAATCGTTGATTACGCGACTGTTGCCAATCTTGGGCAATACGTGTGGTTAGCTCATGAACATTAGCATCTATGCTCTTCATAAAATTGGGCATAGCGCTAGATAAATCTTGGCTACTCATGCTATCTAGAGCATTGTTTTGAGTGGCAAGATTATCTTTTTGAATAGCAGTAGCATCGTTTTGAATAGCAATAGTGTCATTTTTAATAGTAAGCGTATCGCTTTGAATATCAGCGGTATTATTTTCTGTACTCACAGCCGTTTCATGCAGCAGGTTCTGCGAGATTTGTTGCAAGATACGCTCAGCCGCTTGCTTATCTTCAGCAATTTTTTGCACCAGTACAGGCTCTACTACCACCAAATCATTGGCCATGGTCGCAGCTTTGAGGCGGGCATTATGTTCGATGTAACGCCCTGCCAACAAGAAGAAAATAAACATACTGACCGAATCATAATACGTCTCCCCTTGCCCAGTAATGGTGGCATAGAGGCTAGCAAAAAAAGTCACAACCAGTGCAATACTGACAGGCACATCCATATTAACTTGACGGGCGCGAATCGCTGACCAAGCTGACGTAAAAAACGGTAATCCAGCATAAAAAAACACTGGCGTACTGACAAACAATGAGACCCAGCGCAAAAAGTCACGCTGCAATATCAGCATGTCGCTATATTCACCAAAATAAAGCGCCACCGCATACATCATCGCTTGCATCGAGCCTAGTGCTGCGATACCAAGCCGCAGCAGCATTTGATTGGTATGACGTGCCAGCATAGCCTCATGCGTGTCTTGACGATAAGGCTTGGCTTCATAGCCGATTTCATTGATAACCGCTAAAATACGACTAATCGGTAACTTATCTTCGTTCCAAATCACCCGCATACGCTGATTGGTCAAATTGACCTGACATTTACTGATACCGTCCAACTCATCGAGACGTGACTCAATCAACCACGTACACGCTGCACAGCGCAGGTTGTTCACAGACAGCTCTGCCACCGACATGCCATCCTGCGCATACACAAACTGCTGCTTTATTTCATCATGATCATAAACCTCAAGGCGTGTCATCTCTACCGGTAAGCTGGCCGTACGGCTGATCTCTGAGCGATCCAGATAATATTGCTCAAGCCCAGCCTCTACGATGCTCTGCGCTGCCAACTGACAGCCCATACAACACATCTCACGTGATTGACCCAATATATCGGCATAAAACGGCGGCTGCGGTACAGGATCACCGCAATGAAAACAATGGTCCTCGAGTGGTAGCACCAAACCTTCGGTAATCGAGCTATTTTCATGATGATGATTTTGGGTAGAGGCTGTTGATGGAGGGACACTAGACATAATCGCGCTTACTTCCTTTAGACAGGTTTGCTCGAACCATATTCACTTGCAGTAAATTCGCTTTTATATACATACTCATCATTAAAGATGCTCAAATCCTATGAAAGTATATAACAACAATAACAACTGATAATTCATAAAAAACACATCGTTGCAGCAATATTAAACTGCTATCGTAGATAACGATCTTATATGGCGCTCGTCATCTAAATTAAAAGCACTAAAAGCTTTAATACTAATATAAAGGTATCGATACGAAGATATTGATACAAGTGTTTTTATAGAGATTATACTACAAGCAAGTGCTGTGAGTGGCGTCACTACTCACAGTCTAATACTCATGAATGCCTGCTTCAGCGATGATAGATTGAAAAATTTGTCAATTTACGTCATTATGAAGCAGTTTTTTATACCAAAATGGTGCGACATCAGTGCAAAAATCAAATCCAAAGCTACCAAATACTAAATTATCACAGTCTTCTAAGGCTATGACAAATACGCTACCTTCAAAACAGCGTGGTTTAGTACTTAGTAGTCTCATATTAATTATTATTATCGTTGGTATGGTGCTGTTGGCACTATACTTGATTAAACTTGATCGCACCATTACCCAAAAATTTGAGGGTAAGCGCTGGGATATCCCTGCAAAAGTATACTCGCAGCCACTTGAATTATATCAAGGTGCAAATGTCGATACAGATACGATGAAGACGTGGCTAGAGCTGCTCAACTACCAGAGCAACAAAGCCTATGATCGTACTGGTACTTATCATAAGACTGGTAATACCTACTTTATCCATACGCGTGGCTTTACTTATAGCGCTAATGATGTGGATAAAGAGCAAGTCATCAAAATGACTATTAATGGTAATAAAATTGCATCTATCCAAAGCACGTTACCTGCCAAAAGTGGCATTATCCGCTTAGAGCCCGTTAATATCGGTGGTATTTACCCAGACAGCAATGAAGATCGTATGGTCGTCTCGTTAGAGGATGTGCCACAACCGCTTATCGATGCACTGATAGCCACTGAAGACCGTGCATTTTATGAGCACAAAGGTGTTTCTATACGTGGGATCGCACGTGCTGTCATAAACAACTTCTCTGGCGGCTCTCGTCAGGGTGGCTCAACGATTACTCAGCAGCTTATTAAAAACTTCTATCTCAATTCAGACCGTACGCTCAAACGCAAAGCCAACGAAGCATTAATGGCTGTATTGCTTGAATTACATTATAGCAAAGACGAAATTCTACAAACCTATCTCAACGAGATTTACTTAGGTCAAAACGGTAAACGCTCTATTAATGGTTTTGGCTTGGCGTCACAGTTTTACTTTAACAAACCCCTCAAAGAGCTCAGCCTAGACCAACAAGCGCTGTTGGTAGGTATGGCAAAAGGCCCGAGTCTTTACAATCCACGCCGCAATCCAAACGACTCAAAAGAACGTCGTAATATTGTGCTTAAAAACATGTTGACGGTGGGATCGCTGGCTCAAGAAGATTACGATGAAGCAATAGAGCAACCACTGGGTATTGCTGAAAAGGCAGTCGAAGGCAAGAGTCAATTCCCTGACTTTTTGGACATCGTTAAACGTGAGTTGAATGAAGTATACTATTCTGACGACCTCAAAAACGAAGGTCTGACAATCATCAGTACTTTAGATCCTATCGCCCAATTAGCAGCAGACAAAGCGGTAGATAAAAAACTGGGTGAGCTACGTCGTAAAAACAGCAAAACTAAAGACTTACAAGGTGCGCTCGTCAGTGCCAATCCTGAAACTGGTGAACTGGTATCTGTGGTAGGTAGTGGTAGTGAGTTTACTGGTTTTAACCGTGCTGTCGATGCCAAACGCCAAGTAGGCTCGATACTAAAACCTGTTATCTATATGACAGCACTCGAAAGTGGTCGCTATAATCTAGCAAGCCCAGTCGATGACTCCCCTATCACAGTCAACCTCGGTGATGGCTCTAAGTGGAACCCTAAAAACTACGACAACCGTGACCACGGTTATGTACCTCTGACGACAGCACTTTCACAATCATATAACCAAGCGGCGGTACATCTAGGTATGGAGTTCGGTGTCGATACCTTTGTCAAACAACTACAGCGCATGGGCGTCAAAGAAGAAGTACCACCTTATCCTTCGGCATTGCTAGGTTCTGTCAACCTTAGCCCAATGGATATGTTGGGTGTATACCAAGTCTTTGCCACAGGCGGCTTTCGTACACCTATTCATAGTATTCGTACTGTTATTGATGATCGCGGCAGTATCTTACAACGTACTGGTCTTAATACTCAGCGTAGCATTCCACCTGAGGCCAACTTCTTGACTAACTATGCGTTACAGCAAGTGGTGGAAACTGGTACGGCTAAACGGGCAAAATCACTGGGTAGCAATTTACACTTAGCAGGCAAAACAGGTACTACAAATGATTATCGTGATGCATGGTTTGCAGGCTACAGTGGCAACTATGTCAGCGTGGTTTGGGTAGGCCGTGATGATAACCAACCCATTGGTTTGAGCGGTGGTAGTGGCGCATTACCAGTTTGGATCGACTATATGGACCGTCTCAAACTGACGCCTGTATCGCTACCAGAGCCGAAAGGAATTGAATGGTTATGGCTAGAGAACAACTCAGGAAAGCTGTCTAATGAGCGCTGTGCTGATGCACGCTATTTACCAGTACTATCATCTCACTTGCCACAAGAAGCCAGTAGTTGTGCGATAGGCTTGTATCAACAAGATCGTGCTCGTGAACTGTCACAATTTCAAAACCAACAAGGTGATAATGGCGGTTTTGGCAGCACCGATGGTGAAGCTATTGATTCGGAAAATCAAGAAGGCAACGAGCAAGATGAAAACGATGCGGATACTTGGTTTGACCGTGCGGTTGAATGGTTCTAAAGTTGCTTTTAAACATTACAAAAGGTCTCAACATGTTGTCAATTTCCAAACAAACTATGTCAGTTAAGCAAGCTGTTATTGGTTTTCCCAAAAACACCATCCCAACCAATACAGTATTGATAACTGGTACGCTTATCAGCATGTTGAGCCTCAGCGCTTGTCAGACCGCACCCACGACGATGAATACCACACCGATTCAGACAGCGCCATCATCACAGATACCCGAGACACCTGCGGCAACTGTGACACCAACAACTGTCACTGAAGCGGATGACGATGACCAATATGTCATTGAACCGAGCATCTCATCTGAACAAACGACTCAGACAAACCCGTTGACGCAAGAGCCTCCAGTCTTTGTCCCATCCGAGCCTATACCAACTCAACAACCTGACACCGTTATTATTATTCCTTCTGGTGAGGAGTACGTCGTCCCTGAGCCGTCTCTACCGTCACACAGCGAAATGTTGGAACGTGCTAGAAATAACTCGCAGCAACGAGCGCAACAAACTACCTCTAATAATAGTAACCTACCAGCGTTTCGGAGTTTAATGCAGACAGGGATCAGTCAGCTTAAAGCAAATCAGCTAACCAATGCTGAAAACAGCTTTACCCGTGCACAGCGCCTAGCACCCAAATCATCGGCTGTGTATTTCTATTTGGCACAAGTCGCATTGAAAAAAAACCAACCCCGTAAGGCAGAGGCTATGGCACGCCGTGGCCTTAGTGTCTCTCAAGATGCCAACCGCAGACGCGCACTATGGCAAATCATCTTGCAATCAGGACAAACACAAGGCAATTCACGTGTGATCAGTGAGGCGAAACAAGCCTTGCGCTAATAACATAGTAGATCTAGCAGCATATCTGAGTGAATAGGTTTCAAGTTTACAACCTATTCGCTTTCTGTATTTTCTATATTCAGAATTCATCCAAAATATATATTTATTTTCAATTTAGCTTAAGGTTATCGTTATGGCATGGCAACAACTACATTTACAATGTGAAAAAGCAAACGTCGATTTGGCTGAGGCATTGCTACTAGAAGCAGGTGCACTATCCATCGCCTTAGATGACGCAGGTGACCAACCTTTATTTGAGCCATTACCAGGTGAGTCTCCATTATGGGATGAGGTCATACTTACAGGACTGTTTGATGCCACGACCGATGCTGGCAGTCGCCAAGCTGTCGAGAAATTAAGCCATGAAATCGCAGCACAAGTACAAGCCACTCGTATTTGGTTAAGTGCTGTCGATGACAAAGACTGGGAACGTGAATGGATGAACAACTATCATCCAATAGAATGTGCCAATGATCTATGGATTGTGCCCAACTGGATAACACCGCCCCATCCTGACGCGACCAATATTATTATGGATCCAGGGCTGGCCTTTGGTACTGGCTATCATGCTACTACCCGATTATGTTTAGACTGGTTAACAGAGCAAGAGATTAAAGATAAAGTGGTTATTGATTATGGTTGTGGTTCAGGTATTTTGGGTATCGCTGCTTTACTGTTAGGTGCACGTAAAGTTTATGCGGTTGATATCGACCCACAAGCGGTCTTGGCGACCAACCAAAATGCAGCACGCAATCATGTCGACGATCGTTTGCAAGCTTTTTTGCCAGAAGAGTTTACCGATTATTGCTCACAAAACGACATTATTCCAGTCGACATCATTGTAGCCAATATCTTAGCAAAACCCCTCATTGGCTTAGCACCTTACTTTGCTACTTTAATTGCACAGAAAGGCCGTATTGTTTTGGCAGGACTGATCGAGTCACAAACAGATGAAGTGACTGCTGCTTACCAAGCTTACTTTGCGCTTGATGCAAAGCATGCTTTTACATCACAAGAAGACCAACATTGGCAACGTTTATCTGGTACATTTACAGGCTAGCAACATTTAATTACATCTGTTACGATAGAGGGTAGTCAGATATTATGTGTTTGACGCCACTCTATTTTTGCCTATGACTCGCAGCCTTTAAGAGCTTTTCAACAACTCTCTTGGCGTCATAGGCGACCTTTATTGAGTGGCGAATCGGTATTGATAACCATACTTTTTTGGATTCGACCCTATGACCACGCCCATAAAAACTCAGTGCCCTCATTGCAAAGCTTGCTTTAAAATACAATCAACCCAGTTAAATAAAGAAAACGCCATTGTAAGCTGCAATCAATGCCAACAGAGTTTTTTGGTAAACAAAAATCTTGTTGTGACATCTGATACCACCACAGCACCTAATCAAGCAGACACTGTGAAAACTGATATTAATAATAAAAATGGCTCAAACGATTCTAAATCTTCACTCAATAAACAACGTCCAAAGAAACCGTCTTCTGATATATTAATCTATGACGACATGGATGCTTATGAGCCAGAAGAAACCCCTTTAGAGTACGATTCTTTAGAGAGTATGGACGCATGGCTAGATCAAATAAATAATGCATCCACCCCTTCGGCTAATGAATCCTCAAAGAGCGCATCTGAAACTATCAATCAAAGTACCAGTTCAGCAGCATCAAATGATATTCATGCCAATGTTGATGAAAAGAACGACGACTTATGGCTCGAAAAACTGCTCAAAGACCAAAACAAACATGAAGACATGCCACAGGATGATACAGACCTGTCTCGATTATTGCTAGATATGGGTGTGCCTCTCAAAGACGAAGATAAAGCTCTTAACGAGCGTAGAAGAAAAACACAGGAAAGCTTCATACCAACGCCGAAAAAACGTTCGGCAGCATCGTTATTATGGATACTTGGATGCTTGGTATTGGCACTGCTACTTTTTGCACAGTATGTCATTTTCAACTTAGAAACCTTAGTAAAAAACCCCACTTATGCTGAAAGGCTACAAGCAATATGTTCAGCAGCTGCTTGCAGTTTGCCGAATGCTGACATAAATGCTTGGAAAATTACTAATGCCACTCATAAATCGAGTCAAATAAAAAGGTCTAGAAAATTCAGCGATATTAGCGCTACATTAAATAATCAAAGCGCAAATACACAGCTATATCCGAGTGTTAAAGTCAGTGTATATGGTGAAAATGACCTGATTGGTGAGTTTATCGCTGATCCAGGTGACTATTTATTAAGCAAACAAAGCCAATTGGCTGCAGAGAGTAGCCGCAATATACTTTTCACTGTGCCTGTTTCTAATGCAAAAATTCGTGACATTAGCGTAAGCCATGTATATTAGGGCGTCTTTTTGGTTCAAACGATAGTCATCATCTAACTGAACTGAATGCTGCCAAACATCGTCAAATAGTTGATCGATATCTCGATATTACATTACCTACGCTATCTTTCTCGTTTGATGACAGTTTTTTCCATTTTTGCAATAAGGACAAACTCTATAGTCAAGGCAATTCAAAAGTAATACAGACAGCCAACTGTAGATTGTATGTCTAAGTACAGTCGATCCACTATAAAATAAACACAGCGATACTGGGTGCATTTTGCGTAGCCTCTGTCTGCGCAGGCACAGCAAGCAAGGAAAATATATGCCTGTATCGCATGGTTACATTTGTATCTTTTTTATTTAGGACTGACTATTGGGTAACGCCATAATATTTTTATAGTGGCATGACTATACTGCAAAACTAACTGTCAATCTATCAGTGCCAAATGATATTAATTTGATATAATACCTCAATATCTTATGGTTTGATTCTCACCAATCCCAAGGACATTATCTTATGGCACCTCATGCACAGCATTATGCGCCTCATTTTGCTACAAGCTCTGAGCATCCTGCCGACTATAATAAAGAAAACCACCCTCATTATTCTCAGCACCGTTTTAGCAGCTCAGAAGATGGCTATGCGAACCATGCGCACGAGCCACTACGGGTGCATGTTGAACGCGTGGTACGGCAGTATTTTACGATGCTAGGCGATGAGATACCCACCGACTTATACGATCTAATCTTAAAACAAGTAGAAGAGCCACTGTTATCCGTTGTCCTTGAAAAAACTCGTGGAAATCAAACCAAATGTGCGCAAATCCTAGGTCTCAACCGCGGTACTTTACGCAAAAAACTCAAAACTTATGACTTAATGTAGCCCCTGCTCTATGAGCGCACTTACCTTTAATAACTATCATTATGCACGGCAATTTAATATTCGTGACATTATCTATCCTGATACTGTCTACAGTAATTGTCTTGATCACCTTGCCAGACGTTTGTGTCAGGCTTTTTTTATGGAAGTTTTTTTATGAGTACTACCCCACTTGCTCTATTATCGGTCTCCGATAAAACTAATATTGTTGAATTTGCTCAAGGCCTTATCAAAGCAGGTTTTGGCTTACTGTCTACTGGCGGGACTTATCGACTGCTCACAGAAAACAACGTCGCTGTCACCGAAGTCTCAGACTATACTGGTTTCCCTGAAATGATGGATGGTCGTGTAAAAACGCTACACCCTAAAATCCATGGTGGTATCTTAGGGCGCCGCGGTACAGACGATGCTGTCATGAGCGAATACGCCATTGAGCGCATTAATTTGGTGGTAGTAAATTTATACCCATTTGCTGAAACCATTGCTCGTGCTGATGTGACTATGAATGACGCTATCGAAAATATCGATATTGGCGGCCCTACTATGGTACGTTCGGCTGCAAAAAACCACGCCCACGTGGGTATCGTCACTGATCCAACAGATTACGATCGTATCCTGACTGCTTTAGGCGATAGCACCAAACTGTCCTCTGCTCTACGCTATGACTTAGCAGTTAAAGCTTTCGAACATACAGCCCAATACGATGGTATGATTGCCAACTTCTTAGGTAGCCGTGTGAACGAAAACCAAGAACCAGAAAATTTCTCGCGTACATTCAATGTGCAGCTTGAGAAAGCACAAGACTTACGCTACGGCGAAAACCCACATCAAAACGCTGCTTTCTACATCGAAAATCAACCTCTAAAGAGCCAACAGGCCTCTATAGCGACTGCTAAGCAGCTACAAGGTAAAGCACTCTCTTATAACAATATCGCTGACACTGATGCAGCTCTTGAATGCGTTAAAGCTTTCAGCACTCCAGCTTGTGTCATCGTAAAACACGCCAACCCTTGTGGTGTCGCGGTTGACAATGACCAAGTAGTTGCCTATAACACTGCATTTAGCACCGATCCTGAGTCTTCATTTGGTGGTATTATCGCCTTCAACCGCCCATTAACACTTGCAGCAGCAAAAGCCATTATCGACAATCAATTTGTAGAAGTGATTATTGCGCCTAGTATCGAAGATGGTGTGCTCGAAGCAACGGCTGCTAAGAAAAACGTACGTGTATTGGTATGCGGTGAGCTACCAGCACCAAATCAACGTGACCCTCAACTTGACTATAAGCGCGTCAACGGCGGCTTACTAGTCCAAGAACAAGATCTTGGTTTAATTACGGCTAACGATTTAAAAATCGTCACAGACGTACAACCAACCGAAGCACAAATTGCAGATCTATTGTTCAGCTGGAATGTGGCCAAATACGTTAAATCTAACGCCATTGTCTATGCTAAAGGACAGCGCACTATCGGTGTGGGCGCAGGTCAGATGAGCCGCGTTAACTCAGCTCGTATCGCTGCTATCAAAGCAGAGCATGCTGGATTAGCGACTGAAGGCGCTGTTATGGCATCAGACGCTTTCTTCCCATTCCGTGATGGTATCGATAACGCTGCTGCAGTAGGCATCTCTGCTATCATCCAGCCAGGTGGCTCTATGCGTGATGACGAAACCATTGCTGCAGCAAATGAGCATGGCATCGCGATGGTCTTCACTGGTATGCGCCATTTCCGCCATTAAGAAACCAGAGTCCACGTCATACGCAATAAGACTGACGTGGATAGTACGAGCATAAAAAAGCCACTGTAGATATATCTACAGTGGCTTTTTTTGTACTTATCAATACTTAACTTAACGCCCTTGCGCATTCGCTACATTGGCATCATTGATCTCAACTTTATATACCAAACGTAGATAATCCAGATAATCTTGCAGTTGATCTTGACCCAAATTATCACGGATAATAGTCGCCGTTTGCGCACGTTGGTCATCAGTCAATTGAGACTGCGGTTCTGTTTTAATACGATCACCGACTAGCAGAGTAGCACCTATTTCAGTCTCACTAGCGATAGCAACGACACCATTGTTAGCAGCTTGCTGACTAAACGCCAATCCGCGCTCTTTTTCTGTCAATAGTGGTGTTTGACGATTTACTGTACCTAATGACTGAAGTGCAACTGGTTGCTGACTAATATCAGCTGGAATCTTAATACCAGTGGCCAGTGCTTTGGCTTCTTTTAGTGCCAATGCTGTGGCTTTTTGCTGATGTAGTATCTGAGTCACTCTTGGCGTGGCAGCTTCTAAAGTCAGCGTCTTAGTAGGACGATAGTTACTTGGTTGCACCCATACTGTTCCAGCACCTACTTCAATACCGGCAGTCACAGCCTGATCCTGAAGGGTAAATTCATCAAAGGCTTGCTTAATCACTGCTGGTTGAGGCAATGCTGAGCTATTATTCTCTTTACGATAATCTTTGATGCTTTTCAATGTGACATTCTCTTGCTCAGCGATATCTTCGATACTAAAGCCATCTGCTGCCATGTCATTAATCGCTGTCATTTTGTCTGCATACATCTCTTGACGCTTATACTCTGTCGCTCGAGCTGTTAACTCATCACGCATGCTTTCTAGTGTCGGTATAGCGCTGCCATTGTCTTCAGTAACCGTAAATATCTGATAACCAAAACTGGTCTTAACAGGGGTTGTCACATCGCCAACACTCAGTCCTTTTAGGGCATCTTCAACGGCTACCGCGTCATTACCAAATACCGAAGGGTTAAAGAGACCGATAGCACCACCTGTTTCTCCTGATGGATCATCTGACTCTGATTTTGCTAAGGCGACAAAAGACTCTCCATTATCTAGACGAGCTTTAACCTGATCTGCTCTTGCTTTAGCATCATCACCGGTTAATAGAATTTGACTGATTTGACGCTCATCAACGATTGCTTGCTCTTGCTTATAAGCCTCATATTGCTGCTGCAAATCTTCTGTCGTAATGTCAGTTACCTGAATAGTTTGAGGGCTGAGTTGCAGATAAGCCAAATCTACCATTGCCGCACTTTTGAGTGTCTCTTTATTGGCATCATAATAAGTTTGGATATCACCCGCACTTACGTTAACCTGATCCGTATAATCTTGCCAATTAAAACGGTACAACCAAATATTGCGCGACTCAAGCTGCAGGTCTATCAACTGACTGACCGCTTGCATGGGATACACTGCGGTACTAACGATACTGGCATTGAGCTGGTCCAGACTGAGCTGATTACGAAACTCAGCAAACAGTTGATTTTTCGTCATATTGCGCTGACGCAAAAAACTGGCAAATTGATCGTTAGAAAAGTTACCATCAGCATCCTGAAAAACCTCTTCTTGACGTAACAAACGGTTAATTGTGTCATCAGAGACGGTCATACCCAACTTGCCGGCTTGCTGCTCTAGTAGCGTACGGTCAATCAAACCTTTTAATACTTGCTCATGCAGCACATCTTCATTTAATAAGCTGGCATCATCAACTTGTTCTAATACCTCAGTACGACGGCTATTGACAGCAGACTGATATTGAGTCAGTCCCACGCTGGCATCACCTACCTGAGCAACTTGGTTGGGATCGACTCCTGCTCCCAAATAGCTTTCGATACCCAATAGAGCGAGCGGCGATAGGCATAAAATCAATAAAATGCGACCTGGCCAGGTTTTTAAAAAATCGCGCAACTTATCCATAGTTATCTCTGCTTTATTAACCTATATTGATGAAAAACCATTGTAATATTAATATGAAAATCAATGCTATTTAAACTGGCAATGGTAAGAGTAAGCACGCGTGCATTTGATATAAAAGAATAAGGCGAATCAAAGCCATCTTATTTAAACAACGTATCTATCGCGCGCGCCCTATGATACGTGATTTTTGGTGTAGACTCAAAATATTCACGCTGCATGCTACAAACTGTCGCAATAAAAAAAGCACCTAATATTTAGGTGCTTTTTGATAATGTACATTATAGCTTAAAGCGATACGATACATCATCTATTATTTCATTATTTACAGACTTTGCTTTGTCGTATATTACGTCATCACACAATGTCTGCTTATAATAAAACGGCTTAGTTCAAGCGCTCTTTTAAGTTTTTGCCAGCTTTAAAGCTTGGTACTTTGCTTGCTGGAATGCTAAGCTCTTCACCAGTCTTAGGGTTACGGCCAGTGCGGGCTTTACGGTCTTTTACGCTAAAAGTACCAAAACCAACTAATGAGATGCTATCGCCAGCTTCTAGCGCTTCACCAACACTTTCCATAACAGCATTCAATGCATCACCAGCTTGGGTTTTATTTAGACCACTTTTGTCTGCGATGCTATCGATTAATTCTGACTTATTCATAAAATTTCCTTCAAGTTTAAGGGGGATAATAAACGCTCACGCCAAGCATTTTAACGCTCTCATAGCATTTAAGCAATAAAAACCGCCTGATTAATGTACTAACAGGTCTCGCTTTGTTATCGTCTTTATATCAAGGCAGCATAAGGAGCGCAAGCGATTTTACATATTTTTGTCTACTGTACTACGTATTTGACACTCAATGTTACGCAAAGTATCTGCAATTGCTCTATCAATGCTTAATATTAGAGAGACTTGATTGTTTTTGAAATAACTGACTATATGTCGTCCTTTCGTGTCAAAGACTTGGCAGCTAATACTAATACATTATCAGTCATAAATACCAGTGTCTTTGTTGACTTGTAAATTGTAAAGTAATAACTTAAGCACTGACAGAAACTAGCGTTACTTTTTATTATAAAGACGTTACTATAGGCAAAATATCACTGCATACTGATAGTCGAACGATATATTTCAGATGTGTTGTGACGCTTGTTTATTTCTAATTTTTAATGTAATACATACAAAAACGGATTATCTACATGAAGCGTTCTACGTTGTCTCACTCTTTTTCTAATATCGTTCTGATGTTCACCGAGTCGGCGTTGACATTATTGTTACGTTTAGATCCTGAACTACGTAAAGCCGCTTATCCCCTTGCTAAGCAAGGTACTGTCGTCGCCCTACGCTTATATCTACCTCATGTTGAAGTTTTTGCTACTTTCAGTACCAAAGGCGTTTTATTGGATGCCCAGTTACCAGTGGGACGCAGTGAGCCTGATGTCATCATCAATGCTTATAGCATCCAAGTTATCAATGCCATCACGACACACGACAGTGAAACGACTGAAAAGTTACAAATGCGCGGCGAATCCGTGCAAGTACAGCTGGTCAAACAGTTTATTATGCAGCTCGGAGTTGCTAGCTTGATTCAAGGCTTGGTTAAAAAATTTAAAGGCGGCAAAGACAAGTCTAAACCTACCGAAGCTGAAACCGAAGAAAAAAAAGAAAACTACAAATTACGTATTAAAGAACAGCAAACCCAAATCAATACCCTAACCATGAAAAATCGCGAGCTTGAAACCACGACCAAAGAATTACAAAGCAAGCAAAAAACACTTATTATCGTAACCATCGCTGCACTTATTATCATGATTATCGCAATCACTGCATTATTGATTAGCTGATTTAGCTCACTTAAC
Source organism: Psychrobacter sp. FME13 (assembly GCF_014861395.1). GTDB lineage: Bacteria > Pseudomonadota > Gammaproteobacteria > Pseudomonadales > Moraxellaceae > Psychrobacter. The sequence continues at coordinate 32,456 of NZ_RRYV01000009.1, read as the reverse complement.
CCGAAGCTATGGCTTTTTTATGAGTGAAACATGGTGCATATTCAGTCATCATATATTTGACTCACTATAAAAAAAATACAGCAACACTGGGTGCATTTTGCGTAGGCTTTGTTTCCGCAGTCATAGCAAGGAAGATGTATGCCAGTATCACATGGTTGTATGGGTGCCTCCTTTATTTAACATTGATAACAATGTTCAACCTACCTTTGATTCAGCCAATGGTCATTTAAATGGGTTGACCTTTACTACGCACAACCTGATTTCCACCCTCCTCTCCGACCATTGTTTTTATCAATCACCATTGTTTTTATCAATCATAGTAATAAGATTGATTAACCATTCAACCACATTTTAATCTTGACTAATTTACTCAGGATTAAGTATAATTACCTTAATCGTTGCACACATCGGGTTAACCATCTGTTGTTTAATAGCGATAAGACACAACTTAGCTATTCAGAATTTATATCAGCAACTTATACATTGATATAAGTTATGACAAATATCATTCCGCTAAGATCGTTGTTAAATAAAAATAATGTAAAAGTTTGGAGATAACACATGCGTTTGACTACTCGAGGCAGATATGCCGTTACTGCGTTACTAGATTTGGCATTACAAACGAGCCAACAAGAAAACGCAGTATCTTTATCTGATATCGCTCAACGGCAATCGATTTCTATCTCTTACCTTGAACAACTATTCTCCAAACTTCGCAAACGTGGACTTGTTACCAGTATTCGTGGTGCCGCAGGTGGTTACTATTTAGCCAAGCCATTACATGAAATAGATGTCATGAGCATCATATCAGCCGTCGATGAGTCAGTTAATGCGATGCAGTGTGAAGGACGCGGTGATTGTCAAGGTGGTACAATGTGCCTAACCCATGATTTGTGGTGTGCACTGTCCAATCATATCGAACAGTACTTGAATAATATAACATTAGCACAATTATTAGACATGGAAAATGTGCAGTCGGTCTCAGAACGCCAGCATAGCTCTACTAAAGAGATTTCCATAAAAGATATAAATACTATTACTCTATCGAACAGCGAGGCAAACCCAGCATGAGCCAACATAACAACCTTATATACTTAGATTATGCCGCCACTACACCAGTTGCTAAGTCAGTTGCTGCCAAAATGAGCGAGTATTTGACTGTAGATGGTGTCTTTGGCAACCCGGCCTCACGCTCGCATGGCTATGGCTGGCAAGCAGAAGAAGCAGTAGAAACGGCGCGTCAGCAAGTGGCTGAAGTTATCCATGCCGATCCACGCGAAATCGTTTTTACTTCAGGTGCAACTGAATCTGACAACCTAGCTATTAAAGGCGCTGCACACTTTTATCAGTCTCGTGGTAAGCACATCATCACCAGCAAAATTGAACATAAAGCAGTACTAGATACTTGCCGTGAGCTTGAGCAAGAAGGTTTTGAGATTACTTATCTTGAGCCACAGCCAAGCACTGGTCTTATTTTGCCAGAGCAAGTGAAAGCAGCATTACGCGATGATACCATTCTAGTGTCGTTGATGATGGTAAACAACGAGCTTGGTACAATTACTGATGTTGCCGCAATTGGTGAAATCACTCGTGAAGCTGGTGTCGTATTCCATGTCGATGGCGCACAATCTGTAGGCAAAATATCTGTTAATCTTGAAGAGATGAAAGTGGATTTAATGAGCTTTTCAGGCCATAAAGCATACGGCCCTAAAGGTATTGGCGCATTATTTGTTCGTCGCAAGCCACGTATTCGTTTGAAAGCAGAGCAACATGGTGGTGGTCATGAGCGTGGTATGCGTTCAGGTACTTTGCCAACGCATCAGATCGTTGGTTTAGGAGCAGCATTTGCTTTAGCCAATGAGCGCTATGAAGAAGACCATGCACACGCAGCTGAATTACGTCAACGACTTTGGGATGGCCTACAAGACATCGAAGAGATTTACTTGAATGGTGATCTTGAAAATAGCGTACCTAATATTGTAAATATCAGCTTCAACTTTGTTGAAGGTGAGTCGCTCATGATGTCACTTAAAGACCTCGCTGTATCTTCAGGATCAGCCTGTACATCAGCGACGCTTGAGCCATCATATGTACTACGTGCTATTGGTCGTCCAGACGAATTGGCACATAGCTCTATTCGCTTTAGCTTTGGCCGTTATACGACTGATGAAGACATCGATACTGTTATCAAACAGATGCACGAAGCCGTTGATAAATTACGTGCCTTATCACCACTTTGGGATATGTACCAAGAAGGTGTTGATTTAAATTCAGTGGAATGGGCTGAACACTAAAGCCACCGCAAACAACGATATGGTTATCTAATAATAACCATTAAACGATTGATCAGACAATTAAAATTAAGTGTTTGACCCCAATTACCAATGAGTGGAGCACCTTAAAGCAATTAGCACTGCTCATTATCTAACTAGGAGAAAACCCCATGGCCTATAGCGACCAAGTTATTGATCATTACGAAAATCCACGCAACGTTGGCAACCTTGACAAAAACGCTAAAAACGTTGGTACTGGTATGGTTGGTGCCCCAGCCTGTGGTGATGTAATGCGCTTACAAATTCAAGTCGATGATAACGGTATCATTGAAGATGCTCGCTTCAAAACTTACGGCTGCGGTTCAGCCATTGCTTCAAGCTCACTTGTTACCGAGTGGCTCAAAGGCAAAAGCCTGGATCAAGCTGGTGAAATCAAGAATAGTCACATTGCTGAAGAATTGGCACTACCACCAGTAAAAGTACATTGTTCTGTACTTGCAGAAGATGCTATTAAAGCCGCTATTAGCGACTATCAAGGTAAGCATGGCGCAGCAGTAGTAACCGAAGAAGCTACTATCTAAGCTGAACCTACTAGTCTGTATGTGGTGCTAGATTGGCCACGTACGGTAGCAGTAATACGTTAAAAACAGCTACTGACGCTAAAGAGGTGACAATGACACTTATGTAATTGTCACCTTTTATTTTCTACTTGAATTTCTTGATAGTCGCTAGCATATTACTTTGGCAAACTCATGATTTTGATTGCCAGTGTACACATATTTTGATATTTATGATTAATAGTCAATGGGAGTTGGCATGATAGAAATGACAGAACGCGCCGCTCAGCATGTTCGAGACTTTTTGGACAATCGCGGTAAAGGCGAAGGCATTCGAGTGGGTATTCGTACAGCAGGATGCTCTGGGTTGGCTTATGTCTTAGAATTTGTAGACACACCTGACGAAAATGACACACGCTATGAAAGCCGTGGTGTTAGCATCTTTATTGATCCTAAAAGCTTAGTATATTTAGATGGTTTGCTGATGGACTACGAAAAAGAAGGTCTTAACGAAGGCTTTAAATTCAGTAACCCTAACCAAAAAGGCGAATGTGGTTGTGGTGAATCGTTCACGGTCTAATGGTTTATATCTTCCAATATTGATGCCCAAATAACGGCAAACAGTTTACATCGTAAACTCAGTTATAAAACATCAGCCAAACAGACCTTTTTAAACAAATAAAAAAGCAAGGCGTATGATATGACAGACATTACACCAGAAACACAGTTTGATAACTTCTTTGCCTTATTTGAGCAGCCAGTACAGTTTGAAGTTAATCAAGACAGTCTCGATCAACATTTACGCCTGCTACAAAAACGTTATCACCCTGATAATGTCGCCAAAAATCAGACAAATATTATCCAAGCACAGCTAAAGTCTGAAAAATATTCAGCACTGATCAATCAAGCTTATCAAACACTAAGCTCACCTGATAGTCGTGCGAGTTATCTATTAGACATAGCAAATCAAGCTCAAAATCTAGAACATTCAATCGCAGACTTAGACTTCTTAGAAGACGCTATGGAAATGCGTATGGACTTAGATGAAGCCACCGAAGATAAAAATCGTCTAACTTTACAGCAGTTACATCCGCAAATTACAGAGCGCTTAGCTAACCAGTCGCAACGATTTAATGACGCTTACCAGACACAAAGCTGGAATACGGCGATTGATGCAACACAAAAACTAAAGTTCTTAGTAAAGCTAGATGCTGATGTCACTACTGCTCTTGATGAAGTAGCAACAGCAGAGCATCAAGACGATGATGACTTATATGTTTAGCTATCTGCAAGTTGCGCCTCTTATCCATAAACTAGAGTCGAATACCGATTTCTAAATATTTGGCTAAAATAGCAGTAGCAATCTCTTATCTCAGAACTGTGAGCCGTTACTCTTTTCTATTTGCAGAGTAGACTAACTATAGTCGAAGCAATGTAAGGTTGATACAAAACAACCAAACACAGAGGATATGGCTGTACAATAAATGAGATTGAAACCGTACCAAGTTACACATGCGTTGATTATAGTCATTGGACTACCCTAGTGCATACATACGCTGCACTGACTCCATTTCACTTATTCATTTTATCTCTGAGTTATTTTATGTCTTTATTGCAAATTGCTGAACCCAATCAAAGCGCCCAACCTCACCAGCATCGTTTTGGTATAGGTATCGATCTTGGTACCACACGATCATTGGTCGCTGTGGTACGTTCAGGTAAGGCACAAGTTTTAGAGGCAGGCGTAGCGACAGATACATTATTACCATCTGTTGTCTACTATCCAAGCACAGGTAAGCCATTAGTTGGCTATGATGCCCTAGCCCATTTAGCAGATGATCCAAAAAATACAATCGTCTCGGCTAAACGCTTTATGGGTCGTAGCCAAGCTGACATCAAATTTTCTCATCCTTATGAGTTAAGTGGCAGCACGGATGATATGCCTACATTTGTGACTGCTCAAGGCGAAGTATCTCCTGTGGAAGTATCAGCCCATATATTAGCCACTCTTGAACAACGTGCAGCGAGTGCATTGCCTGCAGATAGTATCGAAGGTGCTGTTATTACCGTACCTGCTTACTTTGATGAAGCCCAACGTCAAGCGACTAAAGATGCAGCTCAAGCAGCTGGCATCAAAGTTTTACGTTTATTAAACGAACCCACCGCTGCTGCCGTTGCTTATGGTCTTGATCAATCTGCAGAAGCAAGCGAAAAAGAAAGCTATTATTTAATTTACGATTTGGGTGGCGGTACGTTTGATGTTTCTATCTTAAAATTGACAGATGGTGTCTTTGAAGTATTGGCCACTGGTGGTAACAGTGCATTAGGCGGTGATGATATCGATCGTCTCATAACCAACTGGCTTATTAAGCAATTGAATATCGACCCTAAAAAGGTAAGTCTTCATGATAAGTCAATATTGGCGCAACAAGCCAAAGCTTATAAACAGGCACTGACGGATAGTGAACAAGTCGATATCGACATCACAGTCAATAATCAGTCTTATCAAGGTGTATTGAGCCGTGTAGATTTACTGACTATTATAGAGCCTGTTAGCCGCCGTACGTTAAGCGTTTGCGAGCAAGTACTGCGTGATGCCAAACTCTCTAATACTGATTTGGATGAAGTTATCTTAGTTGGCGGCTCTACTCGTATGCCCGCTATTCAGCAAGTCGTGACTGATTTTTTTGCCAAACAGCCCTTATGCCGTCTTAATCCAGATGAAGTAGTCGCCCTAGGCGCCGCACAAACTGCACACCAATTGGTTAATGGCGATGGTGACAACAACCTACTGTTGTTAGACGTGACACCTCTCTCGCTTGGTCTTGAAACCATGGGTGGCCTAGTGGAAGTACTGATACCCCGCAATACCCCTATTCCTGTTAAAAAACGTCAAGTATTTACCACGTATCAAGATGGTCAGACAGGTATGGTGATTCATATAGTACAGGGCGAGCGCGAAACCGTAGATAATTGCCGCTCACTTGGCCGATTTGAGCTGTATGGTATTCCAACAATGAAAGCTGGATTTGCTCGTATTGAAGTCACTTTTAGTATTGATGCAAATGGTCAGCTAACTGTCAGTGCACAAGAAACGACAACCAAAACAGAAAGTAAAATTGAGATTGTACCTTCTTATGGTTTATCAGACGAACAGAAAGAGCAGTTATTGATTGCTGGCTTTAAGTATGCCGAAGAAGATAAAAATGCACGCTCTTTAATTGAGACCAAAGTAGAAGCTGAACGCGAAGTACTTGCGCTAGAGTCTGCACTTCACGAGTTTGCAGCATTACTATCTCCTGAAGAACAAAACGTATTATCTGAGCAAATACAAATGTTAAAAACAGCGCTAGGCACTGATGATCTAGCTGTTATTGAAGCTCAACAAGTACAACTTAAGCCCCATAGTGATAATTTTGCATCCCGTATCATGAATCAAAGCGTTAAAACCAGCATGGCTGGTACTAGTGCCCAAGATTGGTAGCCAGATGCGCTCAATGATACCAAACACGCCTATTACACTTTTTATTTCTTTAAATTGATTAGCCTCGGAAAGACGATTTATGCCAAAAATTACTGTACTACCCCATCACGAAATTTGCCCTGACGGCGCCGAAGTCGAGCTAGAGGCAGGGAGCAACCTGTGCAAAGCATTGGTAGAAAAAGGCATTAAAATTGAACATGCCTGTGAGATGTCAAAAGCCTGCACAACCTGTCATGTGGTCGTACGTAAAGGCTTTAATAGTCTAGAAGAGATGGATGATATCGAAGCGGATTTGTTAGATCGTGCTTGGGGATTAGAGCCTGATTCACGCTTATCTTGTCAGGTGATACTCGATGATGAAGACTTAACCATCGAAGTACCTAAATATACGCTAAACCACGCTAAAGAAAACCATTAGGCATGAATTAGTAAGCATTTCTTTATTATCAGATTAAAAAGCCAACTATCATAATGGTAGTTGGCTTTTTTGTACTTCGTTTGAAAGACTACTTATACCATTCACAAGAATACGATTATCTGTGTCAAAATCGCTTAGCCTACAATGTGTAGTACTTGCACTCTTTTTCCTTGCTACTCTAATTTTTGTGAATGGTATTACTTACGTATCAGCTACTTAAATAATGTTTTTGGCTTTGGCTACTATTTCTAGAAATCTAATTACGATTACTGTCACTGCGTTGACTCTCTGCGATACTATCAGTGACCGCTTTTTCTTTCTCTTGTTCGACACGCTCCAATGCAAAGTTTAACCGTGCTCTAATATCTTGATAATCGTTATAATCCATGTCTTTGAAATTTAAATGTAAGTTAAATCCAGGTAGTGTGTAATCAACCCATTTTGACAGATGAACTTTATTAATATCAGGATCAAACACTCGCCATGCATGTACTTTACTATCAAATCCTTTTAGCTGAAATGCACCTGCATGCTGACACTCATAATTATGACAAATATAATCGTACGTACTTTCGCTGATCAATATCTCATCTTTCCCAGCACTCGACTCTAATCTTGCTGCCAAATTGGCTTCCTTACCAATCAATGTGTAACTAAGTCGGTTGTTACTACCAAAATTACCCACATGGCAATACCCTGTGGTAATACCCATACGTATATACAAACCCTCAAAACCCATCAGACGCCACTTCTGTCTTAACGTTCGCATTTCACGACGCATGTCTATCGCCATGGCAATACAGTCCAAGGCATCTTGCCGCGCACCTTGGCTATTAGGCTCACCAAAAAAGCATACCATACCATCACCAATGAACTTATCAAGCACTGCTCCATGCTTATTGGCAATCATAGTCATACAATGCATATAAGTATTTAAAATATCAGCCAAATTATCAGAACTCAGACTGTCAGACAATTCCGTAAAACCAACGATATCTGAGAACATAATAGTCAGCTTAGCACGTTTATTAGAGACAGCCACGGGAACATCAGACTGTACAATCGGCTCCCAAATCTGCGGTGGAATAAAACGTGTTAGCTTATTAATGACTGAAACCATCGTAGTCGATCGTCCAGTTGCCTGATTAGCACGTACTTCATAATCAATATATCCTTGATAAATATGCCTGAACTGCCATAGAATAACAACCATACTCGCCAATAAGACCAAAGGCGACAGCCAGCCTTCTTTACAGTCTACACCTGTACCATTCAATGTCACGCTGACATAATAAAAAATGATGATGGCAGCTATCGCTATAATTATCAGCTTAAATCGGTTTTCACGGCCACTGAGAATAATACGTAAGATTATTAGTGCAATTAAGCTAATAGATATTACTGCACAAAACTGTATCGACCCAATAACTGAAGACAATAAAATAATAACAATATTAGACGTCCAAAAGCTGGCTTGGCGACGGTAGTTGTAAATCAAAATCAGTAAACTAGGCAGGACAACAACAACAACAACCAATGCCATTGCCGTGGCTCTGAAATCAAAATGCCAAGCAAGAAACACAACAGTCATTATCAAAACGAAGACTTCTGGATAGTCAAATCGATAGGCCACTTTATTTTTTAATGGACGATTCGGTGTTGGCGTATCTAGAAAAGGCATATTAAATATTCGCTTAAGAAGAACAGACGATCAGAAAGCCGAGAAGGCATGAGGATAATCGAGAGATAATGGAAATGCAGGACTCACCTTTATAGTTATTTGGATGTAAAAACACTTAGTCAACGTATTATTATACTTTTCAAATATGATAAAAACTATGTCATTGATGGCTAAAAGCCTACCACTTGTCACTCATCTTGCCTTAAAAGTCATATTAATAAAATTATAATATTCATTATCTATACTGACAATAGAAAAGCCAGATAATAAATATCTAGCTTTTTTATACTTAAATGATAATAAATATTCAGTGACGGACTAAAAGGGTCTGTGTAATTAGAAAGACCCTCATTTAAGAAATAACTGAACTACATTTGCCAATCAAACGGCATTTGGTGGTGGCCACGTAGTGCCATCATTAGAGTCTGCTGCATCTGCGCCAATACTTCTTTAGTATAAGGAACAGCGGGAACACCCCATACAGGATTGGGCCATTGCATATCATTTTGATAGCGAACGATATGATGAAAATGTAGCTGCGGCACTTGATTACCCAATGCTGCCACATTCATCTTATCTGCTTGAAAGGTCTTGGCAAGTTGGCTTGACAACCAGCTCGACTCACGTAAAAATTGCGCTTGGTCTGCTTCAGTTAGTTCATACAATTCTTTGATACCTGATACACGGGGGACCAATATCAACCAAGGAAACTGACAATCATTGATCAGACGACAAGTTGATAATGGAAAATCACCTACTAAAAAACTGTCAGCAGCAAGTTTATGATGAAGTTGGAACATAATAACGGTTCTCTTGTTATGAAGCTTAAATAAAAGCGTAGAAAGATTTAATCTTTCTATTTTATCAGTTATCTATCCGATAAAATAGCGCCATCACTCGCATACTGTTACGCATATACATAACTAGACAGGCTCTGCCACCATATGCTCGCTAAAATAGCGTAATAATTCTTGAATCACTGTCACACGCTGTTGTGGTGTTTCGAGTTTATCGGCATGTTGATAACGAATGCCAGACGCACCGTTCATTCGATAACGCTGACCATCTGTCTGAATTAATTTAATGATAGCTAAGGCATCAACGGGCGTATCAGGCGCAAACTCTAGTGTCATGCTATTGCTATTCGCATCAATTTTATTAATTTTCAGTGGTTCTGCTTGTAAACGCAGGCCATGAATGGCGAACAGTTGCTTGGTTTGATCTGGTAGCATACCAAAACGGTCAATCATTTCAGTCCGAATATCCGTCAGCGCCTCTTTATCATCGGCATTACTGATGCGTTTATAAAATAACAAACGTTGATGCACATCATGTAAGTATTCTTCTGGTATCAGTGCAGAGCTGTGTAGATTAATCTCACTGGTGAGTGATAATGGCGTACTCAAATCAGGCTCTTTGCCTGCTTTTATCGCCTTTGTCGCACGCTCTAGCATATCCATATATAAGCTAAAGCCAATCACTTGCATATTTCCACTTTGCTGCTTACCGAGTATCTCACCTGCCCCGCGAATCTCTAAATCCTCACTTGCCAGCATAAACCCTGCGCCCAATGTGTTGGCACGTTCAATCGCATGTAATCGGCGTTTAGCATCGCCTTTTAGACCTTTAATAGAAGGCACAAGTAAATAACAATAAGCCTGGTGATGACTACGACCAACACGGCCACGTAGCTGATGCAACTGAGCCAGACCAAATTTATCAGCACGCTCAATAATAATAGTATTAGAGTTGGGCACATCAATACCCGTTTCGATAATGGTCGAGCATACCAGCACATTAAATTTTTTGTGATAGAACTGCTGCATCACTTGTTCAAGTTGACGCTCTTGCATCTGTCCATGTGCAACACCTACTCGTGCTTCAGGAACCAACTCACGAATGGTCTCTGCCATGCGCTCAATGCTCGCTACATCATTATGTAATAGATAAACCTGTCCACCGCGCAACAACTCACGCAAGATAGCTTCTTTCATCAAGGCTTCTGTCTTTTGCATGACAAAGGTTTTAATCGCCAGACGGCGTGCTGGTGGTGTTGCGATAATCGACATATCACGCATGCCTGACAACGCCATATTAAGCGTTCTAGGGATAGGAGTTGCCGTCATAGACAAGCTATCGACATCGGTCTGAATGGCCTTAATACGCTCTTTATGACGCACACCAAAGCGATGTTCTTCATCGACAATCATGAGACCTAAATTAGAAAATTTTACATCAGGTTGCAATAACTTATGGGTACCAATAACGATATCAACTTTACCCTCTGCTAAATCCGCTAAAACCGTATCTTGATGCTTTTTGCCACCAAATCGTGATAGTGTTTCGATACGTATTGGCCAGTCCGCAAAGCGATCACGGAAATTGTCTTCATGTTGACCTGCCAGCAATGTAGTCGGCACCAATACAGCCACTTGATAGCCTGCACTCACCGCAATAAAAGCGGCGCGCATAGCAACTTCTGTTTTACCGAAACCAACATCGCCGCAGATAAGACGATCCATCGGCTGATTTTGTCTCATGTCTTCGATCACTGCATGGATAGCATTTGCTTGGTCAGGTGTTTCTTCAAACGCAAACTGACTGGCAAATAGATCATATTGTGAAGCATCTATTTTAAAATGAATACCCACTTTGGCTTCGCGCCTTGCTTGCATATTAAGCAATTCAGCTGCGACATCATGAATTTGCTCCAATGCTTTTTGCTTAGCTTTGTCCCATTTACCACTACCAATCTTATGCAGCGGTGCAAGTGCTGGATCGCCGCCGCTATAACGGCTAATCATTTGCAAGTTAGCCACTGGCACATAAATGCTGGCATCATCGTCATATTTAAGATGGATAAACTCTTGATCGCCATCACCCACATCTAACGTAATCAAGCCATTATAACGCCCAACGCCGTGTTCAATATGAACAACAGGACTGCCTGCTGTTATTTCGGTAACACTCTTTACTAAAAATTCTTCTGACACGCCGCTTTGACGACGGCGCCGGGTTTGCAGTACCTGACGACCAAATAGTTGCGTTTCACTAATCAGTACTAGGCGCTCAGGGACATAAACCCCACGTTCAATAGGCGCAACGGTTAGACCAACCTGTGGTAACTTTTTATGACCAGCACCACTCGTTTTGTCTGCTACTAGAAAAGCTTCAAAGCTATCATAGGCTTTAATATCGATTTTACCTTTGAACAGCTCAGTTAGAATCTCACGACGACCAGCTGTTTCGGCAACAATCAATACTGGCGTTGCCGTTTGTGCTTGTCTCTCTAAGAAACCTAACAGCTCAGTAAGCGGCTCAGCTTTTTGATGATTCACTGCTAGCTGCGGCGGTTCTTGGGCGGTTAGGGTGACCACACCTTGTTGTTTATTCGTCGCAACCTCGTCACGAGCACTTAAAATGACACGGGGGTAGTGATTAAGCTGCTCATTAAGGGTATTGGATAACAAGTATAGTAACTCAGGAGCAACGATTGGCTTATCAATATCATGGCGACGCTCTTCATAGCGGCGCTGAATTTGTGACCAATAATCTGCTTGTTTTTCAGTTATCAACTCATCGGTGATAAACAAGGCATCGTTTGGTAAATAAGAGAATAAGCTGCTTTCAGCTTCCCACTCTTTTATGTCAAAAAACAATGGTTGATAGTATTCAAGTCCACTACTAGCAATACCTGCCATCACATCTTTGTGTAGTTCAAACTTACGACTACTGCTATTAGGGAACATCGCGGCAAAATTGGTACGAAAAGTCTCACGCCCTTCATCGAGCGGGAACTCTTTTGCGGGTAATATTTGGAATTGCTGAAGGGGTTTTGAGATGTCTGGCAATTTATGTAGTAGTGATAGTGACTCTTTACCAATATTACTATCATTACCACTCATCATTGACTTGAGGTCATCGACGGTTAATGTACGCTGAGTCTGCGGGTTAAAAAATCGAATCGTCTCAATCTCATCATCGAATAAATCAAGACGCAACGGAAACGGCTGACCCATGGCAAAGATATCAATGATACTACCGCGCACAGCAAACTCACCTGGTTCAAAGACATTATCAACAGCTCGGTAGCCTGCCTTTGCCAATAATCCGCGCTGGGTACTGATATCAAACTGATCTCCCACACTCAAATCAAAATGTTGACCAATCAACCAGCTAGGTGGCGCCACTCGATGCATCAACGCTTGTACTGATATCAGCAATACACCTGATGTTGGCATATCGGTTAATAGGTTGATGCGCTCACTAACAATGTCTTGATGTGGTGACAACTCATCATAAGTCAGTGTCTCCCAATCAGGAAACACATAAGCATCTACCCCGCAAAATGCCAACTCAGTCTCTATCTGATTGAGCTGATTTTGGTCTCGCGTCACCACGACTTTTAGTCGGTCAGCAACATCCCCTATCGATGCCTGCATCAAACTTGCCAGCCATAAACTACTGACGGCTCCATGCACAGGCGCTAACCAACGGCGCTGGGCATTTTGGATAGGAAATAGCTGCTGGTTAATCGGGTCAAACGCGTCAGTCAAAGCAGTGATAGGCATAAAGGATAGGATCAAATTTAAGAGTCAGATAGCTATTATACGAATATTTGCGCAATTACCAAAACTTATGCCGTAACGGTTTGTCACTTCACATTTTACGCATCATTAAGACTCATGATAAAAGATATTTTTTCTAAATTAACGGCCTATCGCTAGCGATGATGCCGTTATTGTCTGCATAAACAAACATGCCTGAAGTTAAGGTTAAATCGCCAAAGCTAATTTCAATATCAGTCTGCCCTTCGTCACGACGGTTCGATTTACGCGGGATACAACCGAGTGCTTTTATCCCAATAGCCATATCCGCCATATCATCCACATCGCGCACACAGCCATATACAATGACACCTGCCCAGCCGTTATCGATTGCCGCCTGCGCAATCATGTCACCTAACAGTGCACAGCGCATCGAACCTCCACCATCGACGACCAATATTTTGCCATTGCCATCTTTATCTCTGCCATCACTATTTAACAATGATTTCACGCGACTGTTATCTTCAAAGCATTTAACAGTCACAATTTCACCGCAAAATTTGTCCTTGCCACCAAAACTATAAAATGACTTGCCTTCAATATTTGGCAAGCAGACCTGCGACTTAGGGTTGGCGTCTAATAAATCACATGTCACAAAATTACTTTTATTCACTGTTTGTGATTCTGGCATCATGTTTGGCATGGTTACACTCCTTGTTATTTGTAATTCAGTGCTACTTTTAAATATTTACTTCATTTTTTACTTAGGCTATTTATTAACGCTAGTCATCGCAAGCATCTGTTTATTTTCGATAATATCAGTCGTTTTGATCGTAGGGCCAGTACGATACTTACTACGTTCGTAGATATCATGCGCGCTCATTACTATTGCACTAGCAACACGTTTAGCGGAAATAGGATGTAGTGACAATGATTCTGAAACAAAAGGTGATATTAGCCTGAAAGCCTTTTGACCAATACTTTCAAGTGGCCGACCTTTATGCTTACCGAGCAGCAATGAAGGACGGAAAATTACGAGCTGTGTAAAACCCAATGATATAATAGACTGTTCAGTCTCAGCTTTGACTCGATTGTATAAAAAACGACTGCGAATATCAGCATTCATGGAGGACAATAAAAAGAAGTTTTCAACCCCTTTATCTTGGCACAATTGAGCAAATCTCACATTATAATCATGGTCAACTTTTCTAAAAGCTTCATCACTACCAGCCTCTTTTTTGGTAGTACCAAGACAACTAAACGCATCAGTCTTACGATCGGCACCAACGCTTGCAAATATTTCAGTTAAGTTGTCAAAATCGTTTACCTGATAAAAACGCATACGGGCATTGATATAGCGTGGTGGACGCCTTGCAATCACAATTAACGTGTCATAAAGCTCACTAAGTTGCTTAACCAGATACTGCCCTACCAGCCCTGTTGCACCAATTACAATTGCTTTTCGCTGCATACCCTATCCATTTATATAGTGTTAAAAATTTTATAGTGATGATAAATCTTGTATTTTATAAGTCCATCACTTTAAGCGGTGCCCCCATTTTAAAAGTAATACTCAGAGTGAGGACTTGCCTTAGTATCATACCTAAATTAATACATAACTGACGGTATTCTATAAAATATATTGTAAAAGTTGTTATCAACCGCCGGGAATTACGAGTCCACCTTAATATTTTTAGGCCTAAATGTGCTACAGAACCCTAATAGCCACTAGAGAAACCGATAATCCATATGCTAGCATAACTTCTTTTACTATTAATCATCAAACTTATTGTTCTAAGCGCAATAATTTGATAAGATAACCGGCTTTACACGTCAACGCTGTTTAATTATTCCAAACAGTTATGGCGATTGCGATGCACTATTAATATTAGATACTTTAATATTAGACATCGATATCATGTTTGACGAGAGGCTGCTCGTCACCGGTGATTGTTAAACTTTTTTACACCCAACATTCATATTTTATCTGTCTTTATCAAGGAGATACGCGTGGCTAATACTGCACAAGCTCGTAAACGCGCCCGTCAAAACACCAAACGTCGTCAGAACTCTGCGTCACAACGCTCTATGGTTCGTACTTACTTAAAACGTGTTGATGCGGCTATCACAGCTAAAGATTATGATGCGGCTACCGAAGCTTACAAAAAAGCGGTACCAGTTCTTGATCGTATGGCTGACAAAGGTATTATTCATAAGAATAAAGCTGCTCGTCGTAAGAGCCGCCTAAACAAAACAATCAAAAGCTTACAAGCTTAAGATTTGTCACGTTTAGACCCTATTACGCTGTAATAGCGTAATAAAAAAGACCTTATCCTAGTGATGAGGTTTTTTTATGCGTGTCTAAAAACTGATACCATTCACAACATTAGAGTTGTAGGGAAAACGGTTGTAAGGAAAACAAGTGCGAAGCCGCTAATCGTACTGTTTGGAATTGGTGTTATAAAGAGAAATTACTCCCATTTTGCTTCTGGTGGTAATAGCAATTTGCTTGGGTGATGTCCTGCTGCACAGTAGCCTTCTAATAGAGTGTGAATTGGACGAGTATAGAGCACACCGCGCCAAACAAAATGGGCACTTGCTTGCTCAAAAGGTTTGTCATCAAACCATAAGAACACCCCTTCCATCATCTTTGGCCAATCATTCCAATCAATTTCAATGACATCGAACATCACCGCTAAAAATGCAGACAGTAAGGTATCATGACTGACCGCAAGCATTAAATGCCCGTGCTGTGGTTGATTCTGATAAAACAGTGACAAAATATCAAGACCACCTTGATAAGCATTTTTAGTACCTTCTAGATTGCCTTTTAAGAATCGATTAATAAAGTTCAGCACACCCACTTCTTTAAATATGGGGTTGGCAATGTCAGGCTCTGTAACTAAACTACCAGGCTCTACCAATAATGACTGGTGCGAAATGTCACGTTTTAAACCAGCCCCTTCTTGCATCAACGCAGCAGTATCAACGCAGCGACCAATCGGGCTTGAGATACTATCGACATCGAGTGAGTATGGTAGATTCCCTCCTAACCAACGTCCCCAAGATTTTGCTAATACACGACCTTTCGGCGTCAGTGGTAACTGATAACTGGCAAAACCATTACCATCCGAACGCTCACGTAGAGAGTGTCTAGTAAAGAGAATCAAACGCTTGTTATCAGGCAATAAGCTGACTGAGGGAATCATACTGTCAGGCAGGTGCGAAGGCGCTGGCGCATTACGAGTGTGACTCATAAGCTTTTCAGCGGGGAGTTGCGAGAGTGTGCTATTCGTATTTTGGCTCATGGTAGCAAGCGTAGCAGATTTTTTGGTAGTAATGAACAAAATATCCGTACAATTGTAATATCCATAGCTTAGATGATATCTAAGGTCTTCACCTAATTACTTAATTACAAACTAGCACCTTATAAACATACGCTAATGGATATCAATGACTCTATCCCATGCAAACTCTAATGCCGTACTACTCACCTCGTTTGGATAAGCACGAGGATTAACAACGACCCGTGTTTTATCAATCTGGTAGTCAAAAGCCTCGTGTGTGTGGCCATGCACCCATAATTCAGGCGCCCATGGCTCTTGCATCCATGCCGAGAAATCACTAACAAAAGCCGCATTACTGGGTAAGGACGCATATTTTTCAGACACAGACAAAGGACTGATACTATGGTGACTCATTACCACTGCTCTTTTGCCCAATTGCTGTGCAGTTATGAGCGACTGTTTCAACCACTGACGTTGTTTTGCATGTAATTGCATGGAGATTTCAGGAGAAAATAATGCATCACCTGCATAAATTTGGGTGTAATCACGCATAAATTTCTTAACTGCTACCATGGTATCTTCATTGGCTTGATACTGGTAATCGGTCCAGAGAGTACAGCCTAAGATCCTGACATCCCCAATATCAACATACTGACACTGCAGTACGCGCAGGCCTTGAGCTAAAACTTCGTCATAGTTATCCCATGTTGCTATTTTTTTATCAAAACCCAGAACATCTTCACCAAAGTATTCATGATTGCCCGTAATAGTAATGAGTGGCACTTGTAAGCGTGCAGCTTGTTCTTGCAGCCATGGCATACCGCTATCGCTGTTTGCTGTATCTCCCGCCACTAATACTACATCTGCGTTCGTTTTAGGAATATGTCCTATCGGATGTGACTGACGAGCATAACTGTCAATATGTAAGTCACTCAAAATTTGTAATTTCATATATGCCAATATCATCAAGTAAACACAAATAGTTTAGCACCTTTTTACTTACCAACAAAAAGTAAAAAGACAGCGAGTTAGGCTGTCTTTTTTTATATCTTGGAGTTACTTTGTGCTATTCACCGTCAGATGCCTTTAAGTATCAACTGCAACTTAGCAGCAGGATTTTCTGCTTGAGTGATGGAGCGTCCAATAACAAGATAGTCTGAACCATCCGTTAATGCTTGTTTCGGTGTACAAATGCGTTTTTGATCATCCGCATTGTCTTCTAGCAAACGAATACCAGGAGTTATTAGTTTGAAGTCTGCTCCACATAAGGCTTTAAGGGCCTTGGCTTCTTGTGCTGAGCAAACCACACCATCAAGCCCAGCTTGCTTAGTCAGTTGTGCCAATCGACTCACTTGTGCATCTAAGCCATCAGTAATGCCTGTTTGCATCAATGCTTCGTTGTCCATAGAGGTCAAAACAGTCACTGCTATCAGTAATGTCTCGTAGCCACCATCTAGCAACCGCTGTTTTGCGAGTGACATGGCTTCAAGGCCTGCACTGGCATGGACGTTTACCATCCATACGCCAAGCTCAGCCGCTGCCAAAACGGCTTGTGCAGTAGTATTGGGAATATCATGAAACTTCAAATCTAAAAACACATCAAAATTTCGCTGATGTAGTGATTTAACAATCTCAGGACCACAACGAGTAAATAGCTCTTTGCCGACTTTCAGGCGACACAATGCTGGATCCAATTGATCAGCCAGTGCTAAAGACGCCTCCATCGTCATATTATCTAGAGCAACGATGACTGGAGACTTAGTTATATCATTCATAGTTTTGCCATATCAGAGTTCTGAAAGAAGTGTAAATAGTTTAGCCGCAAACTTCTTGTTTATCGTTAATCACGCTTAGATTTAGCAAGCGTAGACCCTTCATCTGAATCATTGACCATGATATCGTCTGTATTCGTTGTCGCAAAGTCATAACCAGACTCATCTAGCGTGGCCGCGTTTGCTTGACGATCAATCACGATATTAGCTTGTTCGACTTGCTCTTTCAGATTCTTATTGAGTTTATGCAAACGAGAAATCTCCCATTTGTTCTGTAAGACACGGAAGATAAGCAATGCCAATAGAATACCAATCACAATACCAAGCATCAAACAAAGTATCAGTAGTAACCCTAAATTCATCGTAGGTGCTTGCGAAAATAATAGATTTACACCGACTTCAGTATTGTTTGTTAACACCAAACCAAGTGAATAAGCAAAGCTCAAAAACAGTAATACAAATAATATAAAACGCATGAGACAGTTACCTCAATTTGGTGTGTTATTTATACTTTTAGGATACAATTTCAAAAAAAGCACAGAGCAAAGCATTTCTTAGAAAATGCTTTGCTCAATGATTAGTATTAACCGTTTGCAACAGTATCATTAACTGCTTCACGTAGTGCTTTACCAGGCTTAAAGTGTGGAATAGCTTTAGCAGGTACTGGCACGCTCTCTCCTGTCTTAGGGTTACGTCCTAGACGGGCACGACGATGATGTAGACAAAAACTACCAAACCCTCGAACCTCTACTCGGCCATCATTGGCTAGAGTATGGGTCATTAGATTCAATATTTCACGTACTGCGTCATCGACCACGGTATCAGCCATGTTGTCACAGTTCGCACTCAAATTACTAATAAATTCAGACTTATTAATTGCTTGCTGCATTATTACGCTTGCCTTGTAAATTAATGGATAAAATGATTGTGAGTCACAACGATATTTATTTGTTATTTCAATAGCAACTTTTTTAGATATTAATCTTAAAGCCATATATCTATGAAATATCATTCATATGAAAATTAAACGTTTAAGACACTATAATCGTTCTATATAAATGGTTACTCAATGCTGCAAATGATAACGGATATCATAGTAAATGCAAATAAGAGTTTGCCCATATTGGATAAAAATATCGCCAATGAATCTCAATGTTAAAAGTTATTCATAAAAAAAAGCGACCGGAGTCGCTTTTTTATTACTTAAATATCAATAATTTAGCAGCTTACTGCATTTGTTCTTTGATCAAATCACCAATAGTTTTTGGTTGAGCTTCAGAACCAGTAGCGGCAGTAGTACTTGTGCTGCTTAATTCTTTAATCGCTTGACGCTCTTCAGCTTCGTCTTTCGCTTTGATAGACAAGTTGATGTTGCGTGTTTTACGATCAACACTGATGATTTTAGCTTCAACATCATCACCAACATTCAGATGCTTAGTTGCATCTTCAACGCGGTCACGTTGAATTTCAGAGGCACGTAGGTATGCTTCTACTTCGTCAGCAAGTTCGATAGTAGCGCCTTTAGCGTCTACTTCTTTTACTTTACCATTAACGATAGCACCACGGTCATTGTTGACTAGGTATTCGTTGAATGGATCAGAGCTTAACTGCTTAACGCCTAGGCTGATACGGTTAGCTTCTGCATCTACTGACAATACCATTGCTTCAACGGTGTCGCCTTTGTTGTAGTTACGGATAGCATCTTCGCCAGTTTCGTTCCAAGAGATATCAGATAGATGAACCAGACCATCAATACCACCATCTAGACCGATAAAGATACCGAAGTCAGTGATTGATTTGATCGTACCAGTGATTTTATCACCGCGCTCATGTTTCTTATCAAACTCATCCCATGGGTTAGCAAGAGTTTGTTTGATACCTAGGCTGATACGGCGACGTTCTTCGTCGATATCAAGAATCATTACTTCAACTTCATCGCCCACTTGAACAACTTTTGATGGGTGGATGTTTTTGTTGGTATGGTCCATTTCTGATACGTGTACTAGACCTTCGATACCTTCAGAAATCTCAGCAAAACAACCATAATCAGTTAGGTTGGTTACGCGTGCTTTAACAACACTACCTACTGGATAAGTTCCGCCAACGTTATCCCAAGGATCAGTACCAAGTTGTTTTAGACCTAAGCTTACGCGATTGCGCTCACGGTCAAACTTCAATACTTTAACTTTTAGGTCTTGACCCACTTCAACCACCTCAGATGGGTGCTTGATACGGCGCCATGCCATATCAGTGATGTGCAATAGACCATCAATACCGCCAAGATCAACGAATGCGCCGTAATCAGTAAGGTTCTTAACGATACCTTCGATTTCGATGCCTTCTTCAAGCTTGTTCAATAGCTCTTCGCGCTCAGCTGAATTTTCAGCTTCCATAACTGCACGACGGCTAACTACAACGTTGTTGCGTTTTTGATCAAGTTTGATAACTTTGAATTCTAGCTCTTTGCCTTCAAGATGCGTCGTATCACGGATAGGACGTACATCTACCAATGAACCTGGTAAGAATGCGCGTACTGAACCGATATCTACAGTGAAACCACCCTTAACTTTGCTTGAGATAATACCTTTTACGATTTCATCATTATCAGCGATTTTTTCAAGGAAGTTCCAAGTTTCAACACGTTTGGCTTTTTCACGTGATAGCAAGGTTTGACCCATGCCATTATCAACTGCTTCAACCACAACATCAACACTATCGCCAACTTCAACTTCAAGTTCGCCTTCTTCGCTTAAAAACTCTTCACGAGCGACAATACCTTCAGATTTCAGACCAGTATCAACAGTGATCCAGTCGCTATCGATGGCTACAACAGTACCGGTGATAACTGAGCCACGCTCAATATCCAGACCTGTTTCTTCGATGCTCGCTTCAAATAGTTCAGCAAATGATTCCATTATGTCTACCTTTGTATAGCCGTATCCTGTCCAGCACAGTACGGATCAAATTTATGATTGCATAAAACGAGAATACTGGTTTTATATCTCATGCAATCATATATAAAAACCTTTGTTGTTAATAAGCGCATTGTAGAACAAACTAATTAACAACAACTGTCTTATATTAAAAAAATTATATTTACCGTGCAAAACTCTATCTTTGCTAAGTTGTCTAAACCCTGTCAATTTTCGCAGGTATGATTTTATACCAAAACCCAACCTGATAGCAAAGCTTTTAATGCTTAATATATTGTTTTTATTAACTATTAAAAAATATACCTTTAATCTGACAGTGTTGCTTAACTTGATCATAAACCGTATCAGCATCTAATGTTGAGCTGTCTAATCGTAACGCATCTTCTGCAGGCTTTGATGGTGCTGTTGTCCGGTTTTCATCACGATCATCACGGGCTTTAATCGTGGTTAAGATTGCGTCAAAATCTGCCGCTTGCCCCGCATTTTTTAGCTGTGCCACACGGCGTTCCGCACGCGCTTCAGCACTCGCTGTCAAGAACACTTTGACATCAGCATCTGGAAACACAACGGTTCCCATATCACGACCATCCGCTACCAGTCCTGAGCGAGTTGCCATATCCTGTTGTAATTTTAGCAATGCCTCGCGAACTTTTGGAAATATAGCTATTTGTGATGCATAACCGCCAACGGTTTCATTACGCACTTGCTCACCAACAGCCTCACCATTGACAAGAATATCGACACGCCCTGACTGGTTATTAGGTAAAAATGCAATTTCTAAGCTCTGCGTCAGTTTTAATACAGCTGCCTCATCGATGGCTTGACTGGCATCTGCTGCAATCAACCCTGCTTCGAATGCTTTAAGCCCTACAATACGGTATAAAGCACCTGAATCAAGCAGCTGGTAATTCAATGCTTGGGCTAGACGCCACGTGACTGTACCCTTACCTGCACCACTTGGCCCGTCGATACAAATAACTGGGTAACGTTGTGATTGCATTGGGTTGGCATTATTGTCAGAGCTAACCTCATTAAGTGTAGAATTATCAGATGTAGAAACGGTCATAATACTCACTTAAATAGTAGACAATACTTATACAGCTCACTGTTAGCAATGGATCAATATTTACTTGTTTATCAAATACTTGATAGTAGATATATAATCACATTAACAAATAGGGCAATATTATAGCAAAGAAACGATAGCATCACTAGCAGCAAGATACTTATCTTGTTAATTACTTGTTTTCTCTTTGCTTTTTGCTAATTTTCGACGTTCGCGAAAAAAGGTTTTAAGCATCTGACTACTATGCTTGCTACACAGACCACTATGCACTCGAATATTATGATTATAAAAAGGCTGTATGGATAAATCCATCTGACTACCAACCATACCTGCCCTTGGCTCGCTCGCTGCATATATTAGTCTATCAACACGAGCATGAATCAAAGCGCCAATACACATTGTGCAAGGCTCTAGGGTCACATAGAGTGTTGTCTGTAATGGCAGGCGGTAGTTCTGTAAGCGCGTACAAGCATCTCGTAAAGCGATAATTTCGGCGTGTGCCGTCGAGTCATGTCGCCCAATCGGCTCATTAAATCCTTGTCCAATGATCTGATCATCATGCACCAAAATCGCGCCTACTGGCACCTCTCCGCATTCAGCACCTTGCCCAGCAAGCTGAAGGGCTTTGTGCATCCACTTAGCATCTTCGATAGACCAAAATATACTGGTTTTTATCTGATGTTCGGTTGGCAGAGTATTACTAGTAAGATTATCAACTAACGAATAGGTACCTAAATTCATATGCTTAATACTTATCATTTACTGTGGCAGTTGCCAATCAATCGGCGTTTGACCATACTGCACTAAGTAATCATTGGTCTTAGAAAACGGTTTAGAGCCAAAAAACCCACCTCGATTCGCAGCAAGTGGTGACGGATGCACAGCTGTTAAAACGAGATGTTTGTCAGTATTAATATACTTACCTTTTTTCTGTGCTTTACTACCCCATAATATAAATACAGTGTGTTCTGTTTGTTCATTAACCACATCAATCACTGCATCAGTGAACTGCTCCCAACCTTTATTTTGATGACTGTTTGGCTCACCTTCTTTTACCGTCAGCGAACTATTAAGTAATAGTACACCCTGCTGTGCCCAGTAGGTTAAGTCACCATGCGCAGACGCACCGATACCGATATCACTGGCCATCTCTTTCAGCACATTATTTAATGACGGTGGCTTAGGAATCGCTTTAGGTACTGAAAATGACAGTCCCATGGCTTGTCCTGGGCGATGATAAGGATCTTGCCCTAGTATCACGACCTTAACACTAGATAAAGGTGTCAAATTAAAAGCGTTAAACATCAGTGGTGCAGGCGGATAAACACTATCCTCTGATTGATAAGCTTCTTTTAAAAACGCTCTCAGCTTGTCCATGTTTTCAGATGTTAACTCCTCTGCTAACGCAGTCTTCCAATCTATTGGCAATCGCACATTATCTAAAATTGCCTGCTTTTGCTCTGGGGTTTTGGTTGCTTGCTCATCAAACAGCTCCATCATATATCCTTTTTTATTTGTTATAACCGTTTATGTACCTACTTTATGGCTCATGTGACAATCAATACATATGACAATTAATATTAGATTGGTTCTATTATGAATTATAGCAATAAAAAAAACGGCTACCGCAACAACATGGTAACCGTTTTTATCGTGCTTGTTTAATATTTACAATATGTTGCTAATACAACAATCAGCTGGCCACTGATTCAGAATCAGAATACGGCTCATGAGTCTCAACCACCGTCAAAGTGATGCGACTGTCTTCTGATCCTTTATCTATAGACTTATCAAGCTTAACCGTATCACTCTGTGTCTCGTTCATCTCACTAGGTTCTAAGGTTAAATGCACCACCCCACCATTAACTAACTCACCAAACAAAATCATGCTAGCTAGTGGTTTTTTGATTTCATCCTGAATCAAACGTTGCATTGGGCGAGCACCCATCAAACGGTCATAGCCTTTCTCAGCCAGATAAGTACGCACATCATCATCAATCTCTAATGTCACTTGTTTATCATCAAGTTGGACTTGTAACTCAACCAAGAACTTATCAACCACTGATACCACTACTGACGTATCCAGTGGATTGAACTGAATAATAGCGTCAAGACGGTTACGGAATTCAGGAGTAAAAACGCGCTTGAGAGACTCTGTATTATCACGACTGTGGTCTTGTTCAGTAAAGCCCATAGACGAGCGACTAATACTGTCAGCACCAACGTTGGTGGTCATGATAACGATAACCTGTTTAAAGACGGCAACACGACCATTATTATCTGTCAATGTTCCATGATCCATAACCTGTAATAACAAGTTAAAGACATCAGGATGCGCTTTTTCAATTTCGTCAAGCAATAACACACAATGTGGATGCTGGTTAATTTTTTCGGTAAGCAAGCCACCTTGATCGTAACCAACATAACCTGGAGGCGCACCAATCAGACGTGAAGCAGTATGCGCTTCCATATATTCTGACATATCAAAACGCACCAACTCAACACCAAGCAAATTAGCTAACTGACGTGACACTTCCGTTTTACCAACTCCAGTTGGACCGGCAAACATAAACGATCCAATTGG
Source organism: Psychrobacter sp. FME13 (assembly GCF_014861395.1). Lineage (GTDB taxonomy): Bacteria > Pseudomonadota > Gammaproteobacteria > Pseudomonadales > Moraxellaceae > Psychrobacter. Next base: position 7,854 of record NZ_RRYV01000009.1, on the reverse strand, counting down.
TTTATCTGGTGATTTTAGACCCGCACGAGATAATTTAATAGCATCTGCTAAGGTTTCAATCGCTTCATCCTGACCAAATACGAGATGCTTAAGGTCACGGTCTAAGTGCTTCAGAATACTCTTATCATCACTAGATACAGACTTGGGCGGAATACGTGCAAGCTTAGCTACAATGGCCTCAATATCCGCCACATCGATTTTCATTGGTGGTTTCTTCTTGGTCTTAGCCGCTTTTGCCTCACTGGTTGATTGGAGAGGATCATCAACTTTTGCAGTGTTTGTTTGGTCCTGTGTTTCACTACTAGTAAAATCATTGTCAATTTCACTATCGCTCTCTTCATTCAGGCCTTCTTCATCAGCCTCAATTTGCGCATCAAAGTCTTGCTCTATATCCGCAATAAAGCTTTCTTCTGCATCGATATCATTGGTATCAGGAATCACACCTAGACGCTTATATGCACCCGCTTCATCGATCACATCGATTGCTTTATCTGGTAAAAAACGCTCGTGAATATGTTTGGCAGATAGCTGAACGGCTGTAACCAATGCCTCATCAGTATATTCAACATTATGAAACTCTTCATAACGTGGTTTTAGACCGCGTAAAATATCGATACTGTCATCAACGCTAGGCTCTTTTACATCAATTTTTTGGAAACGACGAGAGAGCGCATGGTCTTTTTCAAATACTTGACGATACTCAGTAAATGTAGTCGAACCAATACAACGTAGCTCACCGTTAGCCAGTGCTGGCTTGATTAAATTAGACACATCCATATTGCTACTCATTGACGACCCTGCGCCAATAATCATGTGAATCTCATCGATAAACAAAATAGCATTGGGTTTTTTCTTTAGTGCGTCTAACAGTGATTTCATGCGTTTTTCAAAGTCACCGCGGTATTTAGTACCTGCAATTAACGAACCAATATCAAGACTATAAATCACACAACCATTAAGTGGCTTCGGTGCTTTATCGTTGATAATCAACCATGCCAAGCCTTCTGCGATAGAAGTTTTACCAACACCAGGCTCACCGACTAACAACGGATTATTTTTGCGGCGACGACACAATACTTGCGCAGCGCGCTCAATCTCAGAGGTGCGTCCAATCAATGGATCTGTTTTACCTTCCGCAGCACGTTGATTTAAATTGGTCGCGAATTCAACCAATGGGTCTTTGCTAGTCTTCTCTGAGGCATTACGGCGCTCACCAGTCATCGAAGCACGCGGCTCAGATGGCTCTTCTTTATCTTGACCATGTGACAAGTATTGAGTCAGCTCAAGGCGACTGATGCCTTGCTTTTTGAGCAAATAAACAGCATACGTATCATGCTCTGAGAACATAGACACCAAAATATCCGAACCTTCTACCAAACGTCCACCACCGATAGATTGCACATGAAAAATAGCACGCTGCAGGATACGATCAAAACTTTGGGTTGGCTGTGGTGACTGCTCTGTATCTGCATCTATCGTTGGCGTGTGCTTATTAATATAAGCTTCTAGCTCAGTACGCAGCGTTGAGACATTTGCATTGCAAGCAGTCAATGTATTAGCAGCATGTGTATTTTCTAACAATGCCAGTAGTAAGTGTTCAACAGTAAGATACTCATGCGATTTTTGACGCGCAAGTGTCATTGCTAAACGCAAAGAAACTTCAAGATGACGACTTAACATAACAACTTCCTACGGTTATACCTATCTTTATAATTGATAGCTTTATAAATGAGTTAGTAAGTAAATCAGGGCGATAGATGGATTGTTCAAGGGTAATGTTTGTATTATTAAGACATCTTACCAAATGGCATTGGTAAAACACTATATAAATAACGGTATTGCCTACCTATCATCAATTAAGGTTTTTGATAACGCATATTCGCTGTTCTTTATCTCAACACGATACTCAGCGAGAGTCAATCTATTAACATCGATTAAAATGTATCAAAGCATAGTCTATAGTCAGAGAACCACGCAATGGCTACAGCGTTACCCTCTCTAAATATACTATCTGGCACACTCTGAACTTAGCTGACTTGTAACTATTTTAGACTTTTTTGACTATACATCAATAGCGATAAAAATGTAGAGAATGACATAGATAAAAAAATGAGAGGATAATAAAAGAGGGTGATAGGATGTAAAAACATTACTTAGAGTTTATTAAAGCAGTCAGCTGATAACATCCAAAAAAACATAGTGGAAAAAAGAGCATACGTACGATGTACAAGCTAAACGTGTTTGATATAGGTGCGTGTACTTTTTGAATTGATCATGAAGGATACGATATGTGGGGATGTAGGACATATACCAAACTCACTATAAAAGCGAGTTATTCATAATAGTTATGACAATTGAGAGCTTTGAGAAAGTTGCAAATACTAGCATTTTTTGAACATTGAAAAATATTTCTATTCGCCTTGATGTGGCTCTATCTGAGTCAATAATGGATATCCTTCACGATGTGCCAAACTATTTACTTTTTTGGCTTTAGTCTCAGCAATATCTTTTGGATAAATACCTGCAATACCTTTGCTGCTATTGTGGATTGTCAACATAATCTCAACGGCTGAATCCATGCTATGACGAAATTCTGACTGCAAAATATAAACAACGAATTCCATCGGTGTATAATTATCATTATACATCACAACTGCATACATGGGCGGTTTAGCCACTTCAGGCTCTGCTACTAGTACATCCGCTTGTGGTGAGGTATCATCGTCTGTATTACCATCTTGCGCACGAACATCTGGCATATGGGGAAAGTGCCAGTCAGCAACAAGTGGCATGGTCTGTAATATCATTTGTTTTATCATAATTAGAATGCAAATTAATAAGTATGTTTATAATAGAAATAAGAAAGATTAGCAGACATGATAATAAGCATACAGCTACGGCTCGATTGGACTATCATCGACTTCTGGTAACTCTAAAAGTGATAGCGGCATATTATTAACTCGAGCACCATTCTTCCAATCATAAAGCTGCTCTACCTCTTGTCCATCAGCTTCTAAACTGAGTTTAACTTGTAATGGTTTAAAGTTTGATGGCATGATAAAACGGCCACGAATACGGACAATACCTTCTATCATATCAACTGGATGATCCAGCGGCACCTCTACAAAGTTATCATCATTAAGCAATATCAGCGTTGGCGTCAAAAGTTTTGATCTGCCATCATTTGCCAGCATGCCAATATCGAACTTGTATTCAAAAGCATTTTCAGGCAATGGATTAATATTGGCGCCTAATACCTGTAATGGCATGCCACCCTTACCACTTAAGGTCTCAGCATACACATCGTTGAGCTGTGAGAGCTTTTTATTTTCAGTCGTCAATTCTTGCTTACTCTCACGCAACTTTTTTACATTAGCCAAGCTTATCGCTAGCTCTTGCTTGGCAGTCGCTGCTTGATTGAGTGCGATTTTATTGCTTAAACGCAAATCTTCAAGTTCTTGAGTCGCCTCTTTACTGTTGGTTAATGCTTGTTGAGTTTCCTTATTCATAGAATGATAGCCTCGCTGATACCCTAAATTATGACCAAGTATCAATCCAGCCATAGCAGTTACTAATACAACAACCACAAATAGCACCAATATCAGCGTAGATGCACCTTGTTGAGTACCACCCACACTTTTAATCAAGCTGTTTTTATTTGTAATAAAAAGGAGTTCACACTCATCATTATGACAAATAGAATTTTTGCACAATAGACGTGCTAACTGTGAGTAAAAACGTAATACGGACTTGGCACGCATTTAAACAGTATCTCTTAATAATAAAGGCTTTTTATTATAACGGAATTTATAGGCAATACCTAGCAACATGAATGTGCGCCGTTTGGCGAGGACAAACTACATTAAGGAACAATAGGAGCAAAATTCAGCCCCATTGTCTCATCAAAGCCAAACATCACGTTCATGTTTTGTACCGCCTGACCTGCGGCTCCTTTGACCAAATTATCTTGCACCACGATAACCGTCAACTCAGCACGATCATTGTCTTGATGCACGGCAATGCGTAAGCGGTTACTAGCACGCACGCTACGTGTATCTGGATAAATACCTTTTGGCATCACATCAATGAATGTCTCTGATGCGTATACCGTCTCAAAAACTTGCTGCCAATCAATAGCTGCACCAGCATCAGTAAGCTCTAGATGAATAGAACTCAGCATACCGCGTATCATTGGCACCAGATGCGGTAAAAAACGAATACGATGGGTAAATTGACTGTCTAATAACTGTGCAACACCCTGCTCAATCTCAGGCAGGTGACGATGCCCCTCGACACTATAAGCCTTAAAATTATCAGTCGACTCAGCATAGTTAAGCGCAAGCTTTGCTTGACGACCTGCGCCTGAAACGCCTGACTTTGCATCAATGACAATACGAGACTCAACCAGTCTTTCTGCTTGCTTATTTTGCGCTTCAATTATTGGCTTCAAACCTAAAATAGCCGTGGTTGGATAACAACCAGGGTTACCTACTACCAAAGCATCAGCAAGCTTATCGCGATTGACTTCAGGTAAGCCATAAACAGCAGTCTTTAACAACTCAGGGCAAGCATGAGACTGTTTATACCAGTGCTCAAAGTCGTTCAATGATTGCAACCGAAAATCAGCAGCCAAATCAATGACCTTTACACCCGCTTGCGTCAATGCTTCCGCTTGCTTCATAGCAACGCCATGCGGCGTCGCAAAAAACACCACATCGCACTGCTGTAGCGTAGCAAGAGTCTTGTCACCTAAATCACTAAATACAATGTCAGATATACCACGTAAGCTTGGAAATATCTCATCAGCTCGTGTACCCGCTTCACTACGTGATGTTAGCAAATCGATAGATACTTTTGGATGGGCAGATAATAAGCGAATAAGCTCAATACCTGTATAGCCCGTACCACCAACAATCGCAGCTGAAATCATAAGATATCCTTTTTTCTTTTACTTAATAAATAGTAGATAAGTTTAGAGTCTGCTTTAAATATTCAACACTCAAAATTAATAAACAATTACTTTTAAAGCTTATAATCATGTACCGCATCGATAAACACTTTTGCGTTATCAGGGTTGACCCACTGAGTGATGCCATGACCTAAGTTTGCTATATAACCTGTTTTTTCGCCACTAGCATAAGCACTATCAAGCATCGCATTAACTTCAGAACGAATAGTCTCAGGTGATCCATAAAGCGTCGCTGGATCTAAATTTCCTTGAACGGCTTTGCTACGTTGTGGTTGATTGTACTGTTTGGTTAGCTCACGCTGACTATCCGTCAAAACTTGTCTAGCACGATCAATCGGCATCGTCCAATCCAGACCCAAAACATCCGCTTCACTATCCGCTTGAATATCTAGCCACAATCCACCACCTTTAGTGAATAATACTACTGGTACTTGTGGGTGGCGTACCTTTAGCTCAGCGATAATACGTTTATTATAAGCGTGAGAAAACTCGATAAATTGACGATGGCCAAGCGCCCCACCCCAACTATCAAATATCTGTAATATTTGAGCACCAGCAACCACCTGCGCGTCTAAATAATCGATAACCGACGTTGCCAATTTATCCAATAATTGATGCAAAAACTGAGGATTGCTGTATAAAAAGCCTTTGGTATAGCGGTAATCTTTTGAGCCGCCACCTTCTACCATGTAAGTAGCCAGTGTCCAAGGACTACCAGAAAAACCAAATAGGGGCACTTGCCCATTCAAAGCCTTACGAATGCTCGTTACCGCACGCATAACATAGTCAAGAGAGTCATTGGGCTCTAACACTGGCAATCTATCAAGATCGGCTTGCTGACGGATAGGATGCTTGAACTTTGGACCTTCGCCAGCTTCAAAATATAGTCCCAATCCCATTGCATCAGGGATAGTCAAAATATCACTGAATAAGATAGCAGCGTCTAAATCATAACGACGTAATGGCTGTAAAGTCACTTCAGTAGCACGGTCAGTATCTCTGCATAGGCTCATGAAATCACCTGCATCGGCACGAGTCGCCTTATACTCTGGTAAATAACGGCCAGCTTGACGCATCATCCAAACGGGCGTGGTGTCGATCGTCTCAAATCGCAATGCTCGGAGCAATCTGTCATTTTTTAAGGGCGCAAAGTCTTGCTGAACTGAGTTACTGCTATCTGAAGCACTCATGTGCAAATCTCCAAAATATCACAGCTTTCATCATGATCAATGTAAGCTGTGATAAATACAATAAGTTGAATAAAAAGATATGAAATATTTACAATATATAAGTATGGATAGATAAGGATAACTATTATCCTATAGCCTGTATTTACCTTTATATGACTTGCATACTAGGGCGTGTCCTCATTTTAAAAATGGTGATAAAAATGAGATAAACTGCAGTCAAACAAGGAAAATAGCGCAGATAATATCGAGATATTAATCAGCTATTTGACGCCGTTTGGCAAGATTTAGCCATTTTTAACCCATTTAGATGATTATCGATTGAATTGAGGACACGCCCTAACGTTTGCCATACAATCCATAAACTATACTGTGAGTGCTAAATTATCACGGTGTACCATAACCACACGCTCTTCATTACTACCAAAAATCTTATCGAATTGCTCTGTACGCTCACGTGCTGCTCGATGCGCATCATCCGATGAAAAGTTTACTTGTCCAACGGCGATACGCTCGCCAGTATCCTGATGAATAATTTCAACCACATCACCTTCATCAAAACCACCACGCACTTCTACCACACCAACTGGCAATAGACTTTTATTAAGTTCAGTCAACGCCTTTGCTGCACCCGCATCGACCACTAAGCTGCCTGACATACGCAAGTGAGCTGCGAGCCATTGCTTACGAGCGATGATTTTATCTTCATCGTTGGTTGTCAATAGTGTACCAACCGCTTCACCTGACACCACACGAGTGATGACATCATCAATAGCACCGCTCACGATAACAGTTGGGCAACCACCCATTGCAGCCAAACGACCAGCACGTATTTTGGTCAACATACCACCACGTCCAAGTTTACCGCCATCCCCTGCTATATCAAACAAGTAATCAGCCATGGCACGCTCTTGGCGAATCATTTTAGCATTAGGGTTATCACGTGGATTATCAGTAAAAACACCTTTTTGATCCGTTAAGATAATGTACAAATCAGCATTAACCATTGCTGCTGCCATTGCCCCTAAAGTGTCGTTATCACCAAATTTAATTTCATCAATAGTAATGGTGTCATTTTCATTGATGACTGGTAGCACATGCCACTCTAGTAGTTGAGTCAACGCACCCGTAGTATTGAGATAACGGCTGCGGTTAGACAAATCATCATGAGTCAATAATAGTTGCGAGCTTTGGATACCATGCTGAATCAATGCTGACCACCAGGTTTCAATCAAACCCATTTGACCGATAGAAGCACAGGCCTGTAGTGCTGCTAATTTTTTAGGGCGTTCCTCAAGGTCCATACGTACCACACCTTCAGCAACTGCGCCTGACGATACCAATAGTACTTCGATGCCTTGCTTATGTAGTTTAGCAATTTGCTTTGCCCACTCATATATGGCAGTTCGATCGAGCCCTCGACCGTTATTGGTTAATAACGATGAGCCAATCTTGACAATAACGCGCTGAATGTCAAAGTTGCGAGTTTGTTTAACAAATCGTGCTTCTTCGACCGTGTTTTCTATGTCATCTGCCATATAAACTCCTGTTTATTTTGTGAATTGATTAGGGATTGATTTAAAAAATTCAGATATATTCACGTAAACTCATTAGCTTACGTGTTGTAGTTTCTTAATAATTTTGGTGGTGTTCTAAAAAGTATGCTGGCATCAGACATAGCCATAATTGACATAGAAG
>NZ_RRYV01000099.1 GCF_014861395.1 Psychrobacter sp. FME13 | reverse complement strand
TGCTTTGGCTGTCACCCTCCTTTTATCTCCTCAGCATACTTTCTGATACACCACCAAAAAATTAATCATACCTTGCTATCATTAAACCCAACCTCAATGCCAAATAAGAACCATTTCAGCTTGATGGTTTATTGTGTCTGATGATATTGGCGCTTTAATTTTAAAACGCTAATACCTTAATGACATCGTAAGCAGGCGTTTCGTACGGGTGACTGCTTTTGAGTGCTGTAATCACAGCCTCGATATATGACTCATCAACCACCATCTCCACTCGCCACTCCTCAACTGCTTCGAGTCTACCGTGCGTACCGATATGCGGGTTACTACCTGCCAATGGCTTGAACTGGCCTGTTCCCTTTACTTGCCAACAGCACTGCTCATAGGCGCCAATTTTCCCAGCACCAGCCGCAAACAGAGCAGACTTTACTTCATCTAACGCTTCATCAGGAATAAAAACGGTCAACTTATACATTGATTCACCTCATAAAATAAGTTTAAATCTTAATCTATTAGTTCTTAGACAAGGAAGCATGATCGGTCCATATATAACGCAATAGCCAGTCTTTGGCATCTCCGGCGTAGTCAATCCCAATACGCGTGCGTAATGATACTGGCGGCGCACAATTATCATCCTCTATCCACACGCCAGATGCTGGACTAATAGGTTTGCCATATAAATCTCGGTCTATTTGCAAACGCTTCGTCAGCTTACCAGGACCAGAAAACTGTTTTGGGTGGCTGAGCTGTTTGGCAGGAATCAGGTGTTGCTCATCACTCAAACGATCGCTCTCATCAATCAAAAACCCAGCGCGGATCAATACCGATTCGGGTGATTCAGACTGCCCACTAATTAAGTTGAGCATGTGATGAACACCGTAGGTCAAATACACATAGAATACACCACCTGACTGATACATAATCTCTGTGCGTGTCGTTCGAGTGCCTGCATGGGAATGGCAAGCAGGGTCATTTTGACCTATATAGGCTTCGGTTTCAGAGATACGCATACGCAATATTTTTTCTGATCCGTCGCTATCGATAAGTTTGCGGCACAGTACTTTGCCTATTAAGTCGGCAGCGACCACACAAGTAGGACGCGTAAACCATGATGGCTCTAAAATAATCGATGTAGACATGGGCGATACCTTTTCTTACTTTTATGTTGAACCGCTCATACAGCTAATGAGTACTCTACGTTAAGTCATTCAAAGCTGTTAAGTAGATCTAACCACTCGCTTATTATATGATCGGGTTGATAGATTTCGACTTTTTCTCTTCCTTTTAAGCTAATAGTTTTTTTCTGTTCATCATCTTGCATCAAACCAATCAATGCTAAAGCAAGTTGGTCAACATTATTTTCAGGAACTAAAATAGAGCCCGTACCTTCTAAAACTTCTGCGGGACCAGGCCAACAATCAAAACTAACAATAGGAAGACCAAAAGACAAAGCCTCCGTTAAAACCATACCGAACCCTTCTACTCGAGAGCTCAGACAAAATATCTCTGCCTCTCTATAATAGTGACCCACATTATCAGTCGCGCCAACCAACTCTACACTCTCGGTTATTTGGTTTGCTTCGATAAACTTCGTTAGCTGGGCTCTTTCTTCACCCTCCCCAACTATTTTTAATGTCCATTCTGGCAGAATGCTAGCTACCTGAAGCCAAGCTTCAAGTAATAAATCAAACCCTTTTTCTCTATGTAGGCGACCAACCGCCAATACTATTTTTTTATTTTCCTCGATATATTCTTGAATGGGAAATGGACAAGGATTGGCTATAGCGGTTACTTGTGACTTATGACGAGTATTTTTTAGCCAATACTCCTTATCTCTTTTGGTTAAAGTAACCACTGAATCACAGTATCGCGCCGCTAAATGTCTGACGATAGAGTCTCGACTGATACCTTCGTTGGGATCAAAGTTAAAATGCTCCCAGCCTATGTGCTTTACTTTCAGGCCTAACGTTGCGGGTAAAGTATATGGAATGGATTTGGTGTCTACGGCTATCATTACGTCAACATGCTCTACTTTTAACAGCTTTCTTATTTTATAGACAGTATAAGGAGTATGAGCAAAATTAGTGCGCGCAGAGCCTAATAGTGAAATGACTTTGATATCTTCATTTAGAGGAAAAAAAGGTTCATCACAAGGCCCAAGACTGGCCAATATTATGTCATGGCCAACTTCAGATAAGCCGTTAGCAATCATAGAACCTACTCGTTCAACACCAGCACCCTTGTTCAGGCCATAAAATAACACCATTAAAATTTTCAAATCGAGTGCCTTACTTGTTAGGGTCTGTTGTTAGTAGCAAATGAAAAAAGCAAGACCATCGTTAAAATCGAACCATAGCTGATAGTTCGATACTTATAGCACTTGAAGTATCATTCCAATATTTCAAAAATTTGATTTTAAAAACTCGGCTCTAAAAGCTCAGTTCTAAAAACCCGCAACATTCATCTTACCAGTATATAGCTAAGTATTTGATAGCTAAACTTTGCTACCTAAACCAAGTGCCCACTTTAATTTTTTGCATAAAAAAACTGAGCGATAAGCTCAGTTTTTTGTGGAATCTAATAACGGCTTGACCTAATAACTGCTTAGTTTAATGGCACACCAATACGGTTCGCCACTTCTTCGTAAGCTTCGATTACGTCACCCAATGATTGACGGAAACGATCTTTATCGAGCTTTTTCTTAGTGCTCTTATCCCAAATACGGCAACCATCTGGGGAGAACTCATCACCCAACACGATACGGTCGTGGAATACACCAAACTCTAGCTTGAAATCAACCAGTATCAGATCGCCTGCATCAAACAATTTGCTCAATACATCATTAACTTGATGAGTCAACTCTTCCATTCTTGCCAACTGTGCTTCAGTGGCCCAACCAAGTGACAATGATAGTGACTCATTCACCAGTGGATCACCAAGTGCGTCATCTTTATAAAACAATTCATAAGTAGATGGCGTCAACGGCTGCCCTTCTTCTAATCCTAAACGACGAACCAAGCTGCCGGCAGCGAAATTACGCATCACGCACTCGACCGGGATCATATCTAGTCGCTTGACCAATACTTCGTCTTGAGAGAGTTGCTTTTCAAAGTGTGTCTCAATGCCAGCATCAGCCAGCTTTTGCATAATAAAAGCATTGAAGCGATTGTTGACCACACCTTTGCGTGCTAACTGTTCGATGCGCTTACCGTCAAGCGCTGAGGTATCATCGCGGAAGTGTAGAATGAGAAGGTCGTCGTCTTCTGTTTCATAGACAGATTTGGCTTTACCTTTGTACAACAGTTTTTGCTTTTGCATTATAGAATTTCCTGTTCGTTCAAGCTTATGTGGTAAAAACGCGCAGCTACCGCTACATCTGATATGAAAAATTCACTCGTAGTGAAACAAATAATCATAACAAGCTAGCGGTATAAATTGAGAAATATATTTAATTAGAAAGAGTGCTTACCGTACGTTGAGGTTGTGGTAATTGGTACTGCTTACCCGACTCATTCTTTAGTTCAAGCGTATTTTCACCTGCGTTAGGCGTTGCGTACAAAGGCACAAAAGGCGCTGTTTCTTTAGCGGCTGGTAGCTCTATGGGATCAAGCTTTGCACTTTGTTGGTATGTTAAGCTACCGTCATCACGCTTACCAAGTAAGTTTTTGGTCGCTTGGCAACCGCTCAATACTAGGGTACTACCCAATATTAAGGTCAGCATCGCAGGGAATGTTTTTGTAGTCGTTGATGATATTTTCATCATATTGTCTCTCTGAGTTAGCAATCATTGCTCATTTGGTACGGTGTTTTTTACGAATCTATATTAAGTTTGCACGTACTAAGGCTTCATCAATAGTGGCATGATGTTGCTCAGCTAACCAAACCAATGGTAGACGCATACCAGTATCTATCATACCCATTTTATTTAATGCATATTTGACCGGAATAGGGCTGGATTCGATAAATAAATCACGATGTAAATGCTTGACCACATCATGAGCTTTATTAGCCGCTTCAAAATCGCCTTGAAGCGCTGCCGTAAAGGTATCACTCATTGCTTTCGGTGCGACGTTAGCTGTCACTGAAATATTACCTTTGCCACCTACTTTCATCAATTCAAGCGCAGTACCATCATCGCCAGATAGGACAACCATTCGATCACCAACCGCTTTGATCAATTTTTCGCCACGTTCGACAGAACCAGTCGCATCTTTTATTGCCACGATATTTTCAATATCAGCCAGACGCTCTACAGTTTCTTGAGCAATATCAACGACTGTACGACCTGGCACATTGTACAACATTTGCGGAATATTCACCGCTTCAGCAATCGCTTTATAATGTTGATACACGCCTTCTTGAGGTGGCTTGTTATAGTAAGGTGCAACGAGCAATGCACAGTCTGCCCCAGCATCCGCAGCATCTTGAGTCAGTTTGATTGCTTCCATTGTGTTATTGGCACCTGTGCCAGCAATGACAGGTACACGACCTTTGACATGCTGTACAAAATAACGAATCACATCGCTATGCTCTTGCATAGATAGGGTCGCTGACTCACCAGTGGTACCAACTGCAACAAGGCAATGCGTACCTTGCTCAATCTGCCAATCTATGAGGTCTGCCAGACGTTTATAGTCGACCGTGCCGTCAGGATGCATGGGCGTTACCAAAGCTACCATTGAGCCTTGTAGTCGGGTTTTAATCTCGTCGTATGCTGTGCTCATAACTGTGCCTTACTGTATTATCCTAGCTTTTGTCAAAGCTGTCACATGATAGGTCGTTTGCAAGTGTCTGCAGTTTATATAGCTAACAATGCATATCTTAACGGATGCATTCATAGATGCTGCTGACTAAATCTTGCTTGATGTTGGTACTAAATTATTTATACATAATAACGTCATGGACGCCAATTTTTATTTACTGTCAATCCAATTGGTAGATAACAATAAAAACGCCTGCTAGTGTAGCATATTTTGATTTGACCGCTATCAATCAATTGACTCTCAATATCGTTATTCAATACCATGATTGCGTACCAAACCCTGCCAAAGCTTGTTAGAGTCAAGGTTTCTTTTTTGAAAACCTCTGAAAAATAGGTTTGTCATTTAAGCTTAATGCGTTAACAGTTAGTTTAGCGCAATGCATAAGTACTGATAAGTCTTTTGGTGAATATTAACGAATCGTCAACACATCGATAGTAGGCCGATACAACCGAAAAGGTAACCCTCGCGTGCCAATACCACTACTGATAAATATCTGCGCATTTCCATGTTGATATAAACCACGCTGCTGACCCATACGACTATTATTCAGCATGGTTGATCGTTTATCTCTGCGATGAACCTCTTGATTTCTTTGACCCAACCACATGGATTTTTGCGACGCTTTGGCAGCACCTGTAATCAGCAAAGGTCGCGGTTGCAAAGATTTTGGTAAGTCGCTAAGACTATCAAATCGTGATGCCAAAATAATCACTGGCTTAGTAGCACTAGCGATGTTGGCACCAAGTGCCACTTTAGCCGCGGTGTTTGAATCCTCATTATCAGTGAGTTTTTTAGGCATATCTTGCCAGCCACAGAGTGCGGCGACAACTGATTTGGTATCTACCTCTTTTTGGCTGATGGACTCTTGAGTGTCGATAGCAACACCCAAAGAGCTTGTTAATGGTCGACTGTCCACAGTACCCATGCACTTAAGTGGTAATGAGGTGCACTGCTGGCCGATATAACTGATATCGAGCACATCAAACGCTTTAGCCAATGTATCTTCTAACAAGGGTTGACCTTGATTCGTCGTATTAATCGATTGATAGCACAAATCCGAAGTACTCATTACCGTATAGACAGGCTTATTAACCGCTTTGAACAACATCATTTGTCCAACCAAGTCGGCACTTGGATAATACAGCCAGTCTCCAGTAATTAAAACTGCATCTACTGATAGCTCGTTGATAGTAGCAACGAGCTTACGGATATGACGCGGCTTGCCACTATATAGCCCAATGCGTAAATCAGCCAGTACAGCTACTGTCAGCGGCGTTGATAAGTTTAAATCAACAGCATGATGCTCTACTCGTAAACGATTGGGTTGCACCACTGCGGCATAAAAGTACAGTCCCATTACTAATATGGCAATCAATACGGATGACGCGGACAACTGCGCAAGCACTGGCAACACATCTTGCGACCAACCTAACACTAACCACACGATCCAAACGGGCATGGTATAGGCTGTATAATAAAGCAACAGCTTAACCCAAATACGCATAAAGCGCTTGGTGACACTAGCATTGAACGTTTGTAATACTGACCACAGTACGATATACGCTAGCAGTGCTGCTGACGTAGAAATACAGAGTATATAAAAAACATGGTCAGTCATAATTACCTGATGGTTATGTAACGATATGAAGCTATCAAACGGCTTATCCGTATTAGGGCATGTCATTTATTCAATAGATAATCATTTAACAAGGCTATTATTTAACTCATTAATATAATTATATAGTCAAAAAACTCTAAAATGGATACAAGGCAGCCGACTGCATATTTTGCCAGTAGTACCTTTAAAAGAGACAATGCTGTAGTAGCTTAGTAGTGCTTTGGCTATTCCTCTCACTAAAGACACATCTTAAATCGTATGATAAAAAATCAGCCATTATAGAGGTCGAGCTCTATGATAGACAAGTACAATTATCGTCACTCAGCGTCATACTTTGTTCATTCATACTGTTATAACAGCATCTCTTTCATTGTAGATTAACGATCCTTATATGACTGCCTACTCAATACGCAAACCAATAATAGCCGGAATACCTTGACGGATAACCTCTATAGTCACTACACCTTTTTCAGGTAACGATGAAATGGCACTTGAAAAATCCGTGACATCCTTAATTTGTTTTTGGTGAAAATTGGTAATCACATCACCCGCTAATATACCTGAACGTGCTGCCAGTCCAGTAGGATCAACCGTCGTCACCAAAACACCTGTCTTATTGTCTGTCGCAATCTCAGCTTGCTCATCTGTAGTCAAATTGCGTAGGCGTAGGCCCAACTGTACATCATCATTTTGCTGATCACCGCCTTGCGCCCTGACATCATCAGGGGCATAAGCAAGCTGACCATTAACTATCATCTGTTTACCATTACGCTGAATCTGTGCACGGAAGGCATCGTTCGGCTTGGCACGATTGAGCAGATTTAACAAATCTGAGGCCCGCTGAATCTGCACATTATCGTATTGCAAAATAATATCGCCAGGTTTGAGACCAGCCTTTTGTGCAGGTGAATCTGGTGATACTCGTGTCAATAACGCACCTTGAGGGCGAGCCAATTTATAAGCTTCGGCTAAATTGCGGTCGATGTCTTGTGGATAAATACCTAAATAGGCACGCACAACTTCGCCATCGGTTTTGAGCTGCTGATAGATATCTATCGCCGCATCTATCGGTATTGAAAATGACAGCCCCATATAACCACCCGTACCACTAAAGATACGTGAGTTGATACCGATTACCTCACCACTTTGGTTGAATAATGGTCCACCTGAGTTACCAGGATTGAGTGCCACATCTGTCTGAATAAATGGGACGCTGGTTTCACGCGAAAAATTGCGCGACTTGGCACTGACAATACCTGCGGATGCTGAATAGTCAAAACCAAAGGGTGAACCAATGGCTAATACGGGCTCTCCTACTTTTATGGCATTTGAGTCACCGATTGGCAACGCAGGATACTGACTGCCCTTCACTTTCAATACAGCCACATCTGAACGCTCATCACTACCGACCAAGGTTGCATCAAGTTCTGTTCTATCATTTAACGTGACTGTTATTTTATCCGCCCCCTCCACCACATGATGATTGGTCAGCATATAACCATCAGAGGTCACAAAAAAGGCTGTGCCATACGCATGCTCAATCGCTGGCATAGTAGCTTGTTCGGGAATACTGAGACGATCACCAAAGAACTGCCGTAACAACTCAGCAGTCTGTGCCTTGGCAAGCTCAGCTTCGCTGACGGTTTTGGTGACATTGACACGAGCAACTGCAGGTGTGACTTGTTGGACTAAGTCAGAAAAATCGGCTGTAGTGACCGCCGCCTGAACGCTAGTCATCGTTGTGGCAGTGATACCAGCAACCATCGATGTACTGACAGCAAACGCTAGGGTACTACGCTGTAACCAATGCTGCATCTTGAGCTTAGATGGTACTGTAAACATATTAATAGACATATCATCCTCCATATAAGTAATCGTTATTATTGTTAATAGGCATGTCTTGGCTGTTATTAATGGCTATTATAAGATAATGTGGCTTTCGCTCAGATTATTTTAGCAAGACTTTCATCGCTACTTCATTTTCATTATTTATTAAATGACAATCACTTGGTGATACTCGCTAGGTGCATGATAAATAACGCTACTGTATGATAAGCATTATCTTTTATTTTATCGTCATTTCGATAATGCAAAATAACCCCGTGCCCAATTATTTCATAATAGTCTATGCAAGATGACCGCACAGTACGATAATCAGCCCATCACAACAATGACAAAGACTTATAGCTGATGAGGTTAACGTCTTAGCAGTTTTATAGTGAGTATCTATATCGTGGTACAGTCAGCCTCAGTAAGTATGAGATAAAATCATGTTATGATAGCAAGCTAAATAGTTTTATAATTAAACAAAAGTTAGCTAGAAAACTCTACTACTGGCTATTATCACCCTTATTTTCCATCTTTTGCATATCTAGAGGCGCTTTAAACCATTTTTAAAATATAAGTAGCAAGGAAAACAAGTAAACCTACTACCGATAACAAGTTAGTAGAGCAAACAATGTTGACACCGCTAATCGTACTTTTGAAGGTGGTATTATTTATCTAGGCATGCTTTTGTCTTTACTACTTTATAGTATATATATCATATCTGGCTCATGTTGTGATTCATGATAATTATCATTGCTGCTATTTAGCTTTGCTAGAAACATACCTCTACAAAGAGTGATATCAAATCATTTATAGTGCTGCTTATAGCAATTATTCAAGAGCTATTGATAGATATAAAATATGACAAGATTATAAAAGGATCAATTTATGGATACCGCCCTATTATTATCTGGCGTGGTTGGGATCGGCATTGCCGCCCAATGGTTGGCTTGGTATTTAAAGCAACCGTCCATTTTATTTTTATTACTGATTGGTATTATCGTGGGCCCTGTACTGGGTATCTTCGATCCTGATTTAATATTGGGGGAGCTTATGTTTCCCTTTATTTCTTTGGGTGTGGCAATTATTCTTTTTGAAGGCTCTCTGACCTTAGAGTTCGATGAGATTAAGCAGCATGGTACAGTCGTACAAATGCTAGTGTCGGTCGGTGTCCTGATTACCATTGCTATCGTGGCATTATCGACTTATTTACTATTTGATGTCGATCCATTGATTGCGTTGCTATTCGGCGCACTGGTCTGCGTGACTGGTCCAACAGTTATTATGCCACTACTGCGCAGTGTACGGCCAAACAAGACGATATCAAACATCCTAAAATGGGAAGGTATTATCATCGATCCAATCGGCGCAATCGCCGTGGTATTGGTCTATGAATATATTATTTCTGGCGGTGAAGCTAGCAGTATCTTACTGTTTGCCAAAATCGTCGTACTAGCAACTGCCCTTGGGATGGCTGGTGCTTGGCTGCTCGCATTTCTCATGCGTCGCCATATGATTCCTGAGTTTTTGCGCAATGTCTTCACACTAGCCTTTGTGTTGGTCTTGTTTTCAATATCCAACCACTTAGAGCATGAGTCTGGTCTGTTGACCGTCACAGTATTGGGCGTGGCCTTAGCAAACTGGCCAAAATTCCCGCGTGAGACTATCTTAGAGTTTAATGAATCCTTAACCATCCTACTTATCTCTGTACTCTTTATCATTCTTGCTGCTCGTGTAGAGCTGGCAAGCTTAATGAGTGTCGGCTTTGCAGGATTGGTACTACTCGCTATCGTCATGTTTGTAGCACGTCCATTGTCTGTGTGGGCATCGGCTATCGGTTCAAACTTGAAGACTAGCGAAAAACTAATGATTAGCTGGATTGGGCCACGCGGTATCGTCGCTGCAGCTATTTCATCACTGTTTGCCATTCGTCTACAAGAGTACGATATTCAAGGTGTTGAGCTACTCGTACCCTTAGTATTTATGGTCATCATTGGCACAGTTATGATTCAAGGTATTGGCTCAAAAATGGTCGGTAATTTACTTGGTGTCCGTGAGCCTGAAACCAATGGTATCCTCATCGTCGGCTCCAACCCTATCGCGTTATTGATAGCCACATCTCTAAAAGACCAAGGCTTTGATGTCATCGTTGCGCACAACAACTATACCAATATCGCCCGTGCACGCATGAGTGGTTTGCGTACTTATTTTGGTAACCCCATCTCTGACCATGCCGATCACAACCTTGACCTTATCGGTATCGGTCGTCTGTTTGCCATGAGTATGGATAAAGAGATGAATACCTTGTCCGAGATTCATTATCGTCATGAGTTCGGTGAGCGTAAACTATATCGCCTCAAATTCAGTGATGAAAAAGTCAAAAGCGAGCGTGAAGACAAGCAGTCAAACTTTCAATCGCAGTGGCTGTTTGGCAAAGACGCAACGTACACCAAGCTGGCTAGCATGCTGTCTAAAAAGGCTCGCATCAAAATCACCAATATTACCGATAGCTACAGCTTTGAACAATACAAAGCGGATAACAAGCAGTTTGTGCCGCTATACACCATAGACAAAGAAGGCAAATTGCATGTCATCACCGACAAGTTCGATGGTACGGTACCACGTGATCGCAAGCTTATCTCACTGGTAATAGAGGATGAAGTACAGCCAAAACCAGTCGATGTCACGCCTAAGCAAGAACAGGCACGGATGGCCGCTGATGCCAGCTTTGAGTCCAGCTCAAAAGCGCCTGAAAAGCGTAAAGAAAATGAGCCGGTCGATGACAATTCTGAACAAACAGCTGATGATGATAACAATAGTGATGTCGCTAAACAAAATGGCGCCAGTGAGACAGCCACCAAACCAAGCAACAATACTGAACCGACGCACTCACCAACCACGGCGACAGACGAGACAAAAACAGTGCCTGATTCTGTGGTCAATACAGGAGTGATGTCAGCAAATTCAACCGCTGTATCCAAGACTAAAGCATCTGCCAGTAGCAGTGCCAACGGCAACGGTAATGCGCCTAAAACCAAGAAAGGCACGCTCGATCCTAATCGCTTTCCTGACTCTGGTAAAGACATGACGACCAACTCTGAGGTTGATATCGCTAAAGATACTGAGCCGAAGAACATGGATAATAGTGTAGGTGATAATATAGATAAATAGACGGCAATCGATAAAGCTGTTTCGTCCAACACATCCTAGTAACCAAAAAGCCCCAACACACTGTTGGGGCTTTTTGTTGCATGCTTATTTATAGCTAATACTGCAAACGAAGTTCATGCTGTCACTTTTTATAGCGATTTTACTCTATTTAATATCCGGTGGTGTTCTAAAAAGTATGCTGGCATCAGACATAGCCATAATTGACATAGAAG
>NZ_RRYV01000098.1 GCF_014861395.1 Psychrobacter sp. FME13 | reverse complement strand
CTTCTATGTCAATTATGGCTATGTCTGATGCCAGCATACTTTTTAGAACACCACCTTATTTTTTATAATCTAGAGCGTGTTGAACATTCACAATAAGCGCTGTTAATCGTTAAAATGCTTTCAGATGATGCATAAAACGACAATAACGTTTGCACCTTAACTTTAGAGAATAATTTTAATGGCTATGACTACTTTGGCTCGTAGTCCATTCTTTTATCCACTCTATGATTTTATCAGTTGAGAGATTTATGGCAGTTGATTTTAGTAACACGTTGATAGTTGCAATTTCTGCAACTGCACTATTTGATTTATCAGAATCTGAAAATCATTTACTTCAACTTTTGCAGCAACGTCCTGATGATGTGATAAAAGAATTTCGTGACTATATGATCGAACGTGAGAATGAGCCTTTAAATATAGGTGCAGGCTACCCTTTGATTCAAGCGTTATTGAACCTCAATAAATATTGCAATGACTGTTTAGATAAAGATATAGAAGTTGATGCACCATTAGTTGAGGTTGTTATTATCTCAAAGAGTAGTCCTGATACAGGTATTCAGGTACTTAATGCAATTCTTGAAAAAGGCCTTAATATTTCACGATCGGCATTTATTTCAGGTAGCCCCGTGGCTCCTTATATTAAAGATTTTAATGTTGATCTGTTTCTTACTACTAATCGTGATGATGCACAGCAAGTTGCTGATGCCAATATTTGTGCTTGTGCAATACTTGATGCGACACCTGTTAATACTTATGAGCTAGATACTCAGCAGTTGCGTATTGCTTTTGATGGTGATGCAGTGCTTTTTGATGATTCAGGAGAATTGCTTTATAAGCAAAAAGGCTTACGTGCTTTTCATGCTCGTGAAGCACAAATGCGTGATTTACCCATTGAGAAAGGGCCTTATGCTGAACTATTGATTAAGCTCTCAAATCTACAAGAGCGTCTGCCGGCATCTCTTAAATACTCTCCGATAAAAATAGCGCTAGTAACTGCTCGTAATGCACCTGCTGATTTGCGCGCTATTAAAACGCTACGTGAGTGGGGCGTGAATGTTGATATGGCCTTTTTCTTAGGTGGGTTGGAGAAAACTGCTGTACTAAGAACATTTGCTCCACATATATTCTTTGATGATTCAATCAAACATATTGATGCGGCGCGTAATTTTATTCCTACTGCGTTGGTGCCTTACCATTCAAACTCATTGCTACATGGGAGCAATTATGTGGCTGTGGATAAAAATGCTACGTCATTGTCGTTTGAGCCGATAGATAGGTCGTTATTTTCTGTGAGTCACTAGGATATATCTAAAGCGATTAAGTGAAAGGGTAATATCATATGAATTGGAAGCAATTACTTACTTTGATTGTAGTACGAATAAAGCAAGTTATTGGTTTATATGCTTTTGTATTGATACCAATGTGGGGTATGTTTTTTCTCAATGAAACAGCTTTATTTGGGATGTGGAATATTTTTGGTATTGTACCTCGTGCTCTAGATGTAGGTAGTTTGATTGGAATATTTGCTTCATGGACGATGCATGGTAACTTTTCCCATTTACTTGGCAATACTTTTACGTTATTACAAATTTTATTTTTGTTTGGACTGTTTGAAAAAAATGCGTATCGAACCATACTTAAGTTGATTATTGCATCCGGGCTAGTTACTTGGATAATCGGCTCGCCATCTTCTATTCATATTGGTGCATCAGGGTTATGTTTTGCCATGCTTGGCTACATGATAGGCGGTGCTGTATTTGCGCGACGTTGGGGTTATCTAGTAGCTTGTATCGTTATGGGCACTGGCTACTGGTTGACTATCAAGCAAGGATTAATGCCGCAACAAGGTATCTCATTTGCTGCCCATTTTGGTGGCTTATGTGCAGGATTGTTGTTGGGTGCTAATTCTAAACACACTTATAAAACGGTCCCACACCACGATAGCTAATAAAAGTAAAGCTGATGCAAAAAAAGGGTAATTTTTTAGATTGATTAACTTAAAAAATTATCCTCTTTCAGTATGTGGCTTCGTTATCTAGGAGATCGATATGTGTAAAATAATTAACTTTTATTGGTGCAAATTTTAATAAATAGCGGATCATCTGTTGCCAAATCGTGCCATGCAGTTGTTTGTTCAACATGTTCATCAATCGTAAGCGTGCTATCTTTTTCTGGTAATACATAGTCTGCGCGTGCAGGACGGCTACAATCGATCACTTGCTCAATCTTTTGTACACTTCTACGTCTTTCAAACAAATACAAGTTAACCAAGTATATGTTGGAGTTATCTATTTGCACACTGGCATTACCAGTATCAGCTGCTATAAAGCGTAGTATCTGTGGTTTGGCATAAGACCATGGACGAAACCATTCGGTACTTTCTGCTGTTTTGACCACTTCTACTCCCTCTGGTAACTTATCCACTTGCTGACTATACCAGTTGTATTCTTGATGTATTTGAAACGCAAATATACCAATAGCAGCAAATAGGGGTACAAGCCATTTCGGTGTACGTTTGCCTGCCAGTTTACTGAGATGAGTTATGATTAGTGCTAGTCCAGCCATACCAAATGCGGCAGCTATGGTAGCGATAAACTCGAAAAGCATAAAATATTCCTTAATGCGTTAGGTATGTCTAATTTAAACTATTGAGTAAATTAAAAATATAAGAATGATAATACATGTCAGGCAAAAAAATCACCCACAAGCAGCTACTGCCTGTGAGTGATATATAGTAACAGAAGATATATCATGATTCGTAAGATCAGTGGTCGACTGCACCACCAGCACCGCGTGGCGAACGAACACTCTCAACCAGTTCCTGGATATGTAATGGTGGCGCTTTCGTTGCATAAGAAACTATGAATGCAACAATAAAGTTAAGTAATGCACCAACTGCACCAAATGATAATGGTGAGATACCAAATAACCAGTACTCTGCGGTATCAGGTAGGTTTGCTGTGCCGCTAATAAAGAACCAGCCTTTGAATACAAAGATATAAAGCAAGATACTGATGAGACCAGTCAACATACCAGCAATAGCACCGAGATTGTTGATACGTTTAGAGAAAATACCCATCATTAATGCAGGGAAGAGTGAGGCGCCAGCGATACCAAATGCCAATGCAACTACCTGTGCGGCAAATCCTGGTGGATTCATGCCTAGGTATGTAGCAACTACAATAGCTACCCCCATTGTGATACGTGCGACCTTTAGCTCTCCTTTGTCAGTAATGTTTGGATTAAGATTTCGTTTAATCAAATCATGACTGATGGCTGAAGAAATAGCGAGTAACAAACCAGCTGCTGTAGATAATGCTGCTGCCAAACCACCAGCGGCGATAAGACCAATAACCCAAGGTGGAAGCTGAGCAATTTCTGGATTCGCCAATACGAGAATATCAGCGTTGACATCTAACTCGTTACCAGCCCAACCTGCGTCAGCAAAACGACCATCAACTTCTAAATTATGGGCGGCACGGGCTGTTTCCACAGCGGCAGTTGCAGCGCTTACATCACCACCTTCAGTTTGTGCATTTGCTAGTGCAATCTCAGCTGCGCCAAGACCACTGTCATTATACATTTGGATACGACCATCGTTATTTAGGTCGTTATACTTAATAAGACCTGTATCTTCCCATGTTTTCATCCAGTCTGGACGTTGGTCATAGTTGATAGCAGGCTCTTCAACACCTTGTGGATAGATAGTGTCAATTAGGTTCAAACGTGCCATGGCACCTACTGCAGGTGCAGTGAAATATAGCAATGAAATAAATACTAGCGTCCAACCAGCTGTCCAACGGGCATCAGCCACTTTAGGCACTGTGAAGAAACGGATAATAACGTGTGGTAAACCTGCTGTACCAATCATGAGTGATAACGTAAATAACACCATGTTGAGTTTATTAGGAACGTCAGCAGTATAAGCGGTAAAACCTAAGTCAGTGACAACTTGGTCAAGTTTGGTTAAGATAGGAACGCCTGCTTCTACATGGTTTGAGAACAAGCCTAAACCTGGAATTGGGTTGCCTGTTAATTCAAGTGAAATAAAGACGGCTGGAATGGTATAAGCAATCATAAGAACCACATACTGCGCAACCTGCGTGTAAGTAATCCCTTTCATGCCACCAAGTACTGCATAGAAAAACACAACAATCGCTGCAATAATAAGACCAGTATCATTTTCAACTTCTAAGAAGCGTGAAAATGCAACACCTGCCCCTGTCATCTGACCAATCACATAAGTGGTTGAGGCAATGATCAAACAGACCACAGCAATCATAGCAGCGGTCTTGGAATAAAAACGATCACCAATAAAGTCAGGAACTGTAAATTTACCAAATTTGCGTAAGTATGGTGCTAGTAGCATGGCTAGTAAAACATAACCACCTGTCCAACCCATTAAATAAGTCGATGCACCATAGCCACCAGCAGCAAGTAGACCGGCCATAGAAATAAAGGATGCAGCACTCATCCAGTCAGCTGCTGTTGCCATACCGTTGACTACAGGATGAACACCGCCTCCTGCAACATAAAATTCACTTGTTGTTCCTGCACGAGCCCAAATCGCAATACCGAAGTAAAGAGCGAAGGATAGACCCACAAAAATAATATTAATTAGATACTGACTCATGATCTATTCCTCGTCTACGCCGTATTGTTTGTCCAACTTATTCATACGCCAAGCGTAGAAAAAAATTAAGACAATAAAAATACCAATGGAACCCTGTTGAGCGAACCAAAAGCCTAAATCGGTACCACCGATTTTGATGCCAGCTAAGAGAGGACGTAAAAGAATCGCAAAGCCGTAAGAACATAATGCCCAAACGACTAGACTACCTAAAATGAGACGAACATTGGCACGCCAATATCCAGATGGATCGTTGTGGTTTTCCATAGGACAACTCCTTTTGTCTTACCTAAAATGTTATTGTCGGTCTAATTTTGCTAAAACATATTGGTTTAACCTGTATCGATTACCACGATACTGTATCTATCATAACCATCATATATAGCAAAATTTTATTGATAGACTGCAATCCATAGGGACTAAGTCGTATCAAAAAGACACTAACAACATAAAAAATAGCTACGTACTGTGTATAACAGTAGAAATATAACGTGCAACAACCTATTTCTTTATTGAAAGTGAATAGTTAGGTATGGCATAGAACATATTAATAAAAAGTATAATGTATAAAGAACTGGACTTATCGAGGAAGAGAGAGGGGTAAGACGATCCATTGTCTGTTTTACAATCTTGTCTTCCTGACAAGTGTCTTAACATTCTTAATGCATTTAAAATGCCACGCTATTAAGCAACTACTAGCTTAACATAAATATTAAAAAGGTCTTTTGCATATACTAAATAAAAGTAAAGGCAAAAATCAAGCATACGTTTAGTTGTTTATACAATATCCAGTACTAGTGCATCACGTGATGATACTGAGAACTATACAACAATAGTCTAATAAGTGCTGCTAAATTGTTACTCAATACATTCTATAGTATATCAAGTGTAAAGAACATTTATTTAATAAATGTTCTTTTTAGATGGATAACTAAATTTAATAATTGTTAGTGCTTCAATGTCTATATCATGCACGTGATATTTTGATATCAAATTTTTTGTGCATGATGGTTTAAGTGGCCTAAGGTTCGAGTTGGCCAAATATAATATCAATACAAATTTTCAGTACAGTCTATAAAGTGTTAATTGTTAATAAGGAGCCCGTATGAACGACGGAATAGCAGGTTGGTTTAATAGCATTGTAAACTATGGTGTCAGCATTATTTGGGGCAACAATGATTGGTTGATTGCTAATAACCCTTGGTATGGATTATTGATGTTCGTACTGATTGGCGCAGGTCTTTATTTTACCGTCGTTACACGTTTTATACAGTTTCGCCATTTTGGTCATATGTGGAAACTATTGCGTGTCTCTAATCAAGGACGCAAAAATGGTGGTATTAGCTCATTTGAGGCACTGATGACCTCACTGGCAGCTCGCGTCGGCACAGGTAATTTGGCAGGGGTTGCAATTGCGATTTATCTCGGTGGCCCAGGTGCTGTGTTTTGGATGTGGATGACGGCGATCGTTGGTATGTCGACCAGTTTTATTGAATCCACGTTAGCACAAGCGTACAAAGTACCGCACCATGACAATGTTTATCGTGGTGGACCTGCTTACTATATTGAAAAAGGTTTGGGTAAGCGCTGGTTAGCAATCTTCTTTTCGTTATGTTTGCTGGTGGCTTTTGGTCTGGCATTTAATGGTGTACAGTCAAATACCATTGCACAGGCGACCAATGAAGCGTTTGGCATTCCAACATGGGCGACAGGCTTAGTGCTGGTAGTATTAGTTGCGCCAGTAGTATTTGGTGGTTTACGCTCAGTTGCTCGTATTGCTGGGAAAATCGTCCCTGTTATGGCTATTTTGTATATTTTGTTAGCGTTATTCATTATTGTCACTAATTTCAGTCAATTTCCAGCGGCTATTGTGTTGATTGTAAAATCAGCATTTGGTTTTGAACAAGCAGCGGGCGGGGTAATAGGTTACGGTATCGCTCAGGCCATGATTAATGGTATCAAGCGTGGCTTGTTTTCTAACGAAGCAGGTATGGGTTCAGCACCCAACGCTGCAGCTACCGCAAAGAGTCACCCTGACCATCCAGCGGTACAAGGGTTTATGCAAATGCTAGGTGTTTTTATGGATACGCTAGTCATTTGTACAGCAACGGCATCAATTATTATACTGTCAGGTGTGGTTGACCCCAGTGTTGAACAAGAAGGTATTCAGCTGACTCAGCTAGCATTGTCGCAGTATGTTGGTGATTTAGGTGTGGTGTTTGTGGCGATTGCTATTTTCTTTTTCTCATTCACTTCTATCATTGCTAATTATAGTTATGGTGAGTCAAATTTAGAGTTTATTTCTGGTGCCAAAAATGCCAAAGTGATGATTATGGTTTTCCGCTTCATGGTATTAGGTATGGTGTTTATTGGTGCTATTGCCAGTCTGCCCGCTATTTGGAACTTTGCTGACTTGTCGATGGGACTGATGGCTTTGGTTAACTTGATGGCAATCTTACTGCTATCTCCAGTGGCACTTAGAATACTGCGTGACTATGAGCGTCAAGTGAAAGCAGGTAAAACTGGTGATCAAATCAAATTTAATCCCGATGATTTTGTGAAGCTTAAAGATGAAGCTCATCGTGATGCATGGACAGATTAATTTTGATGATTAAATGAAAGCTGAATAAAAAACCGCCCTTTTAAATATTAAAAGGGCGGTTTTTTATTCAGCTACTATTATGTTATGGGTGCAATAAATACTCCAATCATAGGTTACATGTTTGGATAGTTAGGACCACCGCCGCCTTCTGGCGTTACCCACGTAATATTTTGTGATGGGTCTTTAATATCACAAGTTTTACAATGTACACAGTTTTGCGCATTGATGACAAACTTCGCACCTTCTGCATCTTTGACCACTTCGTAAACACCTGCTGGGCAATATAAACGTGCCGGTTCAGCATATAGCGGTAAATTAATGGATACTGGTACGGTTGGATCCGTCAGTTTTAGATGCGTTGGTTGGTCTTCAGCATGATTGGTATTAGAAATAAATACTGATGACAGTTTATCAAATACCAGTTTGCCATCAGGCTTTAAGTAAGTCGGCTGATAAGCATGGTTGGCTCGCTCTAGTTGGTCATAATCTGGGATGTTATCATGTAGGGTAAACGGCATTTTACCCTTAAATAAGTTGTGCTCGATGAAGGTAAACGCACCACCCATAAACAGACCCATGCGATGAATCGCAGGCGAGAAGTTACGTGATTCATAGTTATCTTCATATAACCACGATTCTTTATACATAGTGGTATAAGCAACAACCTCATCATGCTGACGATCAGCTTGTAATGCTTCAAAAATCGCTTCGGCTGCGAGCATACCGGACTTCATTGAAGTATGGGTGCCTTTGATTTTTGCAGGGTTCAAGAATCCAGCATCGTCACCAACCAATACACCACCTGGGAAGGTGAATTTCGGTAATGAGTTGAGACCACCTTTGGTCAAAGCGCGCGCGCCGTAAGAGATGCGTTTACCGCCTTCTAATACACTTTTGATGACTGGATGCGTTTTTAAGCGTTGCATCTCATCGAATGGTGACATGTATGGGTTGTGGTAAGATAAATCAGCAACGAGACCAAAGCTGACTTGGTTGTTTTCATCAAAGTACAACCACCAACCACCAGTAGAACCCGTTTCTGTTAATGGCCAACCAAGACCGTGCATGACCACACCTTGCTCGTGCTTTTCAGGTGCTACATCCCACAGCTCTTTTAAGCCAATACCATAATGTTGAGGGTCTGAGTCTTTATCAAGATCAAAACGGCTGATCAAGCGTTTACCTAGATGACCACGGCAGCCTTCGGCAAAGACAGTATATTTAGCAAGAAGTTCATAACCAGGCTCAAAGCTTGGCTTGGCTTCACCATTGGCAGCCACACCCATATCACCCGTCAATACGCCTCGTACTGAGCCATCATCATTATATAAGATATCGTCTGCAGGGAAGCCTGGGAACATCATGACTTCTAGCTCTTCAGCTTGGGCGGCTAACCAGCGAACCACATTGCCTAGTGACACGATATAGTTGCCGTCATTGTGCATCGGCCCTGGAATTAGAGAATCAGGTACTTTAGTAGAGCGTGTGGCTGAGTTTAGGTAATAGAAGCGATCTTCGGTCGCTGGCACGTTAAGCGGTGCGCCTTTTTCTTTCCAGTCTGGTATTAGCTCATCTAAAGCACGTGTTTCTATTACTGCACCAGATAAAGTATGAGCACCGAACTCAGAGCCCTTTTCGACGACACAAACCATAAATTCATCATTACCCGCTGCAATAGCCAGTTGGCGTAGACGGATGGCAGTAGATAGACCAGCAGGTCCACCACCGACGATAATGACATCAAACTCCATTGATTCACGTTCAATCTCAGGCTCGGCTACCACAGGTTCTATTACTGGCTCTGGTGCTTTGTCGATAGTGACAGCTTCGGTAGGCTTGTTTTCTACAGCAAACTCTTCAGCTAACACTTCTTCTGTCGCAACTTCCGGCTCTGCTTTGTCTAGATTTGCCGTTTCTGTCGCTACTGTTTTATCAGTATTAACAGTTTCACCATCAATAACTGGATTTTGATTGTTTGGCTCTTGCATACCTACTCCTAAACTTTTAGTGGCTTATCTCAGGGCATTATTAGCTTAACAACTGAATAATAGAGTTGCAGGGCTAACTTTGCTCAGATATATGGCTGCCTGATAAAACTGTCTTTGCGGCATCAATTAATTACGTTATTGTTGAGTCCGATTTATTCAAAGATATCAACACATAACGTAAAATTTGTTATTAACACAACAGCTATTTGAACGTTCCGATAAAAATAAAAAATCGTTACTTATTATAAAAGAAAAGTCCCATAAACACGATACGCATTTATGAGTATAGGTGTTAAGGTGATACTGAACTAATAAGGAAGTTATAACGACAAGGTTTCATCATACCTGAAACAAAAATTTATAGTAATAACAGTTTTGCCAAACTTTGAATGTTAGGTAAAGGATTATATAATGAATTATGATAATAAAAAGGCCATTAGCAATCATGAAAATAAAGCAGAAGCCCCAAATGACGTGTCATCCAACCTAAGTGACATTGATACCCTTAGCCAGTATTTAAAGTCTAGCGCTGGAGTTCGTCAGGGACGCACAATACCGCCACTGGAAAGTTGGCATCCTGACCATGTGGCAGATATGGACCTTATCATAAAAGCAAATGGTGAGTGGTGGCATGAAGGTGGAAAAATGACTAGAGAGTCATTGGTCAGCTTGTTTGCCACTATTCTGTGGAAAGAGGAAAACAATGGTAGGACAGAGTACTTTCTGAAGACGCCTGTACAGAAAATCCGTATTCAAGTTGAAGATGCACCACTACTCATCAACGATGTTGGCATTGTCAATGAGGGCGGTTATAGTTGGTTGGAGTTTCTCACAACGACAGGTGATGTGGTGCGTTTAGATGATGAGCATCCAATCATATTAAAGGCGTATAATCCTAAAGATAGTAGTATGATTGACTATGCAATAACTGATACAGATGTGGACAGTCATCAGGAAGCAGTCATCGAACCGCAAGTGCGTCCCTATATGCTCGTTAGAAATGGTTTGACGGCGCTGATTGGTCGTAATACGTTTTATCATCTTGCAGAGATTGGCGAATTAATAGAGCAAAATAGTGAGACAATATTGATCTTAAAAAGTGGTGGCAAGTCTTATCAGCTATCGATGCCTATCAATTAACGACACTCATTTATAGTGAGGTCTTTAGTAGCTAGAGTATGCCCTGGGTTTTATCAGCACTTTTTAAAATGAAGAAATGCTCTATAAAGTTGTATTAAATAAATAGGTTGTGTTAAATAAATAGATAGCAACTTGATAGCAATTTAATAACTATATAATATTTAACTCAGTATTTGACTGAAGAAACAGTACAAAGATGATGATATGTATATAAAAATGGCAGTACAGTAACGATGGATATTACGGCAAGTAATGTCACGAATGCGTTCAAGATGCGCTCAGATACCTTCATTGGTAACGATTTTGGGGAAGTGGGTAACGCTGCTATAAACAAAGCTAGTATTGGTAAAACTATGAATAGTAAAGCTCGTAGCTCGCCAATAGGATTGTTCGACTCTGGAGTCGGTGGGTTGTCTATTTATCTGCATCTCGCGCAGCAGCTCCCTAATGAGCGTTATGTTTATTATGCTGATACGCTAAATGTACCTTATGGCAATCGTGATAGTGCAGATATTGAAGCGTTAACCCTGACTGCATTAGAGTGGTTGTATCAACAGGGCTGCAAGCTTATCGTGATTGCTTGTAATAGTGCTTCAGCCTATGCACTGGAAACTGCAAGGCGTCATTATCCTCAGCTACCTATTGTCGGTCTAGTACCTGCCTTAAAACCAGCGGTAGCTGCTAGCAAAAGCAGCCGTGTCGCAGTATTGGCGACCAAGGCGACTTTGAATGGCACGTTGCTCAATGATGTCATTAACAATTTTGCTAGACCTAATAATACAGTGGTTACTAAGTATTTTGATCCACGATTAGTGCCTTGGGTAGAGGCCGGTATGCCAGAGCAGGATGAGACGGCGTTCAGTTTGCGCCAGCAGCTAAAATTATTTGCCAACGAAGGGATTGATCAGTTGGTGCTAGGCTGTACCCATTATCCATTTTTTAAAGCATTTTTATTGAATGAGATTGCAGCGCAGCAGCTATCAATGCAGGTAGTGGACTCTGGACAGGCAATTGCTGAGCGAGTTAAGCAGTTACTGGTTACCAACCAATTGTCAGCGTTGACTAAGAGCGAATCAAATGCTTTAGGAGATGCCAAAGACCTAGATACGAATCTTAGGCTACCATTGGTTTTTTATGCTACTAAATATAATGATAAACTGGGCGCCTTAGTCACGCGATTACTGGGTAAGGACGCAGTATTGCAATATCATGCTAACTAGGACATGCCGTCCGTTAGTTGGCTACTTGACGCGGTTTGGCAAGATTTAGTCATTTTTAATATATGTAGATGACTATCGGTTGAATTAAGAACACGTCCTAGGGCGTGTCATCAATTAAGCCAAACGACACAAGAAACTAAGTGAATGGCACT
>NZ_RRYV01000097.1 GCF_014861395.1 Psychrobacter sp. FME13 | reverse complement strand
TAGGCTTAGATGTGTATAGCTCATGGTTGCAATCTCACTTTGGTCGGTGGATAAAAACTTTGATGCTAGCGCATCTAGGTCTTTTTTTCACCTTGCATTTGGTATTGCACTTCATGTGTTAATCTAAGATATTATTAATAGCGCCTGCACTGGATTAATAAGAGATTTAGGGGAAAGCTATGATTTACACCAATCTAATAATGAAAGAGTTTCTAGATGTTAACGAAAGTGAAATACGAGAAGGTACATTAGATAAGGAGTTAGGTCTTATCTTAAAAGAAGGGTTTTTGCCGATAGGTGACTGCATTTTTCTAGAAAAAATATTCCCTTCAAGCTATACTCGCTGTTTAAGTGAAAAATATGAGATTGAAAAAGAGTTTACCGATTTTTCGGGTTATGAAGTTTCGACTAATAGGTTTCATATAGAAGATTTTACAGACCAAGACCCGTTCATCCAGTCCATCATATTTTCTAACAAATTTAAGAAAAAATGGCTTATAGACTTCCCTTTAGAGAGCGTTAATTTGACCATAGGTTTTCAAGACGATGAGGTTGGAAAGTTTGCAACTTTCACCTTTCACAAGAGTAGAAACGCTGAAGTAGTGCATGATATCAATAGCCTTGAATTATATGAACAGCCTATATACGTTGAGGTTCTATCTGGCAGATCAATACTTGTATAGGGAGTCAAACAGTACTTATAAATATAGGGAACTAAACGAACAAGGTTACTAATTTACCCAATTTAAAAGCCAATTATTGGGATCGAGAGTGCTTGTAACCAAGAAACAAGATAAATATTGGACGTGCAGATGACAGTGTTTATTCTAAAGTGATAGTTGTTTTCTAGCACCTCACTTTGAGCATTTGCCAATCGTATTCTATTATCTATTTAAAAATGACATCCTTGGTAGCTTAAGGGGTGATCATCAATGAATTGAAACTTGCCATCTTACATTAGTCGTTCTGCTGACCACAGCTTTTTATGGTGTTTTTATTTGGCTTTTACTTTTACTCTATCTCCTGAGCATAATTTTAATGCACCACTGGATTCTACATGAATAATGAGCACACCAACATTAGTAAGGCACCTTTCATTACGGTAAGAATGCCTAAGAAAAATGAGTTTATGATAAGTCATTTTGTAGGTGTCATAATGATGGTTAGTATGTTAGTGATGTCGTTGTTAGTATTAGCGGCATTTTTTATGAAGGCGCCGGTTAAAATTTTTACAGCAGTGGTAGCAACTTTGCTATTAACTGTTGTATTTGCTTTGGTCGCCATAATAGTTGGAGTCATTTTAAAACGTTTTAATTTTAGAATTAATTCTCTTTTTAAGTATCTGATTTTATTTTTTATAGGTACTATCAGTGCTTTTCTAACGATTGGTGCGCTCGAATTATGGTTTGTCACTTATACACCATCCGTGCTGATAGGACTTTCGGCGGTCAGTATTATTTTTTGGATTGTTGTTACGATATCAGGTAAGTTTAGTATACCTAAAGAATGAAGTTACGCCACTAACGTAAACCATTAGCTTATGGCAAATCTTGAAAATTCACTAGGGAGCCGAGCGTATTTGAATTTGCTATAGGCATACTCAAATACGCTCGGCTTTTTGGTGTCAGTGTCAGAGTTGGGAAATGACCTTGCTAAATCGTATAGTAAATAACTTTAATACCAACAGCTGACCAAGTCCAAAACCACCACATCTGCAATATTAACTGGGCAGGTTTGGTGGTTTTTTAGGCTTTGGTAACGATGTTTTGGTATCGCTCACAGAAGATTCCGCATGGTTATTATCACTATCAAAATCATTTGGTGTTTGATTATATTGAATATCGTCAGTATAGGGCACACTATTGAGCTCTTCATCCATCAAACTATCGTCAAGGTCAACAGTATTGTGAGAAGGAGCGTGAGCTTGTGCGTGGTCGCCCCCAGGTTGATTATCATAGTATATATCAGTGTTTGTTTGAGGATGCTGGGAATTACCTTGCTTGGACTCAGGTAAGATCCTGACATCAGACAAGCGTCGTACGACATAATTACTGGGTAATGTTTTGCCATTTCTCTGCGCTGAGGTATCGTCAAATATCATATGCCCTTGACTATCGATACGTGCGTACTTCATTGGTTTGTCACGTGGCCAAAAGAAGTCAGAAGGGTGACTAATGATGTGACCAAAGACCAGTTTAGTCAAACGACTCCATTCAAAAAATTTCACTTCTTTAGAGCGTAGCGCGACAAACAGTGCTAAGGAAAAACTCACTAGCAGGTTGACGATACCGATAAGTGCGACGCCAAGTATCGATATTAAAATAATGCTCCAACTCATATCATCAGCGGATATATTAAATAAACCATGTGCCAAATTCGCCGAGGCAAATGCAATATGGCGAATATCGATGGGTAGTCCGAAAATATAGCCAATCGTTGCTGTACTGCCTAAGAATACCCCGAACAAGAAATTACCCATAATGGCACCGAGATTGGCTTCTACAAAGCCCCCTAAACGAGTGAGCCATGTCTTGGGTAGTATAAACTTGAGGAGTTTATGACGTTGAATACGTGCACCTACATTGTTGTAAACGGCCAAATTATCGTAGTAACCAGCTATCAAACCTGCTAGAAATAAATACACACCAGCGATGGCAGCATGGGGGAGTGCTAGTGACTGAAAAGGATCAAGATCATGGAGCAAATGTTCCGCTTTTTCAGTGTCAATCATCGGTACGCCTGTATACTGTAGCCATGCAAATGAGATGAGAAGAGCGACAGGCACTGCTAGCATCACGTTACCCATGATGGCAATAAACTGAGTACGTAGAATATCGACGACTAATTCTGATAGCTTGGTCAATTGGTGGGATTTTTTACCTGAGCTTTCAGATATGGTAGAAGCAATAGCAGCTGCAGTCATAGCTGGCTGTTTGGTCGCGACAGTACCGCGGATGACATGGATAAAGACGAAACCCAGTCCATAAATCATGCTATTGACAAAGGCACGTCCCATTGGAGCAAGCGCCAACTGATAGGCTAGTATTTTAATAGTAGCCATAAACGCAATCATGAAGCCACCAATAGAGGCTTTTTTAAACATTTTTCGATAGCCGACTCTATCGGTACTGATGTAATGCTCACCAACACGGCTGGCATTTTCAGTGACTTTACGAGAGAGCAGCTTAGTATTGTTATTAATCAAATAACCAATGCTATAGCGGCGATTGGCAGTCTTAATCAGTGTTTGTATCAGATCAATCACAGCGCGATCACGCTTTTGATCATCATTTGTCACTAGCTCTGTTAAGACACGCATACGTTGTAAGCTTTGATCTAAGCGTAGCATCATATTAGTCAAACGAATTGAGATACCTGTTTTATAAATACGTTTGCGTACCGTGGCAACGATATCTTCGCACTGCTCAATCATTACCAACAAAGGCGCCGGATCAACGGCTTGCTCGGGAGTAATATCTGTTAAGGTATCAAGCTCATGTGCTTGTCTATATTCATTGACGAATAGTACCGCTTCTTGGTTCTGCGCAACAAATGCCGCTGAGTAATTCAGCATCTGTGGGTAAGAGTCCATCAAATCAGGATGCAAACCAATACCACTGATGCGATAAGATAAAATAATAATAGCGTTTAAAATACTGTTTTTCACATTGGCGACTAAGTCTAAATGCTTCTCTTCGACTTTTAGTACCTCTACCAATTCGTCCCATTTCTCTTCTTTAATATTAGCGAGCCAGCGCTCATCAGTGCTTTTATTGAACAAATAGCCGACCAATTCAACCACGGAGTCTTCTTGCGGTAATATCGGCAAAATACGATGACCGATTAAACGGCGTAAGCTATTGAAAAACCCTTGGTCTGACATGATACCAGTGTCGGTATATAGTGCAATTTGGCGATACTGAATGATGATCTTGAGGACAAAGCTAGAGAGCCCATCAGCATATTCTGGATGTTGGCGCAGGATATCAATAAGGGACTGAATATTTTCGTTGGCCAGTGCAGGTTCTTTATCACCTACCCGTAGTGCATCTATTAGGCGCTTTAATACTGAGGGATCAGGTACATCACTCAAGGCCGTAATTTGCTGTAGAATATGTTTCATTTCTGACACGTCGTACCTTTTGTTATGATTGTTTTAGTAGTTTTTATCATATAATTGATCAAAATAAGTATGATTTATAAAGATTTAATCAGACTTTTATTTAATGCGAACGACGATTTATTGTACGTTATTTTTATCTTAGTCACATATTGATAGTCAATTATTTTGTTAGAAATTATGATGAGAGTTATTTTGGCAAAAAAAAGGACAGCTTATATGGCTGTCCTTTTTTTTGAATATTATCTATGATAATAACTTAGCTGGCGGGTACATCAAAGTAGTCAAGATCAAAATTCATCATCGGATCACTACCAGCTTTGACCATCTGTGCATGAGCATTGATACGTGGCAAGATACGCCCCACGAAATAGTCTGCAAGCTTGGCTTTGTTGGTGTAAAAACCACCTTCTTTACCGTTAGCCGCTTCGACCATTAAAGCAAACATGTACGAGTAAGCTAGATAACCAAAGGCATGCATATAATCAACGGCACAGCCATTAATTTCACTTTTACGATCGCTAATATTGCTCAGTACAGTCGTGGTTAACGCTTCGATTGTATCTGCTGCGTCTAGCGTCGCTTGTTTGATACCATGATCTGCTTGCATATTATTGACAAAGTCACGAATCTCACCTAAGAAGTGAGTGATATATTTGCCATTATTGCGAGCCACTTTACGACCTAATAAATCAAGTGCTTGAATACCATTTGTGCCTTCGTAGATCTGGGCGATACGCGTATCACGAACGATTTGTTCCATACCCCATTCGCGGATATAGCCGTGACCACCAAATACCTGCTGGCAATCTACAGTGGCCTCTAGCGCTTTATCTGTCAAAAATGCTTTCGCAACGGGTGTTAGTAATGCAACACGAGCAGCAGCGGCTTTTGCTGAATCAGGATCGGTACTAAATTTTTCTTCATCAAGATTTTTGGCCACGTACATCGCAAAGCAGCGTGACGCTTCAGTGTTGGCTTTAGCATTTAAGAGCATACGGCGCACATCAGCATGATGGATGATGGCATCAGCTGGTTTCTCTGGGCTTTGAATTTGTGTATCGCTGCGGCCTTGACCACGGTCATTGGCATATAAAGCAGCGTTTTGATAAGCAAGTTCAGAACCGCCGAGTCCTTGTAAACCCATCGTTACGCGCTCATAATTCATCATAATGAACATTGAAGACAGACCAGTGTTTTCTGCACCCACCATCCAGCCTTTTGCGCTATCAAAGTTCATGACACAAGTGGCCGATGCTTTGATACCCATTTTGTGTTCGATAGAACCAACTGCCAATGTATTGCGCTCGCCTAAACTACCATCGTCATTGACCAAGAATTTTGGTACCACAAATAGTGAGATGCCTTTTGAACCTTCCGGTGCATTAGGGGTTTTTGCCAATACTAAGTGTATGATGTTGTCAGTTAGGTCATGCTCGCCACCAGTAATAAAGATTTTGGTACCAGAGATATCATAGCTACCGTCATCGTTAGGCACAGCTTTGGTTTTGATAATACCTAGGTCAGTACCAGCATGTGGCTCAGTTAAGCACATGGTACCAGCCCATTCACCGTTATACATTTTTTCTAGATAAGTCTGTTTTTGTTCTTCAGAAGCGGCTGCGTTTAGGCAAAGTGTGGCACCAACGGTCAGGTTTGGATAAAGCGCAAACGATTGGTTGGCAGTGAAAACCATTTCTTCAGTCAACATAGTGACCATTTTGGGAAAACCTTGACCACCGTATTCAGCATTACCGCTTAAGCCAACCCAACCTGATTCGGCAAACTGTTTGTAAGCCTCTTTAAATCCAGTTGGCGTCGTGACCACGCCATCACCGTGAAAGGTTGCGCCTTCTTCATCACCGCTACGATTAATAGGCAATAAAATGTTTTTT
Source organism: Psychrobacter sp. FME13 (assembly GCF_014861395.1). GTDB lineage: Bacteria > Pseudomonadota > Gammaproteobacteria > Pseudomonadales > Moraxellaceae > Psychrobacter. Next base: position 5,916 of record NZ_RRYV01000097.1, on the reverse strand, counting down.
GACAGTTTTGCCATTTCTTCTAAGACCATATCAACGGTTTCAATGTCAACATGAGCTAAGTTTTCGTTGTTTTGCCAAAATTCTGATGCTTTAAATACGTCATTTAGAATGAAACGCATATCATTAAGAGGGGCATTATAAACAGCCATAAACATTCCTTTGGTCAAATAAATAAAATTGATAAGATAATAATTTGTTTTTCTGATTTAACTTGATTCACTCATAATCAAAGTTTAACAAATAAGCTTGCGCGCAAGTGTATTTGTTCGTGAATCGTGCGTGCACTAAAAGTTAGCAACGACTATTGAAGTACTGAGAGGCATCGCAGTGATGCTTGTTATGTGGAAAGATAGATGGGTCGGTATTTGCAGACAGTCACTGCTGACTAAGTCCTGTTGATCTATAGTCCGCGAACTATAGTCAAAAAAACATAAAACCGATACGATTGTATTATGGTGCTACTGGTACAAACTTTACTTGCTTGCTGTATTCACAGAGGCTGCGAAAAATTTATCCCAGCAGCACTGTAGCGATTTAAAAATACTTTGACCATACTAAACCGCTACGGTGTTACCCTCCCTAGAGGTACTATATGTACAATTTGCGGTCGGCTGCCTTGTAGCTGTTTTAGACTTCTCTGACTATATGTTAAGGGTCATCACAAACGTATGCAAAAATAAAGCGGCAACATACCGAAGTATATTGCCGCTCAAGAGTATATTAGTATGACTTTTAGCGCTTTAATTAAAAGGCGAACTGATCAACATCCATGCTCATGTATGGCTCTACACCAGTGCCGATACGTTGTACGTGGGTAGTGGTACGTGGCAACAGCTTAGCAAAGTAGAACTGAGCAGTTTTGACTTTAGCATCGTAGAATGCTTTTTCGCTAGTGCCCTCAGCAATAGCGGTCTGGGCGATTAATGCCATACGAGCCCATAAATAGGCTAGAGTGACATAGCCACTGAAGTACATGTAGTCAACAGCAGCGCCGCCGACCGCATCAGGGTTTTCAGTTGCTTGCATGCCAATACGTGCAGTGAGGTCGCCCCATTCTTTAAGGTGTTTGGCAAGTGGGCGAATGAATTGACCCATCTCATCATTTTCTTTGTTTTCGTCACAGAATTTTTGAATGATGTTGACAAAGTTGGCAAGTAGTTTGCCCTGTGAGCCCAATACTTTACGACCAAGCAAATCAAGTGCTTGAATTTCTGTTGTTCCTTCGTATAAGCAAGAGATGCGTGTATCACGTACGTTTTGTTCCATACCCCATTCGCTGATAAAGCCATGACCACCATATACCTGCACGCCATGATTGGCCGCTTCTAGACCAGTTTCTGTCAGGAATGCTTTAGCAATTGGTGTCAGTAGTGACAACATTTGGTCAGCAAACTTAAGATCTTCACCTTCGCCTTTTGCGACAACATCAGCAAAGTGTGAGAGGTAATAGACTAGGGCACGACCACCTTCTGCAAAGGCTTTTTCGGTCAATAGCATGTTACGAACAGCTGGATGTACAATGATAGGGTCAGCTGCTTTCTTTGGTGCTTTAACACCTGATAACGAACGCATTGCTAAGCGGTCTTTTGCATAAGTCAATGAGCCTTGGAATGCATACTCTGCAGCTGTTAAACCTTGAACGGCAGTACCGATACGTGCCACATTCATAAAGGTAAACATACACTGTAGACCACGGTTTTCTGGGCCAATCAGATAACCTGTTGCACCATCAAAGTTCATGACACAAGTGGCAGAAGCTTTGATACCCATTTTATGCTCGATAGAGCCGCAAACGACATTATTACCTTCGCCTAAACTACCATCTTCATTGACCGTTACTTTAGGAACGATAAATAATGAGATACCTTTGGTGCCAGCAGGCGCGCCTGGTAGACGGGCTAAGACAATGTGAATGATGTTGCTAGTCAGATCATGCTCACCTGCAGAGATAAAAATTTTCTGACCAGTGATACTATAGCTGCCATCTTCCTTAGGCTCAGCTTTGGTACGAATAATCCCTAAATCCGAACCGGCGTGGGCCTCAGTAAGGCACATGGTGCCTGACCATTCGCCAGTGACCATTTTTTCTAAATAGGTTTGTTTTTGAGCGTCAGTACCATGGTGTTCGATGGTTTGAATGGCACCATGCGATAGGCCAGGATACATAGAGAATGACCAGTTGGCTGTACCCACCATTTCATTAATGACAGTAGACAATGAAAAAGGCATGTTTTGCCCACCGAAGTCTTCTTCAGCAGACAAAGCAGGGAAGCCGAGCTCACAAAACGCTGTATAAGCTTCTTTAAAACCTTTTGGTGTAGTGACAGTACCGTTATCGAACTTACAGCCTTCAGCATCACCGCTTTGGTTCAATGGTGATAGTTCATTTTCAGCAAAGCTTGCAGCCATCTCGAACAGACTATCCATCAACTCACGATCAGCTTCTTGAAAGGCTGGTAAGGTTTTATAGTGGCTTTCACTGTCAAGTAACTCATGCATCACGAATTGAATATCACGTAAGGGCGCTTTATATTGCATAACTTCCTGTCCTTTTTGGAATGTAATCAAGCAAAGTCAAGAATAGTCATCTAACTGCACCGTCCGACGCCGTACAGGTGTGGCTATTTCAATCTAACGTGCCTAAACAAATGCTAGGCAATAACGTAGATGGACTGAGTTGTTGATTATATAAAATCGTATTGAAAAGAATAATGATTGCCAGAGTCAACTGAAGTCTCAATAAGACCTGACAAATTCACTATAAAAGATAGGCGTTCATGGGAAATTATACAAGTTTGGTGACAGCACTGATAAGTCATGAACCTACCTTGCATCGGTTATACAATCAAAGCTAGGCATCAAAAGTTGAGGCAAATAAGCAGATGAAAATATTAGTAATATTAAGTCATAATCGAATAGGCGTTAATGAGTACGGTACTGCTCAATCAACATTTTGGTTGCAGCATCAGCTGCCACAGGTCTACTCAGCCAATAACCCTGACCTTGTTTACAGCCCATTGATAACAGTACATCACGCTGCTGTTCGGTCTCGATGCCTTCAGCGATGATTTGCATATCAAGCGCCGTACCCAAATCTAGAATGGCTTTTACGATGGCGTATTGAGTTTGATTGTTATCAATATCAGAGATAAAGCTTTTGTCAACTTTAATAAAATCAAATGGATATTCTTGTAGATAGCTCAAGGAGGCATAACCAGTACCAAAGTCATCTAGGGCAAGGTATATCCCCAGTTCTTTGAGTAAACCCAGTTGTTTTTTTACTTTACTATGGCGTTGGATTAGAGAAGATTCAGTTACTTCAATATGTAATTGCGTCGCAGAAATATTATGTTGTATAAGAAGATTGCGTACCATCTTAAAAAAGTTAGGATGGCTAAATTCAGTGGCGTCAGCATTGATGCAGATATGTTGACAAAAACCTTGCTCTTGCCAAATAGACAGTTGCTTGGCGATTTGAACCGCCATTTGTGAGAATAGTTCAAATGATAATTTATGAGTGATAATAGCATCGATGAAATGTATTGGACGCAGTAGTCCGCGAGTCGGATGTTGCCAGCGTACTAAAGCCTCAAAGCCTGTGATAATACCAGTAGCTAACTCAAATTTTGGTTGGTAATAAGGAATAAACTGACCTTCAGCAGCTGCAGTTCTAAGCTCAGATTCTAACTGCCAGTTGCCGATAGTGGCTTCATCAATCGATGTGTCATACCAGCAGATATCTTCTCCACCTTGTTTTTTGACATAATGCAGCGCTTTTTCAGCCTTGGCCAATAATCCAGTCAATTCATCATCATCTTTGGGAAAGTAACTGGCACCAACGGAAATATGGCAGTATATATTTGCCTCTGTTTTGTCTGAGGAGAAAGGGCGTTCACATATTTGCATTAAGCTGTCTAGCTGCTGACGTACTATATTGGCATCAGGGCATTCGAATACCAAGACAAAATCATCACCACCAAAATGGGAAAAACAGGTCAGATAATCCAGTTGAAGGTTTTTAATACGCGTGACAAAGCTTTTTATCAACGTATTAATGCCATCAGGGCCTAGTAGGCTTGCGAGGCTACGATAACGATCAATATTCAAACGTACAATAGCGATTTCTTGGTAAGTATCTAATAATAAATCATTGGTTTTACTCAAAAACACTTTACGGTTGGGTAGGCCTGTGACCTGATTATAATTGAGTAAATGAGCCACTTTTTTTTGATCTTTAATAGCTGCTGACATATCACGAACCATACCTACGTAGTACACAGTCTGCTCGATACATATCTTACGATAAGTCATATGGCAATCAATGACTTGCCCATATCGATTTGCCATTGCAAAGTGTTTTTCATAAAAGCCACTACTGTTTAGGTGGCTAGTGATATCCGCTAAAATCGACCCTTCATCTGCTGATAAAAATTTTGCCGCATAAATACCAAGCGGTCGTCCAAGCAAAAAAGACTCATTATAGCCAATCGTCATTTCATAACAGGCATTAACCGATAAATAGCACAAGTTGGCATCTAAAATAAAGATAGCGTCATCAAGTTGCTCGCATAACTGTGCCAGTATTTGCTGTTTATCTGAGACTGGAATGGCAGTGGCATTAGTCATAATTGGACTCATAATGGCAAAATAAAATAATAGGGTGTGTTTGATATTCCCAAATAAGCACTGCTGCTTACTAATACGGCTCCAAGCAAGGCGTAAAATAATGCTAATGCTCGTGCCGTAGCGAACTTTATAACTAATGTGGAGCAGTTTTAGTACCAACTCGTAGAGAAAGCACTCTTTTTACCATTTTATGGTTAGACATAGACACTTAGAATAACTAAATTTACTATTTTTAACGTCAAAGGGTCTAAAAAATAGTCTTCATCAGTGCCATAGCTGCAGTATCAAATATGTCCTAGATAAGTTTACCTGTTTTAGTCGTGCTGAATATTCAACACTATTTAGTATTTGATAATTAATAGCTCAAAGCATGTAAGGTTGCTAATGCAACCACTGGTGCAGTTTCAGTACGCAAAACCCTTTTACCGATTTGCCAAGGTTGAAAACCAATTTCTGCTGCTTTTTGACGTTCATCGTCGCTGAGTCCTCCTTCAGGGCCAATGAGTAGCTCAATATAAGGCGCTGATTGTGCCAGGGTGGCTAACAGTGACTCAGGCATCGCGGGCTGTCCTTTTTTTGGTACGCTCAACTGCATACGTAAGTCGGCTGGCTGCTGTAGTACTTGGTAATAAGAATCTTGACTGAGATCAGCTACTATAGGGCTAACGACGGTGTCTGCTGGGTTGTATAACCAGTCATTAATAGAGATAGGTGACAAAATAAGTGGTGGACGATTGAGTCCGCACTGTTCGCAAGCCGCTATAGCCACTTGCTGCCAATGAGCCAGTTTTTTCCCAACTTGTGCAGGTTTTAGATTGACCTCACCATGATGACTACTTAATAACTGGATAGCAGTGACGCCAAGCTCTGTTGATTTTTGAATCGCATAGTCCATGCGTTCACCGCGACTCATGACCAGACCGATTTTACTAAAAATAGGTGCAGCTTTATCATCAGATAGCTGCATCAATAAGGTAGCCGTCGCTGATTTTTTATTTATATTTTCTAGTTGTACCTGATATTCGCCACCAAAGCCATCAAATAATACACCTTTTTCACCAACATTTGCCCGTAATACGCGGCACCAATGATGCACGATATTCTCTGGTAATTCGATCTCGCTGCCTAAGGGTAAGGTATGTAATTTAGGTAGAGAGAGAATATTATCAGTATTAGTGTTAATGGTATAAAAAAAACGTCTCACAGGTTTTTTATTCCTATAATTAAATTGATATTAGGGCGTGTTGAACATTCAAATATTAGGGCTGCTGATCGCTAAAATTGCACCAA
>NZ_RRYV01000096.1 GCF_014861395.1 Psychrobacter sp. FME13 | reverse complement strand
TCAATCAGGCAGCTTAATTCTATTTATTAGGTGTCTTAAGTTTGGGAGGGTTACCATACTTATTTTCAATTTTGGCTAAGAGTGGCTGATAGGGTATATCGCAGTGAGGACAATTTGTCTGCAATACCCTATGATGCTCATCACAGTAAACTGACCAAGCTAATCGCCATCGGAGCTTTAAATGAGACTTTTCATTGTCGGCCATACAATCAGGACAATATGGATGTCCAAATCTCCCATATAGATGTCTGCGTGATAGTGGGAGTGTCCACTTTAAAGCGCTAGAACTATGTGAAATCAATCCCTGTTCTCTAGCAAAGCTTGTCAAAGTCTGTTTGTTAAACCTATCAACCGTCGTTTCTGCCAATATAGCCATATCCTCGTGAACATCAGGCTTTACGTATTCAAACCCTTTATCAAAATCATATCGATCTAACCTGTCATTTACGTGTTGCCAATAAAACCCCATAAAGGTAGTAAGAGTACACTTCTGAGAAAGTGACGCCCTTATAATCCATGAGCCTACACTCTCACCCTCTAAAAGTGGGGTTGAAAAGGTCAAAGGTTTTATCCAATAATTGTGCGAATTCCTCTTTTTGGTCGTAACCATGATTTATCCTCAATAGACTTAATCGTAATTTCTTCTGTCCCGTTAATAATGGCCTCTTTAGCACACTCGATCATTAACCTTTTAACATTACCTATGCAGCCACCGCTAATGCTATGTATGAGATTGAGTTTTGTAGGCTCTATCAGATTAGAGGGATTTTTAAGAGGCAAAACATGCTCAAAAGTACTCACTAATTTTCTAAATTCTCTATCGTTCTTCCATAGCAGTAACTCTGCGACATCAAAACGACTAGCATGCTGTGGGTCAGTATGCAAGATTCGGACAGCATCCTTAGTCCCACTTAGTACAATTGGTATTTGAAGCTGATTACATAAGTATTTTATGGTATTCATGATTTGGCGTTGCTGTCTTGCTGTACCTGTGAGCATTGAATGAATCTCATCGATAACAATAATTTTCACTTGAGTCTCAAGTAAAGAATGCACAACTTGATAGCGAAATTTAGTTGTTGAGTTGGATATATTGTAAGGCAACGATAAGGCATCAATGAGAGCAACATATAAGTCCTTCTCACTTGCTGAAGGCGGTGCTTGAATAGAAATAACAGGGACTACTAGATTTAAGTCATCATCAATATAGCTATCACCAAAACGTTTCACAAACTGCTTAATGATAGTAGTCTTACCATTATTTGAATCACCAATAATCAATAAGTTCGGCATACGGTGCTGTTGCACCATGTTCATCAGACCTTGCATATTTTCAATGACACGATTTGCTTTATCGTAACCAAACCAACGTGGAGTATCGATAAACTTAATCCGCTCCTCGTTAGACATCGTAGCGATATGGCGGAATTTTTCATGTATGTGCTTATGCGGTAATTTGTTCATTATTCAATATCCTCAAAATAACCTAAACCACTGTCATCGATACCTGAAATAGCATTAGATTGATAAGTGTCAGAATTAGCATTTTTCGGCTCTTTCAATGGCTCATAAAGCTCTTGCGATTTAACGTGAGATTTTCGACGTTGTTCTTTTCTGCGCTCTGACTTCGTTATACTCTGCGACTCAGAAACAATTGATTTCATATCATCCCAAGCACGATAGATAAGCTCGTCATTAACAGTGCCAGAAGACTCTTTAACCTGCTTCTTAAGAAACTTGTACTCCCAAAGACTCATAGCTGGTGTTGCTTGATTTGCTAGTGGAACTGAAAAATAGCTTTTAAGTAATGGATCAAAGAACCAAACGTAACTTATGTCTCTTGGATCTTGTCTAAAGATAAATTTAGTTTTCTTCTGGCTACTTTTATCCTCTAGTTCATTCACGAAGGAGTTTAAGCATGGGTCATAGTAGATAAGTCCATCAATTTTGACGCCATAACGCTGAATGGTGCGCTCTAGGCTCGGCATAAAGTCTAAAGTAAGCGTTTGCGGATCGGATGGTATAGCAGGTAAACCTGTACCTGCCTCGTAATCATTGCCAAATATACCTATCTTCCATTTTTCGTTTGGTGTTGTTTCTAAAGCTGAGTGAGTCGTTTCGTGGTAAACCTTTGTGATATAGGTCAGTACCCATTGCTCAAATTCAGCCAATGTCATGGAAGCATTTTTCTCAGAATCGTAAATATCTCTTTCTTTGATATTAGAAAAAGTGGTTCCTGGTAATTCGTGAACCTTTTGCATTACGTTACCAATCAGTCTTTCAATGTGTCCACCAAACTCAGGTCTTGCTACTGGTCTAAATTCAAGTTCAATGCCATGAAACATACACGACTTGCGCAGACTTTCTGCTCTAAAATCTGCTCCATTATCAACATGTATTTTAGTGGGAAATCCAAACACATCCCAACTAGCATCTGTAATACCATGCTCTAGTAACAATTCTGTTTTAGGCAGAATACTACGTGATAAACACATACCGACTGAGGTAACAGAAGGCGGGTCAAGCGAGATGTAATAGCCTGTAACCATTCGACTGTACACATCAATCGCTAAGGTAATATATGGCCGTCCAATGGGCTTCCTATGTTTGTCATCAACAAGAATAATGTCAGCAGGAGTATGATCAATTTGGATAACGCTTAGAGGATAGTCAGCCCCAGGGAAGGTACCTGGCTTAGGCGTAAATTTCTGTTTTGCTCTCTTGCGAAAACCTCGTCCTCTTAAGTAATTCTTTTCACTGATTTGTGAAATTCGTCTGCGAATAGTATTCTTACTGGGTTTATCAATACCTAGCTCATAACATCTTTTAAGTACTTCACGAATAGTTGATTCTTCGGTAGGGCGTTGTATCGTTAAGAAATGTTCGTTAATAACATCTTGAATCAACTTTTCAACATGCGGTTTCAGTTGATTGTCCCCTTTTCTTCTGCCACTTTTTCTATCGATGAGAGAAGCTATCGAGTTGGCTGACAAATATGCGTCTCGCCACCTACGTAAAGTTCTAGCAGATACATCCACCTCACTAGCGCGTTCATCAAGCGTTATAGAGGTTGAGTTTAAAAGTGGCTTAATAGCAATGTATCTTTCATGCGCCTTTTTCCAGTCATCATCACTGACTTCGTTGATATCAAACTTAATAGTCACATTATTAGTATCAACAATATTTTGAAAGTCATGGATACTCATAACTTTATTGCGCTGATTAGATAGCTTTTTAAATAAAGCCTGATTCATATCATCCATGAATTCAATTAATTGGTAGTCTTGTTTGTCTTGCCTATTTGTATAAACACCACCTAGAGCAAGTTGAACATAACTACGTTCAGGTTGACGCTCGTAAAAAATTTCACGAGTCATATTGGTTAAGTTCTTCATGTTATTCGGCATGCCAAATCTCCACTTTTTCACTACGTATATCGTTCCAAACGTCAAATCCAATTAGCTTATTCGCCATCAGATACCATATAAACTGACGACCTCTAGGGCGATAAATATCACCTTTGAAGTATCTTTCTAAGATGTATTCGACAGTCGTGTTATCTCTTAGTTCTAGATCTGCCAACACCGCTTTAACTTCTTCAGGAGCTGCATATAAATTCTTGTACTTTCTCAAGAAGTTGATGTTGTGAAAAGCTAGATGATGAATTCTATCTTCATCATAAATTGCAAATCTAAAGCCTTGATCTTTACTATACTTGATAGCTGCCTTCCATTTATCTGACCAATCACGCCAATTCTCTTGCCATTCTAATTTGGGTTTAACCTCAACGATTACTGATTTACCGTGGTCCTCGGAAAGTTGTACAAAATAGTCTGGCGTATAAGAGTGAGTACGACCATTTTTCTTAAAGGGAATAGAGACTGGCTGTGGCACTATGTCTATGACTTCCTTTCTGAAAGTCTGATAGCGTAAAAAATCACGCTCTAAAGTAGATTCATAAGCTATTGACTCACCCATAAAAGCGAAATGGCCCGATATACTTCTGTAGGTGGGTTTAATTTTACGAACTTGTTTCATATAAAAATCCTTTGGTAGTAAGTGTATTATGTTCTTTTTTGACAAGGTTTATCGATAAGAAAAACCTTTTTGACAAGGTTAGTCGTAAAATAGTGACAGAGTTTGATGGTAAAGTTTCTCTGAAGAGAAGATTTTTTGGTGGATAATTGACATGGTATATGGGAAGTGACAGGGGCTCGCGCCCAAAACCTGGTGAGATTACCCTTGCCAATAAAGGTGTGTTGTTTTTAGACGAGCTACCAGAGTTTGATCGCACGGTGTTAGAGGTGTTACGTCAGCCCTTGGAGGCTAAGCAAATAACCATCAGCCGTGCCAATTCTCAAATGACTTTTCCTGCAAGTTTTCAATTGGTCGCAGCCATGAATCCTTGTCCCTGTGGTTATGATGGAGATGCATCAGGACGTTGTCGCTGTCGGCCTGAACAGATTAAACGTTATCAAGATAAGCTATCAGGACCGTTATTAGATCGTATTGATTTGCATATCACTGTACCTGCTTTGCCGATTGCTGACTTGCAAAATGCCCAAGCAGGAGAGACTTCCGAACAAGTACGCGTTCGGGTCATTGCTGCTCATAAGCATCAGATGCAGCGGCAACAGAAGGTAAATAATGAGCTTAGCCCTAGCGAGGTTGATAAATATATCCAGCTAGGGGAGAGTGAGCAGCAGTTATTACAACTTGCTCAGCAGCGTCTAAATTTATCGGCGCGTGGCTACCATAGAGTACTGCGAGTCGCTCGTACCATCGCTGATCTGGCTGATAGTGATACCATCAACAGTGCTCATGTGTCTGAAGCACTCAGTTATCGTAGCAAGTGATTGGCTCATGGCTCTATCTCTACAATTATTCTAGTTTTACAATGGTTTTTATCCCACAAGATAAGCCACATAAGATGCAATTGAGCTTGTGGATGTTCTTGAGATGATGCTTATTTAAGTAGGTAGTCTTGCAGCGCTTTAAAGCTATCAAACGCTTCAGTCGGATTCAATTCGCGAATATCTTGTCCGTAGTTGTAGCCGTAAGACAGTCCAAGCGTGTCCATATTGGCGTTTTGTCCGGCCAATATGTCGTTTCTAGAATCACCAATCATCACGGCTTGTTCTGGAGCGACGTTTAACTTTCCACAGACATGTAATAGCGGCGCGGGGTCTGGTTTTTTGGTTGAGAGGCTATCACCGCCCAACACTTCACTGAACAATTCCTGCCAGCCAAAAGATTGTAAAATTTTTGGGACAAAACGAATGGGCTTATTGGTCACTAACGCCAGTGTATAACCTGCGGCTTTCAGTTGTTTTAATCCACTATCGACATCTGGGTAAGCGACAGTTTTGCTACCACTAAGGTTTTTATAAGCTTCAAAAAACACTTGCTCTGCGTGATCGGCTTTCTCAACCGTCAGCTCGCCTGCTAATACTTCTACCTTGCCAACTAGCGCACGTTCTACTAGCAACCGCGAACCATTTCCTATCCAGTTGCGTATTGTCTCGATAGGGTAGGTGTCCTTGCCCAGCGTGGTTAACATAGCATTGGTCGCATCAGCCAAATCGGGCACACTATCAATGAGTGTTCCGTCGAAATCAAAAATTAACAGTTGCTTATCCATTATTCCTCGCTATTTGAAACAGTTATATTTGTTATGTGTGTGGTATATAGTCAAAGAAACATAAAACCGATACGATTATATTATGGTGCTACTGGTACAAATTTTACTTGCTTGCTGTATTCACAGAGGCTGCGAAAAATTTATCCCAGCAGCACTGTAGCGATTTAAAAATACTTTGACTATAGAGCTTTGTACTATACCTTAGCACAGCCATCTTTTAGGGCTAGAGAATTCACTTTTTTAATTTTTTTAATATGACAAACAGAGGTAACTACTCAACCTCTTTATAACGCTCACGGCGTTCTTTTTTCATTCTTAAATAATCTTCGTTCTCACGACACTCGTCCCATTTCTGTTTAAATATACGGGCAGACTCTGCTTTGATAGGGTCTTCGACTTGGCGAGGTAACTCTTCACGACCATGTGCACCGCTTTGGCCTTTTTTATCATCAGGGACAGCGCCTTTGTATTTTTTGCCACCTTTGTGGTTGGCATAGCGGCGAGCACGGGTATAGCCCATTTGGATGAATTTACGAGCCATATCAGCACCGACAAAGTCATCGGCAGCCAAATAATCTAAGAACATCTGATAAATAGTATCGCTACTCTCGGTTGCGATATCAGGAGTAGCAAAGCGCCAGTGCGGTAGTATTTCCGATTTGTATGGCTCAACCAGTAACACGCCTTGCTCACCGCGTCCGACACGGTACAATTTAGGCTGTGCGCGCAAATCTAAATGCTCATAATCCAAGTCGTAATCAAACTCTCGCATAATATCACCTGTTCAGCATATCGATATTTAGTATACTGAACCGAGTTGTTTAAAAAACAGCCTAAAAATGTTGTTCAGCTGTGACCATCAGGAAACCAATCATGAATAAAATATCTATCGCTTATTCGATTTTCATAAAGTCATTAAAAAATATACTTATGATATCGACAGTACTGATGGGCCTACTAACCACCAATGCAGCCTATAGTGCGTGGTTCGACAAATTGATTCCAGAAGGTGAAACGTATACCGTGCGCGAGATAGATCGCGATCAGGCATTTGTGATTGATGGGTTTATTTATGATGCTCGTACGTCTTGTTTTTTAGCAGTGGGTGATCGGGTGGTGTTTTTTGAGGGGCGTCATGGTATTGATTACCGTGCGACTATTTATGATTTGGACTCGCGTGAGCGTTGTGAGTTGCTATTAAGAAAACGCCTATAGTTATTTCACTATAAAAATATTACTGCATTAACCTTGATTTAAGCATAAAAAAAGCCCCAAACATAATGTCTGGGGCTTTTTAGAATTCTTAAACGAATGGTGGCTCGAGGCAGGTTCGAACTGCCGACACACGGATTTTCAATCCGTTGCTCTACCGACTGAGCTATCGAGCCGTCTTCGTTGAGGCGCTATTAAACTAAATATAAGCACGACTGTCAAGTAGTTTTTGCATTATATCTAATAAAAGACGATAAATAGTCAGATATGGGCAAAATTAACCGTATCAGCGCTCGATTCAGTCTTTCACCCGTAGTAGCTCATACTCGCTCATAATACGATGAATATCGGTATCCACAGGCACAAACTCACGTACGCCTTTTTTTACTTCAATATCATAGACCAGCTTAATAAACTTGGCATCAATAGCGCGGCCACGGTTTTGCGCATGTACCGTTAAATACTGCAAGCGTTTAGCATTGGTCTGTCCATCATCAAAACAGGCGACAGCAGCGATCGGCTTATCATTGAACATGCCGACATAGAGATACTGCCCACGCTTAAACCCTTGCTCAATGAGACTGAGTACCTCTGTGCCGCTAGGCTGTGCATCATCGCTGTCATATAAGGCATGTAGACGCTCTGACAGCTCGTTTTCGCGGGCAGGTTTTTTAATCAGTGGTGCATCCAAGCTATTGATAGCGATCGCTTCTAAGGGCATGGCGGGGTCCTATAATTGGATATAGCGTGACATCATAGAGTCAACGTGGCTGATGATTGATAAAACTAAAGTCACTATTTTAGCAGAATGAGGTAAATTTGTGCGTGGTTTACGGCTTGGACATAGCAGTAAATGTTAGGGTTTGCTATGATGAAGGTAGACAACGCCTAAGGCGTGTAGACAATAATATTGTTCGTATCATATGTAACCATTGATAGATTTTTTTGTTATTCATTTATTCACTTATTTAAAGACTGGGCCGTATTATCGTCCTATTTTATTGACCGCTTTTCACTGATAAAAAACTGATAGAGAGTAGCCATGACAGCCAACGCAACTGAGCAAAATACACCAAAAAATGCAAACTTACACGGCCGCCCCGAGCGCATCGCGACCGTTGAGCGTATCACTGCCGAAACGCAGATCACTTGTACCGTCAATCTTGATGGGACTGGTCAAGGCACGGTCGACACGGGTGTACCATTTTTGGATCATATGATTGATCAAATCAAGCGTCATGGTTTGTTTGACTTAGAGATTAAATGTAACGGCGATACTTTTATCGATGATCACCATAGTGTAGAAGACACTGGTATTACGCTTGGACAAGCGTTTAATAAAGCATTGGGTGACAAAAAAGGCATCCGTCGTTATGGGCATTTTTATGCGCCACTCGATGAGTCATTAACCCGTGCGGTTGTTGATCTGTCAGGTCGTCCTGGCCTGCACATGGATATCCCTTTTACTCGCTCGCATGTGGGTAAATTTGATGTTGATCTGTTTAGCGAGTTTTTCTATGGCTTCGTCAACCACTCGTGGATGACTGTGCATTTGGATAATTTGAAGGGCAAAAACAGCCATCACCAAATTGAGTCTACCTTTAAAGCATTTGCTCGCGCCCTGCGTATGGCTTGCGAATATGATGAGCGTGCGCTAAACACCTTGCCATCGACCAAAGAGGCGTTTTAATGGCTAAAGTAATCAAAGTAGCACTATTAGATTATGGTATGGGCAATTTGCATTCCGCCAGTAAAGCACTGTCAGTGGTCGGGGCAGACGTCTCTATCACCAACGACCCAAAAGTCGTCGCTGCAGCAGACAAAATCGTTTTCCCTGGTGTCGGTGCCATGCGTGACTGTATCGCTGGCATGCACGATGCTGGGATTGATGAGGTCATACGCGATGCTGTATTTAACAAGCCTGTTATGGCCATCTGTGTGGGCATGCAGGCACTGTTTGCGCAGTCTGCTGAAAATGGCGGTACCGACTGTCTTGGCATCTTAAAGGGCACGGTAGAGGCATTTGACCCGACGTGGACAGATCAGCAAGGTGCAACCATCAAAGTACCGCATATGGGCTGGAATACCATCAGTGGTATGGATTTTGATCATCCATTGTGGACAGGTATCGAAGACAAGGCGCATTTTTATTTTGTGCACAGTTATTACTGCGAGCCTGCCGATCGCTCACAAGTGGCTGCGGTATGTGACTATGGTCAGCCGTTTTGTGCCAGTGTTATCCAAGATAACTTATTTGCAACGCAGTTCCATCCAGAAAAGAGCCACACTGCTGGCTTGCAGCTGTTAAAGAACTTCATCGAGTGGGATGTGTAAATTCGGATGTGTCCTAAATCTGAATCATAAGGGTTAAATAAGCTAAAAATAGCCAAATCGTTACCAAACTGCATCAAGCAACTTGTTAATATCTCGATATTATCTGTAATGACTTTTTCATTTGGCTGCCATTTGTCTCCTTTTTCAAAATGACTTCTTTTTTAAAGTGACCTTTTGTAAAATGAGGACACGCCCTAGATATTCGATTTGGCAGTCGAGTGGGTTATGTTTTATCCTCGCGCAAGAGAGTTTGCATGGTTGCAAGCTCTTTTTTTGTGTTTAGTTGTTTGCTACTGGTTTATATTTGGAATATATCGTGGATTTTACCGCCTTTAAAATGAGTATTATCGAAGCGACAGGGCTGGCAAAAGATGCCTTGCATATCTATGTCGGTGTCGGTGTGTATTTGCTGTGTTTAGTGCTGCTGCGACCTATCATCAAAAGCCAAGGTATTCGAGCGTTTGTCGCTTTGATTGTCGTGACTTGTATTGCGCTGTTGGGTGAGTACCTGGACAATCGAGAGACGATTGAATCGCTAGGCCTAACGGGTTTAAACCGCAAACAGATTATCGCGAGTATTCGTGATCTGATCAATACCTGCATGCTGTCTTATGTGCTGTATGGCTTAAACAAATGGACGACTATATTTCGTCCAACAAGTAAACCTAGATCACTGACTCAACGCTATAAAAAAACGGACTATTAAAGTCCGTTTTTTATTTTGCTATTTGAATTTATGATTCTAGCAGCTCATCTTATTTTTTGGCTTCATCATAAAGCTCACGCACCACTTCACCAATCACTTTAATGCCATCAGTTAGTGTCTGCTCGTCAGCCGCGATACTCATGCGAACACACTCATGTGCGTGCTGATAATCGCTGACATCGACACCAGGGAAAAAATACTGACTTGGCACAATGAGCGTACCTTTTTCTTTAAGACGCTCGTATAACTCCAGCGTGCTAATCGGCAAGTCTTTAAACCATAGCCATAAGAATATCGCGCCTTCAGGCTTATGGATCATCAGTGGGTAATCCCCCAATGCTTCTTTTAACAATTTCACAGCTAGGCTCGCCTGCTGCTGATAAAACGGTTTGATATCGTCATCAGACAATTGCTTGATACGGTCGTCTTTTACTAGTGGTGTGGCAATCGCTGCACCAAAACGCGTCGGCGCTAGATTGACCACCGCATTCATCGCGCTGACCGCTTCGATCACCTCCTTATCGGCAACGATGACACCAGTACGCATACCAGGCAGGCCAATCTTAGAGAGGCTAAAGCATAGAATCGTATTGTCGTCCCACGTTAGATTGACATCAGAGTAGATGATGTTAGGGAAGGGCATGCCGTAAGCGTTATCGATGATAAGCGGTATGTCATAACGTTTGGCAATCTCGGCCAGATGCGCCATTTCGTCATCGGTCAGCACGTTGCCAGTTGGGTTGGTCGGGCGTGAGCAGCAAATCGCACCGATACGACCTTTCTGTAGTGCTGGCAAGTTCTCTAATGCGTCAAAGTCCACACGATATTTAAAGAAGCCTTCCTCGCCATCATGAGTCACTTCATCGATATGTGGCAATACGGCTGCGAAATGCTGACCTTCGACATGCACGTCGCTATAGCCGATATACTCAGGGGTCAATGGCAGTAGAATGGATTTGTCGACAGATTGGCTCTGTTCGTCAGCGAAAGCGCCGCCGAATAGATTGAACAGATAGAAAAATGCATTCTGTGAGCCGTTGGTCAGGGCAATGTTTTCTGAGGTCAGATCCCAATCATAATGACGGTTAAAGAAGCTAACCAAGGCATCGATAAAGGCCGAGTCACCTTGCGGATTAGAGTAATTTGCCATGCTAATAATCGCGCTACTATTGGGTACGCCTGCGTCGTTATCCGTACCAAGTGCTTTATACGTCTCCAAAAATAGCTCATTCACGGCATCAATTTTGGCAGGGTTACCACCGCCCAGCATGTTGACCGGCTGATCGCTTTTTAGCGCGTCGCCTAGATCGTCCATCAATTGTGAGATGCCAGTAGGCTGGGTAAATTTTTGACCGAACTTTGAGAATTTCATAAGGCTACCATGCTGTTTGGGAGGGTGTTATAAGTTGGTATTTAACCGATAAAGTGGGGCTAGTATAGCAAATGAGGGCTATAAAATAAGCAAAGAGCATGGTTGATATTGGTTTATATGCTTATGCGCTCTATGAAGTGAAACACGCCCTCTAGGGGAATAGAAGGCGTTTCGATTAAGTTGAATACGTACGACAACAGGTGACGTATTAGACATACATATTCTTGCTTGTCAGCACCAAAATATTCATAATGATAAATGCAAGATAAGTTTTAAGAAAAAACTTTAAAAACACGTTACTACACCAAATTACAAATACAGAGAGTTGCTTGGTTATTAAAAAATAGGGTGGTGTGTCAGAAAGTATGCTGAAGAAATAAAGGAGGGTGACAGCCAAAGCAAGATGATATATTTGAGGTTATGAAGACACAAATAGATATCAGCTGCCCCGACTGTCACAGTCCCAGTTTAAAGAAAAACGGCATAAAAAGCTATGGCAAGCAGAACTACCAATGCAAGGACTGCAAACGTCAATTCATTGGTGACCATGCCTTAACTTATAAGGGCTGTCACTCTAAAATAGAAGACATCATACGGCTAATGACGGTTAGAGGTTGCGGTGTTAGAGACATAGCTATTATAGCCTCAGTCAGTATCGGTAAAGTATTGGGCACCA
>NZ_RRYV01000095.1 GCF_014861395.1 Psychrobacter sp. FME13 | reverse complement strand
TTCTTTGGGTTAGTATAGCCTCTTAGCAGTTGTCCAATTTAATTATGCCACTACACCTTTTATTAGCTGACGAAGTTGGTCTGGGTAAGACGCTATCCTTAGGTACTGCTGCGCTAAGCTTATGTTTACTCAGTGAAAAAGAAAGCAGACGTACTAAGCCTATTATTATTTTTTGCCCTGCTACCCTATGTGAACAATGGCAAGTGGAGCTTATTGATAAATTAGGGATACCTTGTGCAAGGTGGGATACCTTAAACAAAAAATGGCTCAACCCAGATGAACAAACCATTTCACCTTCAGGACCTGAAAATATTTCTAAGTGTCCATTACGTATTGGCATAGTTTCAACGGGACTGATGAGTAAAAGCTCTAAAGAAAAAGAGTTTCTATTGGGAATGGATTTTGAGCTCGTTATTCTCGATGAAGCACACAAAGCTAGAAGTTATAAAGGTGTTGGTAAAGATGTAGGCGAACCCAATAAGCTCTTACAGTTTATGCTAGATATTGCGTCTCGCTCCAAACATGTGTTACTAGGAACAGCAACGCCTATTCAAACGGAACCTGAAGATCTATGGGATTTGATGAAAATATTACATCAAGGCCAAGGTAGATTCGTATTAGGAAACAATCTAGCTAAATGGCACAGACCTAAAGAAGTGCTTAGTATTCTATCTGGTGAACAGAAAGTAAAAGAACCGAGTTTTGCTTGGGAGCTTCTAAAGTCGCCCCTACCAGTGGTTAACTCTACAGATGAAAGCAATGCCAGAAAGCTATTCAGATCTATAAGAGATGATTTGAATATATTACATGACAATCGATGGGATATAAAAAACAGCTACTGGGATCTATCTGATGACTCGAAAGAGTATTTAGAAGAAGAGCTTGATAGAGATATTGCTGGATCAGGGCTCTTTCAACGAGAGAATCCTTTTGTACGTCATATTATCTTAAGAAAACGTAAAACTTTAGAAGACACAGGCTTATTAAAAAAAATCGGCGTTGATATTCATCCTGATAGATCTCGTGCAAAAGATGAGCATAAATTTAATGCTTTGTTTGAAGACAAAGCTTTAAGAACTGATGAAGAGTTTCGCCAAGCTTATGTAGAAGCCAGAAACTTTGGCAAAGCGCTATCTAAAAGTGGCAAAGGTAGCGGGTTCATGAAAAACCTTATGGAACAGAGAATTTGCTCTAGTATTCAGGCCGGATTAAATACTGCTGAAAAACTACTAGAGGGTAGAACCATCCAAGAAGAGGATGATGATGATAGTATTGAGTTAAAAGTAGAGTCTTCTGAAGAAATAGCTGTATTAAAACGCATGATTGAGCGACTTAGCAAGATTAAAGAAGACCCAAAACTTGAAGCTATTATTCATTACTTAGAAGCAGAAAGTTGGTTAGAGCATGGTGTGATTATCTTTAGTCAGTATTACGATACAGCACACTGGGTAGCAGACTCTTTAGCAGCTAGATATCCGCACTTACCAGTAGGTCTTTATGCCGGTGCTGGCCGAAGTTTACTATATCAAAATGGTGAAAGCGTGAATGTGGAGCGTGAGAGCCTTAAGAAAATGGTAGCTAATCATCAATTGAGTATTATGGTAGCAACTGACGCTGCTTGTGAAGGATTAAACTTACAAACCCTCGGTACCTTAATTAATATCGACCTGCCTTGGAACCCAACCCGTTTAGAACAGCGCATAGGTCGTATTAAACGCTTTGGTCAATCTCGACCAAAAGTTGATATGCTTAACTTAGTTAATGAACAAACTGTAGATGAAAAGGTCTATCAAAGACTGTCCGAACGCATGCAGGATAGATTTAATTTATTTGGCTCTTTACCCGACACTATTAAAGATGAATGGATCGAAGACATAGAAACTCTTGGCGAGAAAATGGATGAATATATCGATGCTCAACAGAAAGCAAATGGATTTGACTTAAGGTATAACACTTCTGTTGAAACCTCTGATAAAGACTGGAGAGACTGTTCAGATGTTTTATCTCGCAGAGATCTTAGAGAACTTATGAGTAAAAGCTGGGGTACATAGAGAACATCGGGAGTTTCCCAAACTTTGTGTAACTGCTTATAATCCCCTAACCGGAGAATAAGCAATGACGACTCAATCTGACATTAAAAAACTGGCCCAGCAGATGGCTGGTAGCATGAAAAGCTTCGATGACATTAAAGACTTCCAAAAGCAGCTCATGCAATCTTTTATCGACACTGCACTAGAAGCTGAGATGGAAGACCATCTCGGCTACCCCAAGCATGAAAAGGCGGATAAGCCTAACAAGCGCAACGGCCACACTAAAAAGACCGTCCGCAGTGACACAGGCGATCTTGAGATATCTACCCCAAGAGACCGTGATAGCAGCTTTGAGCCTGTACTCGTTAGTAAGCATCAAACCCGTATCTCAGGTCTCGATGATAAAATCATATTCCTTTACGCCAAGGGTCAAACCACCACTGAGATCGTAGAGAGCATTAAAGAGCTCTACGATGTCGACATCTCAAGCTCTCTTGTCTCAAGAGTCACCGATAACATATTAGAGGACATCACCGCTTGGCAGAACAGGCCACTGAGCAGCGTCTATCCTATTGTCTATCTAGACTGCATTGTCGTCAAAGTACGTCACAAGATAAGCAGATCATCAACAAAGCCATTTACTTAGCCCTAGGCGTTGCTCTTGATGGTAAAAAAGAGCTGCTTGGTATGTGGCTCTCAGAGAATGAAGGCGCTAAGTTCTGGCTGGGTGTTCTCACTGAACTACAAAACCGTGGCGTACAAGACATCTTAATCGCTTGTGTCGACGGTCTAAAGGGCTTTCCTGATGCCATTAACACCGTTTATCCCAAAGCCAAGGTTCAGCTGTGTATCGTGCATATGGTGCGCTATTCGATGAAGTTTGTACCTTGGACAGATAAGAAGGCAATAGCGGCTGATTTAAAAGCCATCTACGGCGCTGATACGCTTGAGATAGCAGAGGCCAATCTCGAGCACTTTGATGAGACTTGGGGCACAGAGTACCCGCATGTCATCAAGTCTTGGCGTAATAACTGGGAAGGCTTAACGGTGTTCTTTGAGTATCCGAAAGACATCAGAAAAGCGATTTATACCACCAATGCGATAGAGTCGCTAAACAGTGTTATCCGTACGGCGGTGAATAAGCGTAAGGTGTTCCCATCTGATCAGGCAGCATTCAAAGTGGTGTACTTAGCCACCCAGCAGGCATCCAAAAAGTGGTCGATGCCTATTCGTAACTGGACGTCTGCTCTTAATCGCTTTATAATTATGTTTGATGATCGTATTAGTAAGCATTTAATCTAAATGGCAGTTACACAGAATTCGGGATGGTCTCAGAACATCTAGTGTAAATACTCCATTCTTAACACAACATCATCGTAAAATAACTAAGCCACCTGTCTGTACTCAGCAGGCGTCATATCATTAAGTGAATAATGCGATTTTTCAGTATTATATATCTTAACCACTAAGAAAGAAGCTTATCAATCGTTTCTTTACTAATAACATCACTCAAACTATCATCAATCAAATTATAAATCTTCCGCTGTAACTCGGGAGCTAGCTTTCCTTTTTGAAAGCCCTCAAGGTCAGGCTTTAATTCTTCACGTTCAAAAGTATCAAGTAAAGGTTTGAACTGTTGTGGCTCAATACCTAGCTCAGCGACTACTAGCCAAAACAACTCTGGAATATCAATATTATATTTTTCTTTGATAGCGGCAATATTCATAGCACTACCGATACTCGCATACTTTAGCTTGTCACTAGACTAGCTGAAAGCTCATCTAGCTTTTCAATATTCTCTTTACTAAGCATTATATATTGTTCTGAATATCAACTAATGTTAGTATTATTTGCTAATTATTGCTATTTTGTAAATAAAAATAGAAATTCCGGTAATAAAAGCGGAATTCATGCTTATACATGCGTAGCCATCAGTAACTTTAAGCATAGTATCGTCCAGTATCATTTTACGGGATCCGCTACTCAGGTAAAGATACCAAAGTTTTCGAGGATGCGTCCTTATCGACCTCACTGGGACAGAAAGTCGATTATTTAATACACCCTACTACTAGAAACTGATAATAAACATCGTCTTATGTTGCCTAACAAACGTTTTATCGTTCAAAGAAATATTCACTTGGCTAAGGCAGTTTTAGGATTTGATAGAAAAACGGAGCATGGTAGCTTTCCTGAAGCCAATACTTAATTACATTTTTTTATTGAGAGACGTTATTAATGAAGATGCCATCAAGCTCAGCGAAAGATAGGCCAATTTCTGTCTGGTTTCAAAAGATACAAAGTGGCGAGATCAAACTGCCCCGCTTTCAAAGACACCAGGCTTGGGACAAAAACAGAATTTGTAGCCTACTAGATACTGTCACTAAGAACTTACCGTTGGGTGTTACTTTACTGCTAGATGTCGACAAAGAGCAGTTTGTTTCTCGGTACTTGGTAACGGCACCACAAACGGGCGGGCGTGTCACAGAGCACCTATTAGACGGTCAACAGCGTCTGACCTCACTTTGGCGAACATTGCATGATAACTACGAAGACATGAATTACTTCTTATACCTTAATGCCTATGATGAGAGTGTGCCTGATCATGAAAAAACAGATGACTCAGAAGTTTGGTACAAAAGTCGTTGGACTAATAAAGACGGTAAAACCATGCCTTTATGGGTAGACGATCCCAAATCGTGTCTAAAACGCGGGGTTATACCCATGAATCTATTTAGACCTGGTGACATTGCAATCGAAATCGACACTTGGATTGATGATGCTTTGGGAGCATTGAAACCTACCGCAACTGACACTGATTATGAAACGCGATTAATGGAGTGGATGAATAAAAAAGCCAAATTGAAAGATCAGATAAGAGATTTTCGAGAAACTATCACTCACTTCAATCTACCCTATTTAGCCTTACCGTCACAGACCAGTAAAGAGACCGCCTTACAAGTATTTATAAACATGAATACCAATAGTAAGCCTTTATCTCAGTACGATATCATCCGTGCAGAAATTGAGGGTGTTAGAGGCGTATCTTTAGATGATTACCAACGTGAGCTGGACGAAAATCATCCAGCTATCAAACATTATTTTGAATTACCTTTTTTAATACTGGCCACCTCTGCTCTCATGCAAGGAAAACTGCCTAATCAACGCGGCATGTGGAATATGAGTAAAGAGGACATGGTCGATAACTGGAGTAAAATGACTAAAGGCTTATCTAAAATGGCTACGTTTATGGAAAGCCAAGCTATTTATGATCGCACTCGATTACCGACTAATGCGGTGCTCGCAGTTATAGCCGCCTTATATATTGATATTCCTGACAATTTAGATTCAAGAGGAAATTTTGAGATACTACTAAAAAAATACCTTTGGTCTAGCTTTTTTACTGACCGCTATGAAAACTCAGCGGCTACTCATGCTTTCAGTGATTTTATTATGCTAAAAAATATTATCACCTCAGCCACTAAAGCAGATGGGTCTCACTATACTGAAAATGATGTACCTGTTTTAAATCGTGAGTTATATTCGCTTGCAACTGATGATGAACTAAAACGTGTGGGTTGGCCTAGACGCGAAAATATTCGCGCTCGTGGCATTATGGCTGTATTTAGTAAATTAGGTGCTTATGATTTTGCTGATG
This sequence comes from Psychrobacter sp. FME13, assembly GCF_014861395.1. GTDB lineage: Bacteria > Pseudomonadota > Gammaproteobacteria > Pseudomonadales > Moraxellaceae > Psychrobacter. The sequence continues at coordinate 6,346 of NZ_RRYV01000095.1, read as the reverse complement.
GATCACCGCTCACCCGACAACAGCTTATCGATGGGCGCAGACACTATCACCATGTTTTCCCTGACGCTCTGCTAAAAGAAATTGAAGCTGATAGTTATTTTGCATTGAACTGTGCTTTGATCACAGACAAAACCAATTTAAATATCAGTAATAAAGATCCGCTGAAATACCTAAAAGATCGCTACAACTCGACCAGTGAAGACATTGTCAACTCTCGCCTTCAATCTCATCTCATTCCACTAGATGAGTTAAAGTCTGGCGACTACACTGGATTATCGGGCGACGAAAAAACATACAAAGTCAAAAGTGACTTTGCACGATTCATCGCTAAACGAGCCGCTTATGTGGCGAAGGCTGTAGACATCTTAGCTGATGGACGAGATATTAATGCCTCTGAAATTATTAAAGACGTTGAGGAAGATGCCAGCTTGATACAGGATGTAGTGTAATGGCCAACCAAGAAATTGACTAAAAAGCCTTGGTGATATCGATGCAATTGTAAGAATTATTCGCTTTCCTGGCTGGCAGACGACTAGCGCTGGCGCGCGTGAAGTATAATGATCATTATGCAAAGCACTTTTCAAAAATCAGCTATACAAAGACCAAGAATTGTTTGATCGAGCTTATGCGTATCGTATATTAAAGACTACTGTTAGATGCATATAGTTAGCTGAATATAAAAATGTTACGGATTTAAACGCGCTACTGGTATAAATTTTACTTGCGTGCTGCGTTCCCAGAGGCTGCGCAAAATTCATCCCAGTAGCGCTATGACATTTTTAGAGTGTATCGACTATATGTCTGCATGTTTTATGGGGTCAGAAACCTATATTTTAACAGAGGCTATAGTATTGATAAGAATTTTAAGATACAAATAACATATAAACGTAACTAGTGGTTAAATTAGGAAGTAGTATGCTTGAAGTTAGACGCGGTTTATCAGTCCGAAGCTATGAAAACACCTTTTTCAGAGAGTTCGCCAAAAACCTATCCGACCTATTTAATAAGTATAACCTTGAAGGCGTACTTATAGGCAACTCTCAGTGTGTACATTCTGAAAACCTACAAATTGATGCGCTCTTAGTCATAAATAATACAGTTTGTATCATAGATTTTAAGAACTTCGGCGGGACTATAAAACTTCCAAAATCTGATTCATTTGCAACAGAAGCCTGGACTAATGAATCAAATGATATGATTAAAGGTGGCAGTCATATCAACCCATACAAGCAATTATTTCAACAAAAAAAAGCTCTCACTTGGGTTTATCATAACAGCAAACTTAAGACCGACTTAGGTAAACGCTTTAATCCTTCACATACCAAAAAAATTGTCTGCTTTCATAACCCTATCGTCCTTAATGGCAACATCCCTCCTAAAGATGAGATCGACTTTTTCATTGCCCACAAAGAAAACTACCTAGAAATCATTAAAGATATTATTGACGTAATTGATGAAGAAGTAGATCTTGATAAAGAAGCATTTGAAATTTTCAAAGATATATTCAAAGCTGAGCCTTTTTCTCTAACAGAATCCTATGACGATCCTACTGCAGAAACTCCCATCACAGAACAAACTGAAATTGATAGCTCTACGCTTTTACCTAGCCAGATTCAAGCTCTAGATATAGCAAAACAATTTTTAAATGATAAGGAAGAAAATGTACTAATACTTCAAGGCCCTGTATTCAGTGGTAAATCTTACCTTACCAACTTTATAAAAGAACTAGCATTTAAATCCGGTTTCCCACAAGTTGAATATCTAGCCCCCACCTATAAGGTTATCAAAAATTTACTTGGAGACTGTGATGATTTCAATAGCTTGTATAGCTACATATACGGCGGAAAAAGCAAAAAGGTTACAAGTGATGCTGATAATACAGATGACAATGACATCACATCCCTAGAAGTCGTTCCTATTAAAGAGTGTCATGATGACGATAATACTCTTTACATAGTAGAAGAAGCACACTTAATTTCAAATAGCTTTTCTCAATCTTTTAATAAGCAATTTGGTTCGGGTAGATTATTAGCAGACTTTATAGAGTTTCTTAAACTTAGCGAATCAAATCGTAAAGTAATATTTATTGGTGATACATATCACATTAGCTCAGGTAGTAAAGATGAGTCCTCTCTCAATGTAGATTTCTATGAACCTCACTATGGCTTTAGACCTCAAATATTTAAGATGCCATTATCTCAAGATATTTATGCGGGAAACCTTATTATTAAAGACTTAGTATCAAGCATAGACTCACAAAGTTTTAATAACCTGACCATTGATAATTCTGATGGTGTAAGTCTTTTAAATAAAAAAGAGGTTTCATACAAGGATAAGCTTGTTGGACTCATTAAGGAGAACCTCGATAGTAACTTTAAAATATTAAGTTATAGTAATAAAGCTTGCCATCAAGTTAATGGTTGGATCAAAAAATCAATTTTAAACAATGGTTCTGATCTTGCTATTGATGACCTGCTACTTATTAATAATAACTTTAACGCGCCAATATTGGGTGAGACTCCAAATCAGAACAAAAGAGTTTTTAATGGGGATTTTGCTTGGGTTGATGATATAGACAGCATTAAAACGGAAATTGTACCTATTAAAAACAAGACACCAGTCACGCTAAAATTTAGAGAGCTTCACCTCAGACACTGCGACTCAGGGCAAATATTTAGCGTTTATTCTCTTGAAAATTATCGTGAAGATGAGCTGCTCGATGAAGAGAAACTAGCGCTTACTATCTTAGTGAATATCAAATTAAACGATTATATAAAGCATAACCCTTTCAAAGGGTCAAAAGCTGAGCTTAAAATGCTTGCCTCAGAAGAATACCGTACGCAGAAAAATAGTGTGGCAAAACTAGAAACAGCCTTAGAAAATAAGGAACGCGTCAAAACTAAACTTGATAAAGAAAACATTGAACTAAGAAAAATTGAGAGAAAATATAATAATATTCATAAGCTCTATATCTCAAATAAATTAGCCGCAGATAGCTCTAGTGATTATTTTAAATATTTGAACTGTGCATTTTTACGATTTGGCTGGTGTATGACTGTGCATAAGTCACTATCTTATAAATGGCAACACATCTTATTTGATACTAATCCAGCTAATCGAGGAATAGTAAATGAAGCATATTTTAGTTGGCTATATTCTGGTTTAACTCGTTCAAATAATAAAATAACCTTAATCAACTTCACCACTATTACACCTTTTTATAAAGCAGACATAGTAGATAGAGCTGATACACAGGCTCATGCTCTACCCTATCTAATTATTGATGATTCAATTGAGGTAGTTGAGCCTGATGAATTATCTCTTAATGATAATGAATTTAAATCAATAATAGTTCAGCTGTATAGGTTTGTCGAGAAGCTAGTAAACTCTGAGAAATTAGATATTACCTCAGTTACTCATAACAACTATCAAGAAGTATTTCAAATTACAGATGGTATTAATAGTTCGAAAATAGTATTTTGGTACAATAAGAAAGGGGTTATTAAACATCAAGATCCTACTGGCAACTCAGCAGACTTAAATAAAAAAATTAATGATCTTTTATTAAATTATGAGGGTTTGAAGGATTTTGATCTCCTCAATCTAGGTTGGAGATCTCATTGCTATAAGCTGTTAAATACAAAGCTAAATGAGTACGGATACTCTATTCATTGGATAAACTCAACTAGCTATAAAGACATTATAAAAATTGCTAACGCCGAGTCTTTTGTTGGTGTTGAGTTTAATTACGATGGCGACGGTCTGTTTTCCAAAATAAATATAATAACTAGCTCTGATCAAGATATTAAAAATACAATTGTCACAGCATTACATTCTTTTAAAATTTAGGATTTAAAATGGCTCGTAGCGTAAAATCAGTATTCAAGCAGTCAGCATATCAGTCTGATGGCATGGATAGTAAGAAAGTATTTGCTCTTAGAAAAGAAGGTAAGCTACAAGAAGCTTACAATCTTGCAACCTCTTTATTAAATTCTGATAAAGATGATGAGTGGAATAAAAGAGCCATGGCTTGGGTCTTAGTGGATATCATTAAAATAGAAATTAATAAGAATCTACAAAATGCGATAGCTTTTTTCAACCAATTAATATCTCTAAAAATTCAAGATGAAGTGCTTGAAACACAGATTAAATACTTACAACCTAGGCTAGCGCCCGTAAATAGTGAGATTGAAAAAGCGAGTGCATTAAGTAAAAATGGTAATTATTTAAGTGCCCTAAATCAATTTCGTCAAATTTTTAAAAATAATACTAATCTTTTTCAGGCGCATCATGATGCGTATGGATGGGCTATCTACCGCTATTTAAAGAACGAGTCCGAATCCATCTCATCTATTGAAGTTAAAAGAATACTATTTGAATATAACAACCTTCAGTCTGAAAGACCAAGTATGCTGCACTCTCAGATACTCAGGTTTGTTATAAACTATGTTAGATACAACCAAGATATTGATATTTATAAATACTTTTTAAATTGGGATCCTTCAAACCTTATGGATGAGGATACTGAGAAAAATAACTATGATGGTAAGGTTTATGACTCCGTCTTAGAAAATTTAGTCAAAGCCTTTGTTTACTCTCCATCACATATTGACTTCGACTTATTAGATCAAAAAATTGTGGTTTGGCATAACCTACCCCTTATTGATATCTATCGAGAAAGTATATTTTGGCAAATTTTTAATGCGCACAAAGAGAATCAACTTTCTAGGCTGTGGCAGTTATTTGATAACTATGCAACAAATTACTCTAAGTATGGACCAAGTCATTGGCACTCTGAGATACTTAACCTTGCTCAAAGATTCATGACTGAAAATAACTTATGGCGTTTCCCTCAGTTCTTACAAAACTGGGATGTAACAAACTTTCAAAACGCTGACTGGAAAGGTGAGATCTATAATGATAAGCCTACTAAGTCTTTAGTAGCCAAAGCTCTTTCTCATATCCATGAATACTCTAAAACTGCCAATAATCCAAAGAATTTGGAGTGGATCTTACCCTTCTATAGAGAGGCTACTGAACGTCTAAGTGACGACATATGGTTACTTAGAGGATATTCTAACTTATTGAGTCTAACGGGTAGACAAGAACAGGCTATTGAAGTCTACAACAAAGTTTTATTAAACCTAAACAATCAAGCTTATGCTTGGCATGAGCTATCCAAACTTATCAAAAGTCAGGACACTGACTTGGCCCATTCCATGCTGTGTATGGCGATTAGTAAACAGCCTAAAGAGGACTTCCTAGGCGATATTAGACTCGATCTTGCTGAGCTTCTTATTAATAAGAGGATGTTATCCGAAGCAAAAAGAGAACTTCTAACTTATAAAAGCTTTAGGGAATCAAAGGAGTGGAAACTATCTGACAGATATAGTCAGTTATACCAAGCAGCTGAGAGTGCTAGCTCTTTGGACTACGACAAAAGTTATTATAGAAGCCATTCTAATATTGCCGAAGAATATTTATATAAAGATATAGAGTGGCAACCGTTTTTAATTTATCGTTCTTGGATTAGTAAAAAGAATAACGAAGAAATGATTGCAATAACAGACTTAAAAGATACTGAATTAGCTTTCAAAAAAAGCAAGTTCCCTACACTCAAGCAATCTCAAGTAAATGAGGTCATATCATGCAAAGTACATTTTGATAAAGCTAAAGACAGATACAACGTACTACTAGCTGAAAAATCTGATGTGACTTATGAAAACCTTATTAACAAAGCCTCGACGGCTCTTGCTGTAGTCGATCATATAAATCAAGAGAAAAAATTATTTCACTACTACTTCAGTGATGCGGTAGAAGGTATTATTAGATTCAGTGATACCGACTTGAGACCAAATGTAGGTGACTGCCTATCTATAAAATACTTCATGTCATTGAATAGTAAATCTAGCAAGAAAGAAGCTCAAATTGTAAAGGTATCGGCTACGTCGGAAACTAACCCCTTTTTAATTAAGATAGTCCAGGGAACAATAAAGCTAAAGTATAAATATAGTGGAAAAACCTTAGAGTTTGATGAGGCTTTAGATTCAGGCTTAGATGTAACCAAACCGGACTTTGCCTTTATTGAAGATCATTATGTACATCGCAAGATACTAAACAAATATAAAATTAACTCCAATACAGATATAAAAGCTAAAGTAATTAATGAAAGAGGGAAATGGTCTGTAATAGATTTAATCGACCTTGTTTAAAACTCTATACTCGCCTCAGTTCAATGCGATGTTAAGTTGACCGACCGTATCGATAAGCATTTAATCTAAATAGCAGTTACCCCCTATGGCAGGATAGTTGTCACCCCTAAATAATAATTCCAAAGGGGACAATG
>NZ_RRYV01000094.1 GCF_014861395.1 Psychrobacter sp. FME13 | reverse complement strand
CTTATTCTCCTGTTAGTGGATTATAAGCAGTTACACAGAGTTTGGGAAACTCCCTTAAAGCACTGTAGAATAAATAGAATACCCACCTCAATTGTAGCCTTACTGTTGTATCGTACTGAGCAACAGTTTATACACAAACGCTTTCGCGCTATAATATTGGTTTGTACTACTCTTCTCAGATATATAGTCGATAAACTACTAAACCTATACAGCGTTAGCCTCCTTAGATGTACTACTAGTACAGTCTGTAGTCGGCAACCTTGTATCCACTTTAAAGTTCTTTGACTACAAAAGACACGTTACTATTTCTTTATAGGACTATGCCATGTTTGCTATTGCTTCCAGTACTATCACCAGTTGGGGACTGTATGTCTTGTTGCCCATATTCATCGCTTTCTTGTTTTTTATTATGTGGGATATCTCGAAAGAGTCTCAAGCTGGACGCGCTGGTACATTTTGGATTTTCGTCGCGCTTGGCGCAGGCTGTGTAGGCTTTATCATTAAGCTCGTCATGGAAGTCGCTTTCAAAAAATGGTTGATATAGTTAGGGCTTGTCAGCTTCTATGACTTCACTGACATAGCTTGGCATGTCCCATGCACCGCCCAACTGAATCATTCGGCATAGTCCAGTGCCGATAGCCTTTGAGTTAACAAAGCTACTCCCATTCCAAGTCCATTCTTTGAGATAAATGCAATCTCCTAACCCTCGACCTCTGTGTCCACTGATTATCTGACCTTCATCATAACTACCACCCGAGTAAGTTACTAAGCTAGGTTTGCTGGGGATTGCGTCGTCAATGACCCAGAATCCTATGCCTTCATTGTATGCACCGCGCCAACAAACATGACTGGCAAGGGTATATTTAGCGTTTAATGCCGTCAACGTCCAGTCACCATCTCTAGACCATTTCTCATCTGAATTTAGGGCATAGCACTCTTCCTTTAATTCATCGTTAGATTCAGTAATAATCCAATTTTCAATATTTGCTCGCCAGTAATCCATTTTGGTCAAATCAATATTAGGATTTGAATCTTCTGTGGAGTAAACGGGAGCAGCAACTATTTTTGGGATTGGTATTGCAGACTTAGGCGTCATGGACGGCTGATTATTTTTACTGACTAATGCTAGCGGTGTACCCACACGGCCTTGACTTTCATCTAACTTGAGTAACACTGCTGATAGACCGCTGTCGCTGACATGCCAGCGATATGGCCCAGATCGAAATTCTATCTTAGTATTTTGTTTAGCCCGAGCCAGTAATTGCTGAGTTTGACCCGTGCTTAAATCTCCAGATAAGGATGCTGAATCCAGCTCTACCATTCCATATTTTTTATCATTCAGATAAAGTGATACACGCGAACCGTGGCTTGCCAGCCAAGCGTTCGCAGGTGAGGTCTCTACATCATCTACATTCTGTAACTTGAGTTTAGCTTTTACAGCGCTTTCTTTGGGAGTTACAGTGAGTAATATCGTAGCCCCTCCGCTAGCAGTGCCATCTTCGCTATAACCTGCTGCGCGACAGGTCAAAGTATTGTCACAAACCACTTGCCAATTGTCTTTTACAAAGCCTTCACCTTCAAAAGGATCGTCATAAACGTCACTAGCATGGACGGCGGTCATTGCTAAAAATATGGTAGCAGCGCTAAACATTGTCTTCGTAAGCTTGTCTTGACTAATAAGCAGGGTATTTTTCATAATAAGCTCACTTTTGAATCATTGTCTTGTCTGGTAATACAGAAGTTGGTTGATATAGTTAGTGCTTATCAGCTTCTATGACTTCACTGACATAGCTTGGTAAATCCCAAGCACCACCAGCAAAACCGCGACACATTCCTGAGCTAGAATCTTCTGATTTGGCAAAGGTTTCACCATTCCAAACCCATACTTGTTTATTCCAACAGTCACCTAAACCTCGGTCTTTATGCACAGCCCAAATCTCACCATCATGATAACCATTGCCTGCAGTGGTAATTAGCGGAGGGTTACGAGGGTTTTCATGGTCTATTAGCCAATATCCGCCAGCTGCATTATAAGCACCCATCCAACAACCATGACTCGCCAAAGTATGATCATCATCTACTGGTATAAAATCCCAACCAAGCATACTAGAACCATATTCAGCCATCCGTTGATATGCCTCAGTTTTCGGGTTGACCAGTTCACAGTCTCCCATTTTCTCTTCCGAACCTACTAAAAGAGGGTCATTAATATTTACCCATTTATCAATATTATTTTCAAAATATGACAGCCTTGCAGCACTCAGCTGTTTATTGTCTTCATCTGAATAAGCAAATGCTTTGTTGATCACAGGTATGGGTTTAGCAGATTTTGGCGTTTGCTTGCTAGCATGGTTTTTACTCACCAATGCTATTGGCGTGCCTACTCTGCCTTGCACATCATCAAGTTTGAGCAACACGGCTCCCATACCTTTGTCACTGACAGTCCAGCGATGACTACCTACTCTTACCTCTATTGTTGTATTCAGGCGAGCGTGACGAAGCAATTGCTTAGTTTGATTTTCATCTAACATATACCTAGAATCATCATCACTTCTACTATTGATAACGCCGTAATTTTTGTCATTTAGCCATAACTCGGTATGGCTAGATTCATTGCCAATACTAACATCTAAGCTATCATCAGATGATGACTGGTAAAACTCATCATCTGAATGGATAAAGTCTACATATACTTTTGGCAACGCTTTTTTTGGCTCTGCAACCATTAATATCGAGACTGGACCGCTACCAGCACCTTCCTCGCTATAACCCGCAGCACGGCAAGTCAAGGTGTTATCACAAACCATTTGCCAATCATCTTTAACAAACCCCCAGCCTTCAAATGGATCGCCATAAGCGTCTGACGCCACAGCGGGTAGCGACAATAAACTGATCGTCATCAAAGCCATTATTTTTTTCACAGTCATGCTTCCTTGTTTTAGTGGCTAGTTATATTGATTAATGATGTCTCTACTTCCCTGAAAAACTATCTTTTGGCAATCAGTGTCGCACGCATCGGGGCGGGATAGCCTTCCATAGTTTTAGTCGAGTCATTAGGATCCAAGAAATCTGCTAGCGAGTGATAGGTCATCCATTCTGTTTTGCGCTGCTCATCCGTCGAAGTCACTGCTACATCGACGCAGCGTACGTCTGAGAATCCAACTTTTTCTAGCCAGCCAGTTAATGCTGCGACTGATGGCAAGAAATACACGTTATTCATCTGTGCATAACGGTCATGTGGCACCAGTACGGTATTGGCATCACCTTCAATCACCAAGGTTTCTAGTACCAACTCACCACCTTTGACCAACTGACCTCGGAGCTGCTGTAGATGCTCAAACGGTGACTGACGATGATAAAGTACGCCCATGCTAAACACAGTATCAAACAACTGGCTATGCACTGGCAAGGCTTCTAGCGGTACTGGAATGTAATGCGTACGGTAACGACCTGTACCATTAGAATAAGTATAAGCATCTGCTGTACCAACGAAATGACGAATCGCCATAAACTGATGATAAAACAAGCAAGAAGGATCAACGATAATGACCGTATCCGCCCCTGCTCCTGCCATACGCCAGCCGTGATAACCAGAGCCACCGCCCACATCTAACACACGACGGCCTTCTAACCCACTCAAATGCGGCGCAACTCGCTGCCACTTCCAATCACTGTGCCACTCGGTATCTATCTTAATACCTGACTCATCATCGCCAATTTGACTACCGATCTGACCACCAATTTGAAAAGGCCCTTTGCGCCATGGCATTAACTGCTTGAGCAGTGCCATTGTTTGTTTACGCTCAGACTCACTTAGATTTGCCTCAATCGTCAATATGTCGCTGTTTAGATCGACATTATTGACGGTTAATGTAGGTAAACGAGCAACTGATGCTTGATAGGCAGGCGCATGCGCGTAGTTGGCTTTGTCTTTGATAGCATTTAGCCATGTTGGTAATTGCTTCAGCCACTCATAAGCGATTGGCTGCTGCTGCGCCAGCTCTAGCAAGGTTAAATATAGTTCGCGTTCGGCGTTGATGATAGTGTCGTTGAGCATAAAAGCAGGTTACCGTATTGGTTGAGAAATAACTGTGTAAAAAGTAAGGATTATTTAAAAGCCACCACAGACACAAAGTTCAAAAACTGAAACCACGTCAGATGACGCTTAAAACCAACATCGCTCAACCTTGCATGATGCTCGTCTAAGGTATCAGTGATAAGGACGTTCTCTAGTGCATTACGCTTACCGCTGATTTCCATCTCCGTATAGCCGTTGGCGCGTTTAAAGTCGTAATAACGCTCCACCAACCACGCATCGTACTGCTCATCAAATGCGTGAGTTTTTTCAGTTAGCACTAATATGCCGCCTTCGCTCAGTGCCGCATAAATCTTCTCTAATACCGCCACTCTATCAGCCGCTGGTAAAAACTGTAGCGTTAAGTTTAAAATCACCATGTCGCAGGGTTTGAGCTCCACATCGCGAATGTCTGCCGTGATCACTTCGATATCATGTTCAGGATAATTCTCACTAAGTAACGTGGTCGCCTCTGTCGTCATCGCTGGTGAGATATCAATCGCTTTAATCTGCAAATCTTGTGGCTCAAACTCGCCTGCCAATGTCATGCTCGCAGCACCCAGTGAGCAACCCAAATCATAGATACGGCTAACGCGCTGACCGCTATCGCTCTGCTGACGATACTTACAATGACGACGGGCAAAGATAGGGAGCATCGCGAGCACTTGACCATAACCGGGCACGCTACGACGTATCATATCGGGGAAACAAGCCACCACCTGCTCATCAAATGAAAAGCGCGCCGCTTTATCCAGCGGTGTGGTAAATAGGGTGTCATGTTTGATAGTAGGCTTGGATTGGCTCATGGTGCGACTCATTTTTAGATAATAGAACTTAAATTAGGAAATATTTGGCGATTTTGCTCGTCATTATTAAGCGATAACAAAGCAACGTATAGGTCATTCAATTTAACAAAGGTACAAGGCAACCGAGTGCAGATGTATCGGCAATACTTCAAGCGAGGTTAACGCTGTCACTTGTTTATAGTGAATGTTCTATAGCAAAAACCCATTATAACATTACTGTTTGTTACTTATCGCGTTTGGCTCGCCTGCTAAGCTGATTAAGTAGTGCTAAAGGTAGTGAGGCGTTTAAAAGAAGTATTGAAAAATGAAAACATCACAACCAAATACAGCACTTAACTCATATTTATAATAATAGGAAAAATTATGCAAACGATCGTATTAGGCGGTGGCTGCTTTTGGTGCACCGAGTCGGTATTTTTATCGGTAAAAGGCGTGCAATCTGTCGTATCAGGCTATATGGGCGGCGATGCTGTTTCTGCCAACTATGACGCTGTCTGTAGTGGGTCGACTGGTCATGTCGAAGTCATCAAAGTCGAGTTTGATGAGTCTATCGTCCCATTAGAGGTAATACTCGATGCCTTCTTTGCCACCCATGATCCCACCACGATGGATCGCCAAGGCAATGACGTTGGTAGCCAATATCGCAGTGTGGTGTTTTATACCGAAGACAGTCAAAAACCGACCGTTGACCGCACTATCAATAAACTACGCGATATGGGTGTTAATGTCGTCACAGAAGTACATCCTGCCGTTGAGTTTTATCAAGCAGAAGAAGTACATCAAGACTTCTTTAACAGAAACCCAGGACAGGCTTACTGTAACTTTGCAATACCACCAAAGCTCGCCAAACTGCGTAAAGAGTTTAGCCAATATATGGTGAGTTAAACACTGAAAGTCGTCCTATCTACTTTAAAAGCCAAGGGTTTGTACGCTTGGCTTTTTTATTGCATTTAGCGGTATGATAGTGCTGATATATTGACACTACAGAGAATATTATATGAATTCTGAATTTTGGCAAACTCGCTGGCAAGAAGGTCGTATTGGCTTCAATCAAACTCACTTCAATTCATTGCTAATGAAATACTTTTTAGCTTTAAAACCACCTGTTGGCAGTCGGATTTTAGTACCTTTATGTGGCAAATCGATCGATATGGTTTGGCTAGCTGGACAAGGCTATGACGTTATTGGTATTGAATTGATAGAAACAGCCGTACAAGCATTCTTTGCCGAGCAAAATATACAACCTACTGTCCATCAGCATGCAGACAATCCAACAATCAAATACTATCAAGGCCAGTTGTCGGGGCAAACCATCACTTTATGGGTCGCTGATATTTTTGGCCTGACAGCGGAGGATATTGGTAGTGTTAATGCTGTCTATGATAAAGCCGCATTGATTGCCCTACCAGCTGATATGCGCGTACAGTATAGCGAGCAGATACGTAAAATTAGCGGCAAAGCTTCACAATTATTAATCACGCTTAATTATGACCAAAGTAAAAAAAATGGACCTCCTTTTTCTATCAATGGCGAGCAATTACAGCAATATTATGGCGATCACTATCAAATTACCGAACTCACTAGCGAATCGGCTTCTATAGGCTCCGCCTCTGACTTAACCGCGACAGAGCATGTATGGTTGTTAAACGATAAATAGAATATACTTCGCGACTACCAAAGCATAAATGAGCGTCCTGATGAAAATTTTAGTCAGCATGATAAGCTTAATCGCGTTTTTGCTGGTTGCACTACCAGCACCACTTTATAAATTCGGTATTGTAGAGTTAGGCACTGCCTTTACAAGCTTTAAATTTGGTCTGGTCGTTGGTATTGCGGCACTCGTACTATAGTCAAATCCATATAAATCCGCTACATCGTCACCCTCGCTGACCATACTAATGTATAGCTTGCACTCGGTTTCCTTGTATCGAAATTATTTGAACTCAACTATATTGGCGATTCAAGTTGTATTTAAACGTAAAACAGTCAGCCTTGCTAGTGCAGCAATAGCTGTTATATTTTTTGCAATTGCTATCGCTCTACCACTCGGTATGATGAATAGCGCCAAAAGCGTACCGCCAATTCATGACATTTCAACCGATCTGGTGAATCCACCTGAGTTTATCGCGATTGCGCCATTACGTGCAGATGCACCAAATCCAGTTGAATATGCTGGCGTAGAAACTGCTGAACAACAGCGCACTGCCTATCCTGACTTGCAAACGTTGACCTACTCTCAATCACAGCCTGAATTGGTTGAAGCATCCAAACAAGCCATTGAAAACTTAGGTTGGGAGCTTGTCAATACTGATGCTGACAAAGGCATCATTGAAGCCACAGATACCACCACTTGGTTTGGTTTCAAAGATGATGTGGTACTTCGTGTAACCGATAATGGTGGCGAACGATTGGTCGATATCCGTAGTAAATCACGTATCGGTAAGAGCGATATGGGTAAAAATGCAGCGCGTATTCATAGCTTGATAGACGAGTTGGATGGAGTTTTGGGAAAGTAGTTGGGTTAATCTATTATTAGCTAATTAAGTATTTACATTATTTGCTTTCAATTTTTGACTATTCCAAGTTTCTAAGACAAATAAAGCCAAGCTATGAGCAGAATTTACAGCTAGCCTAGCATGTCGCGGTTCTGGTTTATACATTTGTCTTCCTTGTCCATGCGCTGAACTTCCGTGTGTTCTAAGTGCAGATATTCCATCAACAATTGAATGCATACCTGACAGTACTTTTTTCAAATCGTCATCTTGTAATTTACTAGGATCAAAATTTAAGTCTTTACTAACTGCTTTCCACAGGAACCTTAGAGTCTGCTTATTTGGCAAAGATAATTGCTCATCCTCAATATAAACTTTACAAATAGATTCTAGTATATTACAAGCAGCAGATATTGCTTCTAGTGGATCGCTATCTACGTTTTTCAAAGCTCTTTCGAATTCTAAATTGATAGCTGAGACATCTTTCTCTAAGATTAAGTCTTTCAAACTCTGACTAGACACTGTACCTCCTGTAGAGATAGATCCGCCTTGAACATAGCTTAAGTTATATCTAGCTAAAAGCTTAAGCAGCTTTTCTTTAAAATCACGATTTATCTCTAAGCGTTGCCTAGCGAAATTATCGTAAGATAGAACTTCATCTTCTTCTGGTAGCTCTATATATTTTTCCAATAATTTCCCTAAAACTATCAAAGGTTGAACTGATTCTTTATTTACTCGCATCAACCATTCCTGAACTTTTGCAGGCTTACTCACATTAGGTGGTTCGCCGGGAGCATCTGCATAGAAAAACAAACTATCTAGAGTCGCATGACTCTCTATTTCAGGCAAATTATCAGATAAAACTGAGATTATAGGCCGTGGTATTTCTTTTCTCATAAACGTCCTTTCAATAATAATTATTAGTTCATCTTGCTACATAATAGTTGTATTGTATGATGTAGCAAGATAAATAGTCCAAGTAGTTGAGCTAAACAAATAATATTAATTCAAGCATAATTTTTAATCAAAGCCTATCCGAACCTCACACCTATATCAAACTAACGTAATTATTTATAGCATTAGAACTGCGATAGCTTTTCTTTGCTGTTTAGATTGGTTACTCTAGGTGCATACTGCTTTTACCTACTTTATTTTACTTCTTAATGACTGTTTCGATGTTTATAGGATATCTCCATGCGTTTGACTTCACTTTCTAATTTATCGCTACTTAGCTTAGCTGTTGGGCTTAGCTTTGCGAACACCGCCCAAGCTGCCCGACCAGAAGCACCAAATTTATCTAATGCTGAATTCCAACAATGTCTAGATGGACTAAAAAACTCTAGTAAATTCCGTGGCGTGGATAGTTTCACTTTTAACAACTACCGTCCTGCTCAGCCTGATCCCAGCGTGATTCAGTCTCTTAACTATCAGCCAGAGTTTCAAAAAGACGTTTGGGATTACCTCTCAGCGTTAGTGGACAAAGAACGCGTCGAAGACGGTATCCGCGCTAAACGCCAGTGGAGCGACACACTGCGCCAAATCGAATCGCGTTATGGTGTAAAAGCAGAGCACGTACTCGGTGTCTGGGGCGTTGAGTCGAACTTTGGTCAAACCTTAGGTAAAAAGCCATTGTTTGAGTCTTTAGCGACCCTCTCATGCTTTGATCGTCGCCAAAGCTACTTCCGCGGTGAGTTTGCCAATGCCCTTAAGATTGTCCAGCGCGGTGATATCGCGCCAAGTGATATGACAGGATCATGGGCAGGTGCCTTTGGACAAACGCAGTTTATGCCAAGTACTTTTTTAGACTTGGCTGTTGATTTTGATGGAGATGGTCGTCGCGATCTGGTCAATAGTGTACCTGACGCATTAGCCTCTACAGCTAACTTTTTGAAAAATCGCGGTTATCGCTCAGGTGAGCCATGGGGTTATGAAGTCAAGCTACCTGATGGCTACTGGGCAGCCTCAAGCCGTAAAAATAAAAAAACGATAAGCCATTGGCGTAACCAAGGCATCAAACTCGCAAATGGCGGTGCTTTACCATCTGATTTAAGCAGCGCAGGTCTATTGCTGCCTGCTGGTATTGAAGGTCCTGCATTTTTAGTCGGTAAAAACTTCGACACGTTTTATTCGTACAACGCATCAGAAAACTATGCATTGGCAATCGCTCATCTATCAGACCTAGTCACCCGCGAAGACAGCAGCAAAACCGACTTTGCCACGGCATGGCCAACCGATGATCCAGGTATCAGCCGCCAGCAAGCAAAAGACATTCAACAAGCCTTATTAAATGCTGGTTACGATATTGGTGGTGTCGATGGAATCATTGGTGACAATACTCGTACCGCTATTCAGCAATATCAATCTAGTAAAGGCATATTCCCAGCCGATGGCCGCGCAGGACAGAAATTCTATCGCGCAATCGTGGGCAATACCGCACCTACTCGCTCACAATATGGCAATCAATACAACCAGCCTGCAACTAGCCAACCGTTAAACCCTGCCTCTACCGACCGTATGGGACAGCTGATCCAAAAGCAAACGACCACGTCAAGCAATACTTATTCGGCACAGCCAGCTACTCAATCGTCGACATCTAGCAAAACCCGTTATCGCCGCGTTACTAGTGCCGATGGTACTATTCAGCTCATCCGTGTTGATGAAGGCTTATAATAACAAGCAAGCTTAGTAATATTGCAAGGCGAATAACAGTAACTTAAATCAGAAAAAAAGGCCGCGTTATGATTAACGCGGCCTTTTGTATATATATAATTTATAGCATCATTTAAACGATTGGCGGAGGTGTGGGCTTACCATTATCACCATCCCAGTTTTCACGGGCCTTATCATCTAGATCAGCAGCTGTTTTGGATTCCCACTTACCATTCTCTTTCCAAGTGGCATCACCCCAGTCATCGCCTTCTGCTTTACTATCCAAATCTTTATAAGCTTGGCTTGGGTCAATACCTCGGCGTTTCATATCCGCTACTTGCTCTTCTAATGTATGAAACTGGTCGGCATCATGCATCGTTTTTTCTAAGCCATCCAACTCTTTTTTTAATTCATCACTTTTAGAATTACTCATTGCGTGCTCCTTAACTGATCAATATTGATGTATGCGCTATACAATTGTAGTTTTAATATTAGCATCTAACCAATCTTATTATCACCAGTCCTGGATAAATTCACAACCATTGACTCGTATTCTTTGTATTACAAAACGTATTTATAGGTACAAACACTTTAACTACTACAATTTGACATTCGAGTCATCCAATAAGTTTTTTGCATAACTCGTCAACTTCCACAGCTCTTGTGAGACTCGAGTACCATAAGTGGTAAGTCCTATCCAATTTGCACTAACCAGCTGACGCTGCAACTTATTTAAATCGTCTTGAGATATTTGACAACGCGAAACAGCGTGGACATTGGGCATATCTCGCTTAACATCGTCTTCTGCTTTTGATGTTATCAAACGATTAATAGCATTTTGTAGACCATAGCTAGAAAACGTTTCTGAAATCTTCCCTAATGTAATCAATACCTCTTGCCACGTTAATGCCATCGGTCTATTAATATCTGTTAAATTGCCACCTTCGTAAGCTTGCGCACTATACTGAATATCAAAAAAATCTGTCAGTACAATCACTGGGCTAAGACCATCAGTGACAAGTCCATCGTTTACAAAAGTCTCTTTTTTTACAGGCTTATTGGTAGACAAAAGATCCGAAAACCGCTCAACGACTTCTTGCCTAGTAACAGTCAGAACCTTCTCTTTATCCCGAACCCAGCCACCAGTCACCTCATCGTTGGTTAGGATATGCTCATAAGTTGCTTCGAGTAGTTTTTCGATATCATCTTCTGTATCATAATAAGATATTTGATTATCTTGCCTAATCACCGATTTAATAAACTCTTGTAACTGACGGCTAATAGTTGCATCTTGCTGATGGTTTTTGATCAAAACTAGCAAAGGTTTGATTTTTGCCTTCGCACTTAGATAGCTTAAATGCATTTGACTAACGCCCGTTCTTTGCACCGAGCCGTAACTATCTCCGATGATCATTAATGCGTAATCGCAGTCATCAATACACTGTCGACCATATAACGAAGCCTTTGGCAACTGGCTCGATACGTCATAGGTCAAGAACGCAAATGGCTGAAAAAATATCGCTAAGCTGTCCAAGAGCAACAATTGATCGTTGTCAGCGCATATGATATGAATATGGTAGCGACGGTTTGGCACAATTACCTCTAAAATCAGGTCATGACATAAAAGAATGTAGGATCTATCGACTATTAAAATATTAGAGCTGCTGATTGCTAAAACTCTGCCGAACTATGTAAAAGCTGATGGTAATGTCGAGACCTTAGCCATATTTTCAACAGCGTTTGGGGAAATCTAACATCAGCCTTTCGGGGTGATACTATTCTCTACTAATACATAGCAAAATTCTTTAACCCAGAATGACTAGGTATCAAAAACCTCACTGCATATTGTCTAAAAAATAGTTGCTGTTAGCACCACATGTGAATAGTCAACAGACCCTAATATAAAAAATACAAATATATTATTTTGCACAGCCTAGCACAATCTCATAAGGCTGGGCTTAATTTATTTTAATCATACTAGGGCGTGTCATCAATTAGCATAGATATTTCAGAATAAGCTATACTTAGATCGT
>NZ_RRYV01000093.1 GCF_014861395.1 Psychrobacter sp. FME13 | reverse complement strand
TAGGCTTAGATGTGTATAGCTCATGGTTGCAATCTCACTTTGGTCGGTGGATAAAAACTTTGATGCTAGCGCATCTAGGTCTTTTTTTCACCTTGCATTTGGTATTGCACTTCATGTGTTAATCTAAGATACAAAAAAACCGAGCGAAAGTACTACAAGTAGTAGATTAAGCGAGACTGACGATGTGGGGGGATTTATATAGATTTGACCATATAGCCAAAGAACTCTAACAGCGATGCAACGCAGCTGAATGCAGACTGTACAAGTAGTACATCTAAGAAGGTTAACGCTGTAACGATTTAGTAGCTCGCTGACTCTAAATGACTATCGCTTAAGTGAAGGACACACTTCAATTAATAGAAATATTTTGCTCAATGCCATTGAATAATGCACTACGTTGATTTTTGCGGAGGGTTTCACGTTTGATGATATTTTTTGCATCGACCTCCTCTAAAGGCAATGCTGTTTCGCGAAAAAGATCGCCATCGGCTATTAAAGACAAATAACGAGAACAACAAACCCTTAAAAAAGAGGTGAAATTACCAATATCATGATCAGCATCGAGAGACTCAAGGTATAGCTTAGTGATCAGTTGATTAACCGTCATTTGATCACGAAATGCCAACTCTTCTAATATATCCCAAAAAAACACTTCCAAACGAATTGAGGTAACTACTCCCTGAATTCGAAGTGATTTGGTTTTAGAGCTCCATAAGCTATCATCAGCACTAATAAATAGTTGGCACATATATCCTCTCTCGATACTGGGGCCTATTGAATATTCAACAAGCCCTAATTAAAGCTTATAGCAAAGCAACAAACTGCTTCAGCATAGCTGGGTGAGCAGGCCATGCAGGACCCGTTACTAGCTTTCCATCTGTAATAGCGCCATCCATAGGCAACTCAATATACTCAGCGCCAGCCATTTCTATTTCTGGCTGACATGCAGGATAGGCAGATACTTTCTTACCCTTTAATACGCCAGCAGCCGTCAGTAATTGTGGCCCGTGGCAAACCGATGCAATTGGTTTATCAGTATTTGCGAAATGCTGAATCATTGCAATAACCTTGGCGTTCAAACGCAAGTATTCTGGCGCACGTCCACCTGGTAAATACAAAGCATCGTAATCTGCGACATTAATATCGGCAAAAGAGGCATTAAGGGTAAAGTTATGACCACGTTTTTCGGTATAAGTTTGATCCCCTTCAAAATCGTGTATTGAAGTAGCGATACTATCCCCTTCAGCTTTATCTGGGCATACCGCATCAACCTCATGTCCCATTGCTAGAAGCGCTTGGAACGGAACCATGTTTTCATAGTCCTCAACGAAATCACCAGTAATGATAAGTACTTTAGCCATGATATTCTTCCTTTATTGTCGTAAAATGAAATGAGGTATTGTTACCCAAATTATCCTATATAGTCGATCCACTATAAAATAAATACAGCGATACGGGTTACATTTTGCGCCGCCTCTGTCTATGTAGGCATAGCAAGCAAGAAACCCGTAGTTGCACCTCTTTTATTTAGGACTGACTATAGCGACTTAGCTTAAAATGAGCCTGAATATCCATTCAAACATAAAAAACAATGACTGGGTAATATGTGAATACTACAAACAGTCGCTTTTTGAAAAAAGCTTTTTGAAAATAAAAACATCAACTTAGCTATCATCTAATGATGTTAAATCCTTCAAAATAACTTCCATACTCTGATACCGTCTTTCTATCTGCTTCGCCAACGCCTTATCGACAATACATTGATAGTGACTATATTCTGATGGCAGCTTTGGAATAGGTTGCTGGCAATGCTGAATCGCCCACGCTTTCGATGCATCCTTGCTGTTAGCAGCTACCTGAAACGGTCGCTTGCCTGTTAGCACCTCAACCATCATGATGCCAAATGCATAGATATCGCTTTGTACTGTTGCAACCTGCCCTTGCCAACGCTCAGGTGATAAATATGCTAGTGTTCCAGCAAGATTTGGATGACTATTAGCCACCGTTATATGTTGTGCTAAAGCAAAATCAGTGATTAATAATCTAGATGTCAGACCATTACTCATAATATCTACTGGCAACTCATCGTCAGACCTCTCAAGCAAAATATTGCTAGGCTTAATATCATTATGCAACCAGCCAACCTGATGCAGGTTAGCTATCAAATGTGCGGACTGTACTAAAAAGTGATGCCTATGTTGCGCTGTCAATGAATGCTGATTTTGAGTACTCAACTGTCTTGCCAAGCTACCATTAGGATAATAAGGCATGACGATGATGATCAGCTTTTGAGGCGGCTCTAGCGCTTGAACGTTTACGTAATGATGCGCCAATAGTGGCGCTGCGATAGCCTTATCTTCGATTTTGGACACAGCGTTTACAGAGGTTAGCGCTTCCGCTTCATGAGTTAAATCAAAAGACATGTTATCAACATCAATCTCAGTATCAGTGTCAGCAATCAACTGCCATTTAATCATGACTTGACCAAACTGTGAATGCTGGGCACGCGTTAAGCCTTGATAATGAATCCCTTCGATGTCTTGTGTTTGTTCTGTGGTTTGCTGAGCAATACGCTGATGTACTATCTCACTAAAATGCTGTGTGGCCAGTGCTTGCGTGATAATAGGCAATAGCTGCTGAGATTGCTCCTGCAACGCTTGCGTAATAGACGGATTACTGGCACTATTTTCCATAGTATTTTTTCTCATAATATAGTGAGATTACTGCCTTACCATTCGTATCATTTCCAAAAATAATAATAACGCGAATAATGGTTACAAGTACTACGCTCAGTAGGCACCAAAAGTTTCGCTGCGTAATGATATTTTTGGGTATGGTATTACAGACAACCTTAATTACTAGAGCCACTATGTCACAACCAATAATCCCAACCGCGCCTTCTAATCAGCCTACTTATGCCCTACCCGCACCTTTGTTAGACTTACTCAGTCAATACTTACAAGAGCAGGTGACACCGACGATTGAAATCGATCCGAATCAGCTTGCTTATCGCTGGGTTGGTGGACGCACTGGCCATCTACAACCTTTATCGGTCAACCTGTTTTTGAGCTTAGATGATTTGCATGGTATTGATAAGCAAAAATCGAAACTGGTTCAAAACACCCGTCAGTTTATTAAAGGTTATCCTGCCAATCATGTATTGATGTCAGGGACACGCGGTGCTGGTAAATCATCATTGATTCGAGCCTTGCTTCAAGCCCATCATAATGAAGGCTTGCGTATTATTGAGGTTGCCCGCGATGATCTACAAATATTAGACAAGATTCGCGCTGCCATTAATGCTCTACCAGCAGATTGTCATTGCCGCTACATCGTATACTGTGACGATCTCGCTTTTGACAGTCAAGACGAGAGCTATCGTACGCTAAAGAGTGTGCTTGATGGTGCGCTTGATTCAGAACAGGACAAACTATTGGTCTACGCTACCAGTAATCGCCGTCGCCTGCTACCGCAAATGATGAAAGACAATATTAATATCTACAACGGTCAGACGGATGAAGTCAATCCTTATGAGGCCATTGATGAAACCGTATCATTGTCAGACCGATTCGGCTTATCACTCACTTTCCACCCTATGGATCAGCAGACCTATCTGCATATCATTCAGCATTATCTGAATTTGGAGCAGCAGAAAATCTCAGCTGATATGGACAGTGATGCTAAGAGCATTTTAGAAAGTCAGCTAATGCCTGACAAGATTAGAAAGGATGCACTACGCTGGGCTTCTGAACGTGGTGGTCGCTCAGGACGGGTTGCTTACCAGTTCAGTCGCTACTGGAGCGGTATAACGCAATTAAAAATTGAAGACAGCAAGCGCTAAGCCATATCTAATCACTGCGTGCAGAACCTATATACTGCACGCGGCTGTTCTCTTCACTACCTTCTTGGCTGCACTCTTTATTGCCTATCGGTTCAACTGCGCCATCAACCGTGTATTGATCAAAATCAGCAGCTAACCAAAGATTGCCTTGATAGACACTTTCAGCATCTAAACGAATGTATGCCATGTTTGGCGTCTTGCTATTAGGATTATCAAAACCCTGATAACGCGCACTGAAGTGAGTCAAAATTAAATTATTTACGCCGCTTTTTTCTACAAGACCAGCCACCAATTGCGCACTGCTATGCATCGGATCAAACTCGGGGTTTTTGCCTTGAATCTTAGTGAGCACTTCATGGGTATAAGTGGCTTCATGCACCAATAAATCCGTATTGACCAGTGCATCGCTGAGACACGCTGGCGTATCGTTATCTCCTGCTATCACTACTCGCGTTCGTGATAGTTCGTCATTGACATAGTCGGCTGCACATAACTGCTGACCATCTTCGGTGATGACATCGTGACCTTGCTGCAATTTACCCCATAGCGCGCTTGCAGGAATGCCTTGTGCTAGCAGTTTATCCTTATCAAGCCTACGATGATAAATGGTCTGCGTGACACCAAATGCATGAGATGCGACCCGATGTGATAGCGCTGTGATATCAATATCAAGCTGATGCTGGTCGCTTAAGCGGATATTCACTTTGTTTGTATCACGTTTCTCAGATAGCACGTCTTCAATCGCTACAAAATTCACAGCAAAGGGTAGATATAATTCTGTGGTTAGGTTAATGGCCTCAAGCAATGTCGCAATTGCTTTTGGGGCGATCAGCATCAACGGCTCACGGCGTCCTGACATGGCTACACTGGCCAATAATCCTGGCAATCCGTAGTAGTGATCGCCATGCACATGGGTGATACAGATAGCAACCAATTGATGCATAGACAGCTTGGTATGTAATAGCTGCTGCTGCGTACCTTCACCGCAATCTATCAATAACCATGGACGCGATTTTTTATTTGGATTGTTCTGTTGATTATTGCCTTGGGCTGATCCAGACAAATAAGGATTCAGACATTCAATCGCCAATGCGGTTACATTGCGCTGTTTGGTCGGCACACCAGCGGAGGTGCCCAAAAAGGTTAACTTTAGCATCGCGTTACGTCTCTTATATATAACAATCGGCGGTTATGATAATTGGCACATCATGGTTTTTTGTGCTTCAACCATCTGTCCACCATTGGCCGTACACTCATTGACCATATTGGACTCATAAGACTTCCAACCACCATAAAAGCTCGCTGCGCATAGTATGACAACCAGAATTTTCTGCGACCAAGATTTGATAGAGACTTGCTGGCTATTAATAGCGGCTCTATCAGTTTGTGATTTATCGATATCTGTATTTGAAGCATTTGATTTATTCAGATCTGTCATCTTTTATCCTAAAAAAGGTTTTGTCTATGATAAACAAAACCTTTTATTTTACTATTAAATGAGTTATTTCTCACTGTGCAAATGTGTTTCGTCTAAAACTGCAAACGACCACCCTTTTGTTCTGCACGTTTGAAGGCATCACGCTCTTCACAACGTTTGAGCCAGTTCAAAATATTGGCATATTTACGACTGTCCAAACCTGCGCCCGCATTAGCACCAACAAGCGCAAGGTGCATCTGAATATCCGCCGCGCTAAAGTCACTGCCTGCAAACCAATGATTGTCTTGCAAGCGTTGCTCGATCATATACAGCATTTTTTGTAGACCGCTGCTGATCATATTCTTTTCAACTTGACCCTGAATTTTTTTACTAATAGGCCTAATGAGCATTGGTGACTGTTGAACCACTTTAGTAAATACCAAGCGCATTACCAGCAACGGCATCAACGAGGCTTCCGCAAAATGCAGCCAAAAAGTGTAGGCTTCCCATGCGTCTTCGTTGTCATCAGTAGGTTTAAATCTCTGCGCTGTGTCATAGTGTTTGATCAAATATTCAATAATAAACCCTGACTCAACCAAGGCGCGATCGTTCACTTCTAGTATTGGCACATTACCAAGTGGATGTACTTTTTTGAGGCTCTCTGGCGCGCGATAGGCCTTATTACGCTCATAGCACGTCAATTTATAGTCGACGTTTAGCTCTTCTAATAACCATAAAATACGAAACGAGCGCGAGTTTGCTAAATGATGAAGATGTAACATAAATCGTCCTAATGATAGTGTCAATATTATGATGTCAATGAGTGGTGTCAATGAGTGATGATTTTTATGTATGGTGCGCTGTATTCTTTTAAGCATAACAACACTGCTTTTGATAATAGCGTAATTCACGCACCTTTGACACAGAATAAGACTCACAAACTAAATCATGATACGCCTTAGCAACATTTACTTTAAATGCAATGCTTCAATTTTACGGGTCATCTTATCTATTTTTTGCTGATACTTTTTAATTTTACGAAACCGATGCGCAGCGAGTACACCTTTGATACGGCGGTTTTTTAGACGGCGACGCGGCGGAAAGCTCCCCACTTGTGGCTCATTGTAGCCATGTAAACGATCATCACGTTTACGCCCTAGATAACCAAGCGCGCTATCGGCAATCATAATAAGCAATGCGACAAAAATCATGCTGTACATCAGTATCGAACCGCCCTCTTCCATATTGCCATCTAAAAGAATGATGGAAAACAGGAACAAAAATATTGGCTCTAGATAGCATAAAGTACCAAACAGTGAAACTGGCAGTTTTTGGCTGGCAACCATCGTTAATGACATCGCAGCGGTGCTGATAATGCCCAATAATGGCAAAAGATACCAAAGTTTTTGATTGGATACTGCCAACTCAAAACCGCCGTTCATATATAACACGACTAAAACGACTGGTAGTAGCAACGTCAAGTCGGAAATAAGACCAGTAATGGGCGGCACTGCTAGCTTGCGGCGCAACAGATAGTAAGGAGGGTAACCCAAACATACAAATAAAGTCGCCCAAGAGATAGCCCCATATTCGAAGATATCGTAAGCGATGCCAAAACCTGCGCATATGATGGCAGCCCACTGTAGTAGACTCATACTCTCGTTATAAAAAAACCGACCAACGACGATCATAATCATTGGATATAAAAAATATCCTAATGTTACCTCAAGACCCAGCCCATTGACTGGTGCCCACATAAATATCCAAATTTGCGCACCCAAAATCGGTGTGGGTAGTATAAATAACAACCACTCTTTGGCGTTTTTTAATGTTTTTAGATAGTCAAAAATATGCTGCCACTGCTTTAATAAAGTGACTAGCAACACCAAGCTAAAAAACATCGTTAGTACGCGCCACGACGCAACCTGCGTACCTGATAATGGCTGCAGTAATAAGCCAAATAAGAATAAAAGTGAATACAAAAAGTTTGCAGCTACGGCAGTGATTGTACCCTGTGATGTTTGGTTAGTAGTTATCATAGCAGCGACCTTTAATGCTTAGTACACATTCTTGGCAATTTAAAAAAAAACAAAAGCCTCAGACGAAAATGTCTGAGGCTTTTGTATATAAGATAATCGCGCAATCTAAAATAAACGCTTTGATTGTATGGTGCTTACATCATAGACGGCATTATGTCAAAGTCAGAATAAATAAGCAATGCCCCTCATTCATCTAATATTAAAACTTCTTTATTGAGTAAATAAAACACACCTAACTAACTATTTTAAATCAAGTTTCTCGATTTTTTCCTGTATTTTATTTAGCTTTTTTTGGTAGCGGCGAATCTTGCGAAAACGGTGTGCTGTCAGCACACCATCGATACGTTGATTGATAAAATGACGCCGTGGCGGAAACCCACCTATCTGCGGCTCGCTATATCCATGTAAATGATCATCACGACGTTGTACTATATATCCTATAGCACTATTAACCATCATAACCAGTAGCGCAAGCGTAATCATACCGTACATGAACAGAGAGCCACCTTCTTCAAGATCTTGGCTAAGCACAGTAATAGACAATATAAATAACAGCATCGGCTCTACATAACTCAGAGCACCAAATAATGAGACTGGTAGCTTACTACTAGCAATCATCATCAATGACATCGCAAGCGAGCTAAAGGCACCAAGTAATGGTAATAGATACCAAAATTTTGTGTCTTGTATCGCCAAACTAAAGCCATTGCTAAAATATAACACGGTGAGTACCACTGGTGTAAGCAGCGTCAAATCAAACAACAACCCCGTTACTGGCGGCACGGACAGTGTACGCCGCAGTAGATAATACGGTGGATAGCCCAAGCACACAAACAGTGTCACCCAAGATATTGAGCCGTATTGCAATATATCATAACCAATACCCATGGCTGCAAATAGCGCTGCCACCCACTGTAATACACTCATATACTCATGATAAAAAAATCGTCCGAGTACTATCATCACGAGTGGTAATAGAAAATAACCCAACGTCACATCCAAGCCAAAACCGTTGACTGGTGCCCACATAAAAAGCCAAATCTGTCCACCCAAAATTGGTGCAGGTAACACAAATATAAGCCACTCTTTGACTGTCTTGAGGGTCTTTATATAGTCAAAGACATGTTGCCATTGCTTGGTAAAACTGACCAATAACACCAGACTTAATAGCATCATCAATATACGCCATGACGCGACTTGCGTACCGGTCAAAGGCAACATAAAAAGCCCAAACAAAAACATTATCGCAAATAGAAAGCTCGATGATATCGATGCAAGAGTTCCTTGAAAAGTTTGATTGGTCGCAAACATAACAACAGCCTTAAAATATAGCTTTATGGGCGTGATTTATAAAGAATTATAGAAGTTGCGGCTTATAGTGCTCAGAATATAACAGCAGACCTTAAAATTAATAACACTTAGAAGAATAAAAAAGCCTCCGACGAGAACGTCAGAGGCTTTTACTAGAATAATCTTATAAAACTAGATCAAAAAGCTAACTACTGAGGCATTTACTCGCCATCTAACTCATCATTATTTGTATTGCCTACAACATCAGCCGTCACTGTATTATCAGTAGCAGCATCAATATCTATCTGCTCTTGACCTTCTACATCAAACGTGCCATCTTCTTGCATCGCATCAATTAATTCATCGTCGCCTTCTTCGTTCTCAACACGTGCCATAGCAACCAGCTTTTCATCTTTTGATAAACGAATCAACGTGACACCTTGGGTATTACGACCAGAACTGGCAACGTGCTCAACTGGCGTACGAACCAACGTACCTTTATCAGAGATTAAGATAATATCATCTTCAGGATCAACTTTGGTCGCACGAACCAATGCACCGTTACGCTCACTGGTTTTGATAGCAATCACACCACCACCACCACGATTTTGCGTATTAAACTCATCAATCAAGGTTCGCTTACCAAAGCCGTTTTCACAAGCAATTAAGATTTCACGTACATCGTCTTCGATAACGACCAATGACTTGATAAACTCTTCAGCAGACAGACGCATACCGCGGACGCCTTTAGCCGTACGGCCCATCGCGCGAGCATCATTTTCATTAAAACGAATGGCTTTACCACTTGACGCAAATAACATTACTTC
This sequence comes from Psychrobacter sp. FME13, assembly GCF_014861395.1. Classification (GTDB taxonomy): domain Bacteria; phylum Pseudomonadota; class Gammaproteobacteria; order Pseudomonadales; family Moraxellaceae; genus Psychrobacter. Next base: position 2,642 of record NZ_RRYV01000093.1, on the reverse strand, counting down.
TTGACTGCCGTTGGTAATACGAGCGCTGACCAGTTTATCACCTTCTTCTAATCCAACCGCGATAAGACCGTTCGAGCGAATATTAGCAAACTGCTTAAGCTCAACACGCTTAACGGTACCATTGGCAGTCGCAAAGAATACGAATGGCGCCTCTGCTTGGTTACTACCCTCGAGTAGATCGTCATCATCCGTTAGTGAGCTTTCATCTATTGCCGATACGTCTTCTACGATTTTTGGAATCGGTAATATCGTCGTGACAGTCTCATCACCATTTAAACCAATAAGGTTAACCAATGGACGACCACGCGCACCGCGACTGGCAATCGGTACTTCAAAGCCACGTAGGCTAAAGACTCGGCCACTATCAGTGAAACACAGTACGGTCGCATGAGTCGATGTCACGATCAGATGATCAATGACGTCATCTTCTTTCATGGCGGTGGCAGACTTGCCTTTACCACCACGTTTTTGCGCAACATAATCATCGATTGGCTGAGTTTTGGCATAGCCGGTACGCGATACTGTCATCACAACCGTCTGTTCAGGAATGAGGTCTTCACGGTTAAAATCAGTACGTGAATCGATAATATCAGTACGGCGCTCATCACCAAAATTATCACGAATCTCAATCATCTCATTTGAGATAATCGTCATTAGCTTATCAAAATCACCCAAAATAGATTCTAAATGCGCGATTTCACGCAATAAGTCTTGATATTCTTCCGTCAACTTGTCTTGCTCAAGACCTGTTAAGCGATGCAATTGCATGTCTAAAATCGCATTGACCTGCTCAAGTGATAAACGATAACGCTCTTCACCTTCGATGAGACCAAACGGTGCGTTAGGATCTTCGCCTTCGATATAGTCAGGACGTACTGACTGACTACCAGCAGCGGTGAGCATCGCAACGACACTACCTGAACCCCACGTGTTATTTAGTAAGCTCTCACGTGCAAGGCCTCGGTTTGCAGAGGCTTTAATCGTCGCAATAATCTCATCGATGTTTGCTAGAGCAACGGTTAAACCTTCGAGCAAATGGCCACGAACGCGAGCTTTATTCAACTCATAAATCGTACGGCGAGTCACAACCTCTTGACGATGACGAACAAACGCTGCTATCAGCTGGCGCAAAGTCAATAATTTTGGCTGACCATCATCGAGCGCAACCATATTAATACTAAAGCTAGACTCTAGCGGCGTTTGTAGAAACAAGTTATTTACGATAACTTCAGCAGTCTCACCGCGACGCAAATCAATAGCGATACGCATACCGTCTTTATCGGACTCATCACGAATCTCACTAATGCCTTCGATCTTTTTATCACGAACCAATTCTGCAATACGCTCAATCAACTTGGCTTTATTAGCTTGATACGGCACTTCAGTGAATACGATACGCTCACGATCACGATTGACACCCGTATCACTCATGGCTTCAATATGATAGCGACCACGGATATGTAAACGGCCCTTACCCGTGCGATAGGCATCTAAAATGCCCGCGCGGCCATATATAATACCGCCTGTAGGGAAATCAGGTCCTGAAATATGTGACATCAGCTCTTCAGCTGAAACTTGTGGGTTTTCGGCATACGCCAAACACGCATTAATCACTTCGGTCAGATTATGCGGCGCCATGTTAGTCGCCATACCGACCGCAATACCTGTCGCACCGTTGACCAACAAGTTAGGAATACGCGCTGGCATCACGCTTGGCATGCGCTCAGAACCATCGTAGTTATCTTCCCAATCGACCGTATCCTTGTCCAAATCGGCAAGCATTTGATGGGTCAGTTTGGTCATACGTACTTCGGTATAACGCATGGCCGCCGGAGGATCATCATCAATCGAGCCAAAGTTACCTTGGCCATCAACCATCGGATAGCGCAAGCTAAAATCCTGTGCCATACGAACAATCGCATCATATACTGCGCTGTCGCCATGTGGATGGTACTTACCAATGACATCACCGACCACACGTGCTGACTTTTTGTAAGGCTTATTGTAGTCATTAGATAGCACATGCATGGCATACATCACACGGCGGTGAACAGGCTTGAACCCATCACGCACATCAGGTAGCGCACGCGAGACAATCACGCTCATCGCATAATCCAAATAGGATTGCTTTAATTCGTCTACGATGCCAATAGGACTGACTGACTCGCTCATATATACTCCTTCACTCATATCCACGCTATTAATTTTGCAGGCTTTATAGATAGCATATTATCCCCATTAGATATTGATAATCATCAATAAAAACAACGAGCAAAGCAATGCTATAAAGCATGGAAAATATTACGAAAACAATGATATTTTTGATAGTAAATAAAAGAAGCTATTTTAGCACAAATTTGTTGATTTAGGGGCATCTGAGCGTCATTAAAATCAAGCAAAACAGCCTATTAACAGCAATATATCAAGTAATTTATAGCATCTGAAAATATATCACTGACAGGTTCGTTTTGATTGGCTAACTTTGGCATTCTCATAGACAAACTTACCATCTTTTGAGCAGTGAAATACTCCGCCCGTTTAGATAACTATCGCGTGAACTAAAAGCAAACCCTAGACAAAAAAATTCGGTGGTGTTCTAAAAAGTATGCTGGCATCAGACGTAGCCATAATTGATGTAAAAG
>NZ_RRYV01000092.1 GCF_014861395.1 Psychrobacter sp. FME13 | reverse complement strand
AATTGTTTTATGATGTTTGCCCTAACCATAACAATTTTATTTTGAGCTGACTATACCTATCTCAATTAAACAAAACGTTTAATAAGAAAATTATTTAATAACTCATAAAATTTAGACAATAAAATACCGTTTTTTATTAGTTATAAAACTAATAAAAAATATGGTTTATTTATAATGGACGTTTTAAAGAAGGGTGATATAAATCAAAACCGTCAGCCACAGCGTAAATACTATACGCATGGAAAAGCAACAGCTAAACCATAGCCTGAGTCGCTTTATTAGCAATAACGATAAAGAGGAATGTTAGATAAACAGACAACAGTAGGTGCAAAATCGCTTAACACGCTTGCAGAGCAATCTTGGACAATGGACTTAGAAAAGGGATAAATTGGGCAGATATAGCAAGTTGTTATTTGATAATCATAGATAGAAAATCAATGTACAACTGACTTACAAGCTTAGCCACACCTTTGCGAAGTCGTCATTGCTGTCAGGTAGTTTACACATTCAATCTTTAAAAACGTCTTAATAGTTAAATAGGACACGATGATTCCTCCATAGTTGTGGCTAGTTGTCATAGATGACAGTAGCGGATTAATTGGGACAATTTATCGCTTGTAAAGACAAGCGCTATAAATCAATGAGGTAATAATAACGATTTAAAAATTAAAGTCAATAATTAATTTATATTTTTATAGAAAAAACATAGGATACGTACATTTAATTAAGCGCTTTAATTTAAAGTTATATTATTTTTTAAACCATTAAACTTTTGAATACTTCAGCCAATAAAGCCGCAGCAATAATAATAAATATCACCCCGCAACCACGATTGAGCCAAGCCAAACGATTACCTATATCGAGCCAACTTGCTAGCTTCTTACCACCTAGCGTATAGATAGTTTGCCAAATTGTCTCACTCAAAAACAGACCGATAGTGAGCAAGACATATTGCGGCCATAACGGCGCACTAAAATTGATGAATTTAGGAAAAAATGCTGCAAAAAATAAAATGGCTTTTGGATTAGACAATGACACCCACACGCCCGTACGAAATAAGCGCGTATTGCTTGGTGCCATATTAACTGCTGCACTGGAGAGTGAGCGAGCCTGAGGCTTACCAAGCGTATCCTGACTGTCAGAAATGGAGTATTCCGCCGCCACCTCCTCACTCATCTCACGAGCGTCTTTCATCAAGCTACTACTACTCGCATCACGCCACGAAGTGACGCCCAAATAGATTAAATATAATGCTCCTACTGCTTTGATAACGGTAAGCAACCAAGGCGACTGTCGACTGATGACATCCAATCCAAGCAATGTAGATAATAGTAGTATAAATAGACCAACACTCAGACCTGCCAGCGTCCATAGCGTTCGTTTCACCCCATAATTCATACCATACTGAAATGCTAGTAGCATATTGGGGCCAGGAGTCGCTGAGATAAAAAATGTACTCGCGAAAAACACTGCAAACAGATGCCAAGACATCAACCAACCCCTTACCTTGTCGTTTCAAATAAACTGGATAACATGTAACAAAACACACCGCCATTGAGACGGTGTGCTATATACTCATCTATCTTACAAATAACGCTTCTACTGCTGCATAGGCTACTGAGCCGTACAGCTATCTAGCAGTTTCTGTAAAAACTCATCGCAGCGCGCTATTTCACTTAGCTCAACATACTCATCTGCTTTGTGTGCCTGCTCAATACTACCAGGGCCACAGATAATCGTTGGTATACCCCCATTGGTAAACTGCCCACCTTCAGTCGCATAAGCAACCTTGTGGCGCTCATGATCTTGAGTCAGTGCAGCTACCAGTGCTTGCAGTTCGGCACTGTCCTTATCGGTCATTGCCGGTACGCTGACTTCTCGTAACAGCTCAATACCCGTCTCTGGTGCACGTGCTTGCATTTGCTGTGTCAGCTCATCGACCTTTGCTTGAATCGGCACTAGGATATCGTCTTGGGTCATATGAGGTAAGTTCCGATAGTCAAAGGTAAACTCACATAGATTAGGAACGATATTGGTCGCGGTACCACCCTTTATCGTACCGATAGATATCGTTGAATAAGGCACGTCAAACAGTGCATCTCCATCATCACGAGTACTGAGCGTTTCTGCCAATGTATCGACATAACCAACCAATCGACTGGCATAACTGATGGCATTAACTCCTTGCGCTGTCAGCGATGAATGTGCGGACTTACCATGTACGCGGCAACGATAAACCGCAATGCCTTTATGCGCGACCACCATCGCCATATTGGTTGGCTCACCCACAATACAGTAATCAGGCGTAATACCGCGCGCTTTTAGGTCTGCTAAAATCAATGGCGCACCTAAGCAGCCAACCTCTTCATCGAACGACAATGCCAAATGCAGTGGACGACGTAGCTGACCCTTGTTTGACAACTGAACGGCCTGTGGCAATAAATTAAGCGCACAAGCGATAAAGCCTTTCATATCGCAAGCACCGCGCCCATATAACCGATCACCGCGAATCGTTGCATCAAATGGTTCTGACGCCCAATCCTGCCCATCGACAGGCACTACATCTGTATGACCAGAGAGCACGAGGCCGTGATTAACCTTGTCGCCATCCTCTCCTGCTGGCACCGTGACAAACAAATTAGCTTTGTTTTTAGCCTCATTAAAAGTCAGGTTCACCATGAGATTCAACTGCTCACAGTAGGCTCGCACATCTTCGATCAAAGCCAAGTTCGAATAGCGACTGACCGTATCAAATCCTATCAAACGAGAGAGCCAACCTATACTGTTTGCAGGATAACTGGCATGAGACATAGTCTGCCTATCATTATCGTTACTGTCATTTATAGCCATAAAACATCCTTATTTCTATGTGCCCGCTTCGCCTTATGAAGGGCTATCTTGATTCATAATATCAATCACTGGTGGCATTGGTTTTGGCAGATTACCTTCTGCTTGTAACTCTTTGGTCGTCTTAGCATCGATAGCCAGCCCAGAAATCAAAGCAATGTCTTTGACAGACTTGCGTTTACGGGTAGCAAAGATAACTGGCACCATACGCGCAAATTCATAAATATAAAGATAAGACTCTTCGCCACCTTCAAAATCTTCATCATCTGCTAAACGAATACTTCCAATCTTTGCCAAATCCGATAGCATCTCGTTTTCGTCTGCGCTAATATTGCAATCAGTGATACCAAAGCCTGTCATAAAGCCATTAGCCCACTGTTTCAAGGCTATCACACGCTCGTACAAGTCATGTTCATCATCAGGTATCAGTGGCATATAAGCGTAAGCATCGTCTTTGTCTTTCAGTTGAAAAACAGTGTCTTCTGCCTCTTCGGTTAATAACGTCAGTGCAGACTCTGGTAATGCCGCAAAGCTCAGCTCCTCAAACACCTGAGCCCATACCGTCTCATCTGGTGCATTGCAAGCTGTCATCAGCCCTGTCATCAAGCCATGTACCTCACTAATAGACACGTCGTTCCAGTTGTCAAACGCGGTCAGCCAAGTATTCCAGCCAGAGATATTGTCATTCATAATAGATGTCCTAGTGATTGAATATTACTTAAAAGAGAAGGAGAAAAAGAAAGCAAAAAATAAAAAGACCGAACTTAATATGTGAATTACTTTGTTAATATAGATATTATGCGGTCACCTATGGCATTATTAAACGCAGAGAACAAAATTCATTCACGCTTACTTGTTAAGGATAAAAACTGACTATGTATGACCAACTTAAAATATTAGAAAAAATGGTACTCGACATCAAAAAACAGTATCAGCTTGTCAGTGCTGAACTTAGTAGCCTCAAAAAAAATCCTGTCGTCGACCCACAGGAACTTACGGCTCTGAGAACCAAACTACAAACCAGCCATACAGAACGTGAAGGAGCCAAAAAACAACTGAACGATCTAGACAAACGCTATCAAAACCTGGCAGAAGCACATCATATGATTGGCGAAGAGCAGGACAAACTACAAAAGCAAATCAGCCAGTTACAACAAAAAAATAGCGAACTACAGCGGCACAATGGTGAATTAAAGCAGCAGTATAGCGATATCAAACAACAAAACATTGAACTACAAAAAAAGAACCAACTAGCGGCTGAGCGCACACAAGTCGTACTAAAACGATTAACCCATATTGATCAAGTAGAAGGGTAATAATTAAGAGCAATCAACCATTGATTCTTATAAATTAAGCCAAAATTATAACGGTAATATTTTTTATTACTCACCTTACTGACCAGACATTGTAGGATTTATCATGACCGATGACCACAAAAAATCTATAGAAAAACAGCTACCAAAAAATCAGGCAACAAATCGTGAGTTAAAACCACAGAGAGCAACAGCAACTGCCTCAATCAGACCAAGCACTTCTATTCAACCAAGCGCTAAGACAAAAACAAATGCTGAACCACAAATCAAAAAAGTAGATATTGCTATTGCTGGAGTTACCTATCCAATCTATTGTCCCGTACACGAACAAGAAGAGCTACATTCAGCCGTTTCTTATATTAATGACTACGCACTAGATCTCAAGCGAGATGCACCCAGTCTCAACCAAGAAAGCCTATTGGTATTATGCTGCTTAAACCTTTACGAAAAAATCCATGCTAATCAAAAAACGGAAGAAGATCGCAAACAGCAAGACATACAATCTAAAGTGTTACTTAACAAAATCATCAAGGATGCGCATTCCATTCTGTAGACAAATAGAACCTTTAAAAACAAGCGCCTAGCCTATCAAAGCGAAGCGCTTTTTTATGTTCAATCAGAAACACATCAATCTAAACCTATTTAATGATTAGCGTTATAAACCTTTCCAGCATGAAAATCAGCTTGATGCTCATAATTGCAAAAAAACAACTGCTGACTGACTTCGGTATTACTATCTGCTGGCAAGTTCGGCTTGGTTTCAAGTACACCGCGATATTCAGCCAAGCTATTACCACAAAAATTACACTGCCGTGGCGTGGTCACATCACCTTCTTTTGGCATCATGCTTTTGGGTGGACGTGGGTACATAAACTTATAAAAAGCCCACATCGACGCCCAAATAATAAGGATTACAATAATAACAGCAAACACGGCAGTACTCCTTGGATGAGGATTGACTATATAGTTGAGTTCAAATAATTTCGATACAAGGAAACCGAGTGCAAGCTATACATTAGTATGGTCAGCGAGGGTGACGATGTAGCGGATTTATATGGATTTGACTATAGTATAAAACAACCATCAATTATGACGATAGAATATTAACTTGGCGAGCTCCTTAAGTGCCATTATACAGCATAAAAAACTGGCCACTTTGGGCCAGTTTCTGTATCAGATAATACGTCATACGTTTATTAATTCGTACTTATATCGGTATCGAAAAATTACAGCTGTAACTCACTGATATCAGCCACAGTTAAGAACAACGCACGTACTTGCTTTAACAATGCCAAGCGATTGTTTTTTAGTGCAGCATCTTCACTATTCACCATGACATTATCAAAGAATTGCGTCAATGGCTCGTCTAGACTGGCAAGCGTTTGCAATACTTGTGTATAGTCAGCTTGTTCTAGCAGCGGTTGTACCGCTGTTTGCGCTTGCTGCACACTGGCATATAAATTTTGTTCAGCAGGCTCAGATAACAAGGCCTCATCAACATTATCAGCCACGCTTACTTCTGACTTAGCTAATATGTTGGCAACACGTTTGTTCGAATCGGCTAGCATTGACGCTTGTGACAGCTCACTAAAGGCTTGTACCGCACGAATACGTTGATCAAAATCTAGCGGCATATGCGGATTAATTGCTTGCACGGCTTGGATGGTATCAACGCTTACGCCTTGCTCAGTATACATGGCACGATAGCGTGAGTTTAAGAATGCCATGACTTGGGTAAAGGTATCACCCATTTTGGCAATTTTACTACCGTCTGCTGTACTATAACCTTTAGTAGCTTGCTCAACGAGCGCGACCAAATTAATCGGTAACTGTTTTTCGATGAGAATGCGCAGGATACCAATCGCTGAACGACGTAAGCTAAACGGATCTTTTGAACCCGTCGGTGCTTGGTCAATCGCAAAAATACCAATGAGCGTATCCAAGCGATCTGCCAATGCCAAGCAGATGCCAATCGGCGTCTGTGGCAATACATCACCACTGAATTTAGGCAAGTACTGCTCTTCTAAACTGGCTGCTACGGCTTCAGGCTCATTATTGAGGCGAGCATAATAAGTACCGGCGATACCTTGTAACTCTGGATACTCACCAACCAATGAGCTGGCCAAATCAGCTTTAGACAAAATAGCCGCACGTACCGTTTCATCGATACTAATATCACGCCCTTGCTGTTGCAGCAAGGCAGCAATAAATGCAGCAAGCTTGGCGATACGCTCAGACTTTTCCCAAATTGTACCCAGTTTATCTTGGAATACACGGTTTTTGAGACTCTCTGTCAATGCAAACAATGGCTGCTTTTGATCTTGTAAAAAGAAAAACTCTGCATCAGCCAAACGTGGACGTACGACCTTCTCATTACCTTCGATGATTTGATTGGGATCTTTTGACTCAATATTGGTAATAAAGATAAAGTAAGGCTGCAATTTTCCGTCTTTATCCGTCAAGCAAAAATATTTTTGATCGGCTTGCATGGTAGAGATAAGTGCTTCTTGTGGTACTTGTAAAAAGCGCGCCTCAAAGCTAGCACGTAGAGCAACAGGGAAATCAACCAATGCCGTCACTTCATCTAACAATGCCTGCGGTACGATAGCATCTGAGTTGACTTCGTCCGCTAATGCTTTGACTTGGTTTTTGATAAGCATTTGACGCTTATCAAAATCAGCCACAACTTTTAAGCCATCGAGCAAATCTTCATAGTCATTGGCGTGAGCAATATCATGGTAGTCAGGGCTGTGGAAGCGATGACCACGGGTTTGCGTACCAGCCTGATGTCCTTGGACGGTGGCGTCAATGACAGTACTGTCTTGCATTAACACAACCCACTGTACCGGACGCACGAACTCATTACGGCTTGCACCTGAGCGCATACGCTTAGCAATCGGCAGCTTGTCTAATGCTGTTTGAAAAATGGTGGGTAGCAATTCAGTCGTCGCCTGACCCTGAATGGTCTGCTCATAACCGACATAATCACCCTTATCAGTATTGATCGTTATTAACTCACTGGCCTCAATACCTAAGCCTTTGGCAAAACCCATCGCTGCACGTGTTGGATTACCATCAGCATCAAAGGCTGCTTTGATCGCGGGACCACGTTTTTGCTCACTACGATCAGGTTGTTTATCGCCAATACCCTGAATCTGAATGGCCAAACGGCGCGGTGCAGCAAAAGCCTTGATACTATCAAAGCTAATGTCAGCTTCTTTTAATTGATCAACAACACTTGCTTGCAATGCATCACGTAATGACTTTAAGCTTTTTGGAGGTAGTTCTTCACACCCCAGTTCAAATAAAATGGTACTCATGGGATGCTCCTATTTATTATTAGTAGATTGCTTGTTACCTGAGTTTTCATCTGCCACATCTTGTTTTGGCAAATACTTATCAAGTGCTGCTTGACGATGTGCCTCGTCAGCCAGTGGAAAACCTAACTTAGCACGTGCTTCGACATAACCAAAGGCTACTTTACGCGCCAGTGTACGTACGCGCAAAATAAAGCGCTGACGTTCTGTGACCGAAATTGCACCGCGAGCATCAAGTAAATTAAAGGCATGCGAAGCTTTTAGCACCATCTCATAGGCTGGTAGTGGCAAACCTTCCGTGACCAGCTTATCTGCTTGCTGCTCATAAAAATCAAACATCTGACCCATCATTGGCACATCAGCGTGCTCAAAGTTATAGGTCGACTGCTCAACTTCATTTTGATGAAAAACATCGCCATAAGTAACACGACCAAACTCACCGTCTGCCCACACCAAATCGTAAACACTATCGACGCCTTGCACATACATCGCCAAACGCTCAAGACCGTAAGTAATCTCACCAGTTACTGGAAAACACTCAATACCGCCTACTTGCTGGAAGTAGGTAAACTGCGTGACTTCCATACCGTTTAGCCAAATCTCCCAACCAAGACCCCACGCACCTAACGTTGGTGATTCCCAGTTGTCTTCGACAAAACGCACATCATGTACTAATGGGTCTATACCAATGGCTCTCAACGAATCTAAATACAACTCTTGAATATTAGGAGGATTGGGCTTTAACACTACTTGAAACTGGTAGTAATGTTGTAAGCGGTTTGGATTATCACCATAGCGACCATCGGTAGGACGACGAGATGGCTGCACGTAAGCTGCATTCCAACGCTCAGGACCTAACGATCGTAAAAACGTCGCTGTATGAAAGGTACCCGCACCGACTTCCATATCATACGGCTGTAAAACCACACAGCCCTTAGCCGCCCAATAATTCTGTAAGGTTAGGATCAAATCTTGAAAAGTCATCGGTTGAGACTCTTTTGCTTGGGATGTCATATTTTGGGTTGTCATAGTAAAGCCACTGTGGAATTAGTATTATTAAATAAAATATTGATAGCACTCGTATAGCCTATTTGGCAACGACTCTATTTGCCTGCTCACCTTACTAAAAATTGACTATTTTATCCATATTTACCGCAACTAATTTTATTATATTGACCCAAATATCTGGTTATATGACCCATATGTCACGGAAGCACGTTCTTATATCGATAATCATGATAAAAAAATACCCAAACGCGCGAGCATCTGGGCAGGAGGAAAAGCATGTCTGTAGCATCCTGATTAATCAGGCTTTTTGTTTTTTAATGGAGCTGCTTTTATTGGTAGGACTCGTTGGTTGCCTTTGGCATTACTATCCAAAGAATAATATAAATTAAAATACCAGGGACTGCTGCGCTCAATGATGAGATAATTACGAACAGTAATCTCACCCAAGTAGGCGACCAACCGACATATTCTGCAATGCCGCCCATCACACCTGCTAGCATACGATTGTTCTGTGAGCGATGCAATTTTGCTAATTTAGCCAAATCAAATACCTCTTTATTTTCTTTATTACTGTTGCTTATTTTTATCGTTTTTTATTTACAGTTATTTTGCTTATTTTTTATTTGCTTGTTTTTTAAACCTATTGATAATTTACTTTATATTTCTAACTTGAGATCCAGTATATCAACTCCTAAAACTAGATCTGTTGATGATGTACTAGTACTTTGTGAGTTTATGCTACCTAAGCTTGCCCTAATCTCTCATAACACCTCATAACTTACTGATTTTAAATATTTATTTCAAAATGTTTCAGAATGGATTTTGTTGCTAAACCCTTACGACTTTACTTTGCTGATTGTGTTATTTTTGGGCTTACTCAAATAGATAAATAGCATTATAGGAATAACTATGTACGATACTGGCTTAATGATTGGGCATTTTGAGCCTCTACATTTAGGACAAATGCGCAGTATTTTAGATGCGGCAGGACAAGCAGAGGTTCTGCATATTGTCATTACGGCACATCCTTCACCACATCCAGATTTCACCATCACTTTGCAAGATAAGGCGCGCTGGCTACAAATGGCTTGTGCCGACTTACCTTTTATTCATATTCATACCACCCATGAAATTGAGCTTCCGTTGCATGATAGCTTTGATGACGTAACGATCAATATTCCTCTTAGTAATGCTAAATTACAGCACTTGGCAGATGCGCTCAACTTACCAACAGACTCTGTATTATTCTTGGCAGAAAACCACCCATTAGCGCAACGTGATACTCAAAAACAACTAAAAATACCAGTAGTAACCACTGCACTGCAACCTGAATTTGACTCATTTGCTATCGCTCGCAACCCTGTTGCATATTGGTCAGCGATTCATCCACAAGCACGTCGAAATTATACTAAGACCGTTGCGATTGTTGGCGGTGAAAGTTCTGGAAAGACAACATTGGTACATAAGCTGGCCAACTATTATGGAGCCAGATTTGTACTAGAAATGGGACGACTGTACGTTGGTACAGATTTGGGTGGTAGTGAAGTTGCTCTACAATATAGTGATTATGCACCCATTACCCTTCATCATGCACAAGCCATTCGCGATGCTACTGCTGTTGCAACGGCACCTGTCACCATAATTGATACAGACTTTGTGACGACTCAAGCTTTTTGTGAAGAGTACGAAAATCGTACCCACCCTTTTGTATCAGCTTGTATTGACGAGTTTCATTTAGACCATACGATTATGTTGAGCAATAGCACACCATGGATTGATGATGGTATGCGCTCTTTAGGCACACCTGCAGCACGTGGACGTTTTGAGCAACGACTCATCGATATCTTTCATCGTCATAATATTCAACCTCACATGATTGATGAGACTGACTATGATGCACGTTATCAACAAGCATTACGTCTTATAGATCAAAATATCTATAATAAAAAATTATAAAATCAAAAACGTGGTAATACGAAAGATTTTGGTAGGTGTTACCGCTATTATTACTCATTTTAGGATGAAAACCTTATGCGTATTCAGTTACTAGATAACATCACTGGAAAGTGGGCGATGCAATGGATTATAACGTGGTTCATTTGTGGTGTGATTGCCTTATCTACAGGTTTTTGGTTCACCACAGACCACACTGCCCTTGACTGGTTTTATTTGGCAGTTTCATTCATCGGTTTGATTTGCGTGGTGTCACTATCTTTTCGCAAAAACATCATGGGTAATGGCTTTGGCATGGGCGCAACCGCCGGTGAAGTGGTGGTTCAAGCAACATCAGGTGCCGTGGGTTTGATGCTCGCACCACTTTTTAATTTCTTCACCCACGTCTATGGCATTTTCTATTGGTCAAAACATACTGACCCCGATGGTGACATGATACCTAAATCTGCGAGCAAAGCTGTTTGGTTGATTACCGCAGCTTTTATAATCATTGGGCTTGCACTGTTTCCTACCGTAAACGAATTATTGGCAAGCTATGGTTATGCAGTAGTTGAAGATGATAATAGTAAATTTTTAGGCTTCATTTCCTTTTTTTGGATCAATGTTATTGCTTTTGTACTATCCATCACAGCGCAAGCAGCCATGATTTTGCGCTATTCTTTTAACTGGTGGTTATGGATTATCGTCAATTTCGTTTGGCTCATCGTCAACCTTATGTCTGGCAACTATATTTTCGCCATTCAAACAATGATATATCAAATAAACTCTTTTATTGGCCTATATGAATGGCATCGCAGTGAACAAGGCTAATAGCTATATTCAACCAAATTAGCTTAAAAACACTTCAACAGTTTTAGGCATAAAAGTAAATAATGCCATCGGTTTTGACTGAGCCGTCTATCAGACCGTATGGTGATGTGCTCTGATTAATGATACAACTGATAGCAGTCCCTACCTAAACATTCAGATAGGGTTACATTTTCATTACTAACAAGGAGGTTAGTATGTCTCGCATTCAGCAAAAGAGGATGTCAAAACGCACACTAGAGCAGTGGCTTAGTGAGTATTCGGTCAGTCATCAAAACTTGGTTAATAAAAAAATTCATTGGCTATGTGTTCCAACCATTTTTATCAGCCTGTTAGGTGTCGGGATGTCACTCTCTGTCTGGTTTACCTTAGTACTTAGCGCCTTGGTTTTATTGTTTTATATGCAATTATCTACGCCACTATTCTTAGCCATGGGTATATTCATCTTACTATGCTTATCTGTGATGGCGCTGTTACCTTTAGGCTTCAAAGTTTGGGCAGGTATATTCATTGTCGCTTGGATCGGACAGTTTGTCGGTCATAAAATCGAAGGAGAAAAGCCTTCATTCTTCAAAGATCTACAGTTTTTGTTAATTGGGCCAGCATGGGTCGCCAATAGCTTAATGAGCCGCAAAAATAGTTGATATCATTTATATTTTGGTGGTGTATCAAAAAGTATGCTGGAGTAATAAAAGAAGGGTGACAGCCGAAGCAAGATGATATATTTGAGGTTATGAAGACACAAATACAGATCAATTGCCCCGACTGTCACAGTCCCAGTTTAAAGAAAAACGGCAAAAAAAGCTATGGCAAGCAGAACTACCAGTGCAAGGACTGCAAACGTCA
>NZ_RRYV01000091.1 GCF_014861395.1 Psychrobacter sp. FME13 | reverse complement strand
CTCATGGTTGCAATCTCACTTTGGTCGGTGGATAAAAACTTTGATGCTAGCGCATCTAGGTCTTTTTTTCACCTTGCATTTGGTATTGCACTTCATGTGTTAATCTAAGAAAATAATCAATTGATATAGGATGCACTATAACCGCGTATCTTGCACACGGTAGTACCATTCAAGCTGCCGATCAAACCCAGTTTCTAATAAGCTAGCAATCACTCGCCCCGTCAACCCCCATACCGTCTCACCATCGATTTGCCAACTGGGCGTGAGTAGAGTTGCCTTTTCATTTTGCATCGTATACTCCACCTCATACTCTACAGTAGGCTGCGTCACTAGCGACTCAAAATCTGCCCAAAAAATACGGGATATTTCACCAATCTCCGGCACTAAGATTAAATCCGGCGCAATAAGTGCCACGATAGGTCTGACACTCATACCGCTCTTAGAAGTCTGAATCGGTAGTTGACCAAGCAGCTGTACTTTATCGGGTGGTAATGCCGTCTCCTCACAAGCCTCACGCACAGCAGTGACCACATTATTACCATCGCCTATCTCATACTTACCACCTGCACAAGATACCTCACCTGCATGGCTATTCATGTGCGCTGCACGAAGTGTCAGTAGCAGCTTGGGATGCCGCTCATGAGTGATGGCGACCAGTACAGAGGCATCGGCAATCGATGTCTGATACAAGCTGTCCAAAACTCGGACGCTCTGAGACATGTGATCAGTGTCATTCATGGCCGAGCTGCTCATGATTCCATTGAGGGTTTCATGCTGTACCCGCTCAGCCAGCTTTCTGAGTGTCGGATAACGAATAAGGGCAGGCACAGCGACTGACAATTCATCAAAACTTACAGACTGAGAAGGAAGTAACATTATAAATGCCCTATAATTTTATCAGTATAACGCTTTAATATACCCTAAAAAGCATAGCAAAATTAATCGATTGCAAGCGTGATGCTCTATTATTACTGCTAGTGTGATAAAAAACTATGCTATGTTATGCATAATAACTATTACTATAATCGGGCCTAACTAAGCGAAACAAGGTCGATATATAAGTACAAGGAAGTAAAGACAAGGCTGTGACAGCTATATAGCGGGTGGGCTATCTAAGCCATATCCGCACCCTACAAGAATCATAAATTATTAAATAATCACGGATATTTTCAATATTCCTCTTTTTCATTCTTATTATATAAGGCAGTTGATGTATGCGCTATTGTCTCCAATGCGGCCATGAAGCAGAACAAAAAATACCAGCCACGGATAATATGCCGCGTTTGGTGTGCCCAAAGTGCCACTATATCCATTATGAAAACCCAAAAGTGATCTGCGGCTCACTAGTCATTCATGATAATAAAGTACTGTTATGTCGCCGTGCGATTGAGCCGCAATATGGCTTATGGACCTTGCCCGCAGGCTTTATGGAAAATGGCGAAACTATGGCTGAAGGTGCGGCACGTGAGAGCTTTGAAGAGGCCGAAGCCGTCGTTGTCAATCCGCACTTATATTGCCTGTATGATATTCCAGATATTGGACAGATATACTCTATCTATTTAGCCGAACTCAAAGACGGTGCTTATGGAATTGGCTCTGAAAGTCTTGATTCTGCACTGTTTGCCGAAGAGGATATTCCTTGGGACAGCATTGCCTTTGAAGCGATACGCCGTACTCTCAAAAGCTATTTTGAAGACCGTAAGCAATTCAATGACCATGCTGACTTCCCTGTCCATCAGGATTATGTCGGTAAAGAGCAAAGTATCAAACGTTACTAGATTAACCCAAAAAAGAGCCACTATCTTATAAAAGCAGTGGCTCTTTTGTATATTGAGATTTTAGGCCTAACGCCGCCAATAGCGCTGTATCAACCAAAGGCTAAAGAAAATTAGAATATAGTTTACGATGAAGAGCAACACACCTGCGATAGCAATAAAGCTTTGAAAACCAACCATACTAAGCTCTGACCAAGTAAATTCAAGCCCTCCAAAAAACTGTGTCATAAGCACTATAGCCATTATCAGTAGCAGTATTGCCGATAACAGCGCCATGCGATTACATTCTGTTGTCTGTAAAAGCCTATGTTGGCGTTTATAAAAAACAGTAGTCGTCGCAAAGCTTAAAATAAAAATCGTAAATAAGATTAAGAGAAAAATATCTAACTGAAAGCCTAATATAGTTAAAAAATAAACCAGCAAGACATAACTCAGGCTGTAAGGCAGAGCGTAACCCAATAAGTGTAAAAAAGATGCCGTGCACGCTTCGATGTGCAAATCATGTTTATTTGCCAAGTCGGTTCCTATTGATTAACTGCTAATAAAAAATAGCCCCATCTTAAGTTATTTACAACCAAAATAAAAGCAGACAATAATTCATTATTGTCTGCTTTTTTAATACTCATTATCAAGATTTGGCTCTATCTAACAAGCACTATTAGCTCTTTATTTTACAGACATTAAAGCCTAACGCTTTTACCGCCTCTTCTTTATCATAAGGGGCTAATACTGCACGTACGTGATCCTGTCCTTGTAGATATTGCTTAGCAACGCGCTGTAAATCAGCCACCGTCACGGCCAATATCGACGCGCGCATTTTACGCTGCCACTCTACACCGCGATGATGCAAGTTAGCGAAACACGCTTTGACAGCTTCACCTGCTGGAGAGCCCGGCTTATCCATACCTGAGATAATACCCAAGATTGCTTCTTCTAATTGCTCATCGGTTTGTGGCTCATTCAATAACCATTCGATACTGGCATCAAAGTGTGCAAAGGTCTCAGCACACTGCGGATCACGGTAGCTAAAGAACTTAAAGGCACAAGCATTGGCATCATAACCTGCCCCGCCACCATAAGCACCGCCGCGCTCACGAATGGCACTGTGCAGGTAACCATTACGCAAGTAAGGCGCTAATACCATCAGTGCTGCCGTATCAGGATGCGTAGCGGCTGGTACAGTATAGGCACTGGCATTATGATAGACGTTGGTCGGCACTAACCATGCTAGATCTTCAACCTCGAGCGCCACACCGCTTTCTAGCGCTTTGACAGTATCTTTCTCGCCATTTAGCGCTGTATCCAGTTGCAAGCTTGCAAACTCACTTGGAATATTGGAATCAATAGTCGCCTCAGAGTTGCTGAGTTGCTCTGCAATATTTGGCGCTTGACTGTCACTCCAGCTATCGACAATTAAGCTGCTCAAACGTTCGCTTTGCTCAGATTCGCAGATAATAACCGCATGTTTAGGCAAGCTGATCAAACGCTGATGTAAACCCATCAAGCTAGTGGCCAGTGCATCCCACTGTGCATCGTCATGACTTGCATGCGTCAAAAAGTCTTTTAAGGCGTTCAATGCTGGCAAACCGCTGCGTACGTATTCTAATTGCGCTTGGCGACTCATACCGCGACTGGCCGTTTGCATCGCATAAGAATGCCCTGAACCCGCTAGGTTCGACTGCCAACCTGCTTGACGCTGTTGCAAAATTTCTTTGATACGGCCATGCTCAGTAAAGATACTGTGCTCCATGACTTCTTTGAGCAAATCAATCGCTTCAGGCTTGCGGTTCAGCGCACGCGTTGCCACGACGAAATAGCTGCTAATCGCTTGGCTATCATCAATATTGGTACGCTGGCTAATACGAGCGGTCACCCCTGATGAATGCGCTGCTTGTTTGGCCTGCATTTCATGGGCGCTGAGCGAGTCTGTACCTAGCTCTGATAACAGACTTAAATAAATAGGCAGTAGTGGATGGTTAATCACTTCATTGACTGGCAGCTCATCACTATCACCCTGACCAATCGCATCGGTCAACGGTATGATAACTTGATAGTAATAGATACCATTGGTACCCGCTTCATATTCAAATAACGTGCTGTCTCGCCCGCTTAGACTGACCTGCTTTTGCGTGCCTTGTTTAAAGCTAATATCCGTTGGTACATCTTCTAGACCGACTTTTGGCAGTAGACTCAAATCATCAGGTGCTGCCTGACGTGCTGCCAAATCTAAGGCTTGTTGCTTTAAGATGGCTTTATCATCAGCGGTCAGATCCATCGCAATGGTATCGAGACGCGTCTGCTCAGCGGCAGCCAAACGAGCAGTCTTTTCACTATCAGGAGTCAAGGTGACACGGACACGATGCTGATTGTCTAACAGATGGGTTTTGATTAAATTCGGTAGCCACTGTGCATCTTTGACTTGCTCACGTAGCCACTGCAGATGCTCGTCCACCTGCCACACATCGATAGGATTGCCGTCATGAATAGCGGTACTGAAGCCTTCTAGCATGAGGTTTAAACCATAAGGAATACTATCGCCGCCGATATGACGTTGATCAATCTCAATCTGGTGCAAGATGGTTTCGATGGTTTCATCATCGACTGGCGAGCTAGCCACTTCTGTGAGCAAATCAAGAATACCCTGTTCTACCGCTTCGGCATGCTCAGGGTTAGAGCCGCGTAGACCTGTATAAAAGACCATTTCGTAATGACTGTCATCCAGTCCTAGTAGCGGGCTTGGCGCTTTACCCAGTGGGTGACTGTCCAAATAAGCACGCAGCGGTGAGCCAGCATGCTCGATCAACACACCTTCTAATAAACGTAATGCCAAACGCTGCTTGGGATCGGTAATCGATGGTAACAACCACGCCAACACGTGATGGGTTTGGTCCGGGCCTGCTTCGTCAGCCGTATAAGTATCAGTGGCACTGATCGGCGCAGACAAACGCTGCTCTGGACGCGATACGTGCTTTTTGCCTGCTTCAAACTGAGTCAAAGCATCTTCATGAATCTTTGCTTGGGTTTCAGCAACTGGAATATTACCAAAGCTCATAATCACACTGTTTGATGGATGATAATGGCTCTGATGAAACTCAACCAACTCAGGGTGAGTCAAGTCTGGGATGTCGGCAGGATCGCCACCTGAATTATAATGATAAGTGGTCGTTGGAAATAAATGATGCGCGACCGTATGATACAGCTGATCAATCTCACCGCTCATCGCCCCTTTCATCTCATTAAAGACGATACCCTTAAACTGCGGCTTATCATCTTCGTCCAGCTCAACACGAATGCCTTCTTGGGCAAAATCAAGCGGATGAATATTAGGAAAGAATGACGCATCTAGGTAGACAGATAGCAGATTAAAATAGTCATTTTTGTTTTGTGTCGCATACGGATATGCTGTCCAATCCGCCGCCGTCATCGCATTCATAAAGGTATTCAATGAGCGTTTAATCATCGAAAAAAACGGATCGCGAACGGGGAATTTTTCAGAGCCACATAGCGCCACGTGCTCTAAAATATGCGCCTCACCTTTTGAGTCCATTGGCTGCGTGCGAAAGCCAACCAAAAAAGCATTTTCATCGCTCGGATGCGCCAAGTGATAGTGCATAGCGCCTGTCTTAACATGTTGGCTGATCAATACATCCATCGATAGCGCGTCAATATGACGGTGTTCAATCAATTCAAATGCAGGGTGCAAAGTTAGATCAGCAGTAAATAACGTGTCGGTCATAATTGTCCTTATGGATAGCCCCATGTTTATCGCAATATGCCACTAGCCTATCAATGAGGCCACCAGCAATAAAACAAAATCAGGGTAAACAATAGATAAATAGTGAATGTAATACTTATTGTAGTGTCGTCTTTATATGGCGTTCATATAAAAGTATGGTGCGTATGGTGCTTAACTTATGAGTAATATTCAAATTTAATGGCATATACCGATACATTATGAGAAATGACAACTGTATCAATTAAAAAGAATTTGCCTAACGGAAATAGATGGGGCTGACACTGCCATAAGTCAAGCAACTATCATGATAAAAATCCCGACGTGATAAAGATAGAAAACCCAAAAAAACAAATGTTAAAGACAGCCTTTTTTAACAAAGCAAACTTAACAGCAGCCATTGGTAGTGCTATAGTTAATACTACTTGCTACGAGGAGTCTCTCATGAGTTATCAACATATCTTACTGGTTACTGATTTATTATCCGATGCCGACTTGGTTGCCCAAAAAGCCAAACGTATCGTCGATAATCGTCCTGGCTCTAGGTTATCAGTACTACATATCGTAAAAGATACCATGGTTGGCTTTGGCTATGAGCTAGTGCCTGCCTCTAGCTTATACGATGAAATTGACGATGAGCGCTGTCAAGAAGCCCGAGCCAAACTGGCTCAGTTTTTGGAGCGCAACCAATTAACCGCTGTCAACTCTGAAGTGACAACAGCCATTTCAAACAGTGAAGGCATCGTCAATTACTGTCATAAACACGACGTTGATTTATTGGTCATTGGTCGTCACGAGCGTCATGGTATATCTGCTTGGCTAAGCGGTGCTACTGCAGATAACATCCTGCCAAACGTACCATGTGATAGCTTGGTCGTCAGACTGGATAAGCCTGTTTCCAAGTAGTTTATGTTTCCAAGCGGCTTGTTTCAGGTTCAGCTCGTAAATTTAAAACAATAGACTTATATTAAACCAGCTCTGAACAAAGCCTTGCATGGCAAGCTACTAGCTTTATAGCAAGCTGCGATGCGAGGCTTTTTATGGTCTGCCTTTAACGCTTTGGGCCTTACTCTGATGTCAAAATATCAATAAACATTTGCCAAATGGGGCTCTGATGACGGGCTTTATGCCAGACCAACCACCACGTCCGCGACAGATCGATTCCTGCTACTTTCACTTGTACCAATGTGCCTGCCGCCAGCTCTGGTTCGATGACATACTGCGATAGACAACCAAGCCCAATATCGGCACTGACCATATGCTTGATGGCTTCTGACTGCTGAATCGCCATGATAATATGCGCATCCGGTAAGTACTTAAGCAACTGCTCGTCGATAATTTGCCGCGTGCCTGACCCAGCCTCTCGCACTAACAATGGCAACTGCGCCAGTTGCTCCATACTCAGCTCATAACAGTTATCCCTATCGTTGTACGCCACTTTATCTTTTAGCCACTGACTGTCACGCTTGGCAAAAACTATCAAGGCATCTGTTCGCCATTCTCGCTGCTCAATGGCCTTCATATCTGTTGGGCGCGGCATCCCTTCGACTAGAGCGATATCAATATTGAGTTGCTCGACCTCAGCGACGACCTCTTGAGTATTGGCAATATAGGTATTTATATTCGCATTTGGCAGGGCTTGATACAGCTCAGCCAGTAATGGCGGCAATACGTAATTGCCAATAGTGGTACTGGCACCAATATGAATCTGCCCTGCTTGGTGCTTATGATAATGCTCCAGTGTCAATGCTTGCCCTAAGATCGCTTGCGCTTGGACATAAATGGCATGGGCATTGGGATGCTGATTGAGCCTGCGCCCGACTCGTTCAAACAATGGCATTTGTAGCCTTGATTCAAGCTCGCTCAATGCGCTACTGACGGCTGATTGCGATAAATGCAGCTCCTCACTGGCGCGACTGGTACTACCTGTTTGATAAATACTGACAAACACAGAAAGCTGCTTCAGCGTGATTTTCGGTAACACCTGTGTGGCTTTTCTCATATCTGCCTCCATCCTATTTTGCACTACTGACCCAAATTTGTACTATTAACCTAAACTTGCACTATTAACCCAAAAAATCGATAGTTTTTATCTTATTAATCTGTTTTTATTATAAAACAGCTTATCTTATACTGTCTATTCATAAGCTTATGCTTATTTCGATTATGGACAATAGGACACTTCGTCATGCACGCCTTAACCAAAACAGTGACCAACTACTTCCCAACCAATCGCCATTTCGCAGGTTTGATAGTGGTGTTTGTCGGTAGCTTGTTTTGTTTGTGGCTAAACAGCAGCTTAGACAGCTGGACCAGTGGACGGATTGTTGGACTGTCGTCGTTAACGCTCGCGATTTTGTTCGGTATGATATTGGGCAATACCGTTTATTCTAGTTTCGCTGAGCAGCTACATGTGGGCGTGACATTTGCCAAAGGTCAAATACTGCGTCTCGCCATCATATTTTATGGCTTTAAACTGACACTGACACAAGTATCTAGCGTCGGTATGCCAGCGATTATGACCGACGCACTGGTGCTGACCTCGACTTTTTTAATCACTTATTGGTTAGGTACAAAATGGCTCAAAGTCGATAAACAAACGACGTTATTGATTGGTGCAGGCGCGAGTATTTGCGGGGCAGCAGCTGTTATCGCCGCAGAGCCAGTGGTCAAGGCCGAAGCGCACAAAGTCACTATCGCTGTGGCTACGGTCGTGGTCTTTGGCACCATTGCTATGCTGCTTTATCCGTTTTTGTACCATCTCGGTTGGTTACAGCCATGGCTCAATGCCCAACAATACGGCATCTATACTGGCTCATCTATCCATGAAGTCGCACAAGTGGTGGTTGCAGGTAATGCCGTTAGTACCGAAGTAGGCGATACCGCGGTCGTGACCAAAATGATACGCGTGATGATGCTCGCGCCGTTCTTATTGGTTTTATCTTTTGCGTTGACCAAAGGCAGTAACGATCAAGGTAACAAACCCTCTGTCATGAGCCGCATTCAACAAGTCAAAGTGCCTTGGTTTGCTTTTGTCTTTATTTTGGTCGTTGTCCTACATACCTGGGTACCAATGTCTGCGGAGTTTGAGCGTAATATGGTCATGCTTGATGATGTACTGCTAACAATGGCCATGTTTGCACTTGGGCTAACCACACATTTGGGTGCGATCAAGCAAGCAGGTGTAAAACCACTAATCTTAGGTGCCATTATGTTTGGCTGGTTAATAGTAGGCGGTGGTCTGATTAATATTGGTATTAGCTCAATTTGATATGTTGCGTTATCTATCGCCATCACGCTAACGATAAAAATACCCACGACTACTCTGATAGCCGTGGGTATTTTTTATTGTGTCGCTCTTATATTTAACAGCTTACTTATATTTAACGACCTACTTATATTCAACGGCCTATATGATCGATTCACTATAAAATAAATACAGCTATACTTGTATCTCTCTTATTTAGGACTGACTATATCAAATCATAGACGAAAAAAAACGAACCCGAAGGTTCGCTTTTTATACATCTATTTATCTATCTGTCTATAAAGACAAATTAGATAGCAACGATGTTATGTGCTTGTGGGCCTTTTTGGCCTTGAGTTACAGTGAACTCAACTTCTTGGCCTTCAGCCAAAGTTTTGAAGCCTGAGCCAGTGATTTCGCTGTAATGAGCAAAAACGTCTGCGCCAGTTTCTGGAGCGATAAAGCCAAAACCTTTAGCTTCGTTGAACCACTTAACTGTACCTTTTTGAACGTCTGACATAATATAATCCTACTTTTAAATTTATTAATGGTCTAGTGACCGGTAACGCTTGCAAATAGCTACTGAACGATAAATATTAAAACGAAGGATTATAACTAATACTACGAGGTAATGATTTGGTGCAGAACTGCTCTTAAGCTTGGACATATTATAAGTCGAATATTCTCACATCGCAAGTCTTATCTCATGTTTTGTGTAATGAAAGGCAGCTTTTCGCTGCTATTTTGCGCCAATCACACTATTTTTGACGCATTGGGCAATCGGAATAAATATATCGCTACCCCACTACAAATGGCTGCCACTAACCATGCCATCCACATCATGTCGGCAGGTAAACGATAAAACAACATGGATGTTGAGATGGTCATCATAATAGTCGCTAGCCATTTGGCATATAAAGGTACGGCGCGGTGCGCTTCCCAGTCACGGACGTATTTGCCAAAGTATTTATGATTGATGAGCCAAAAATGAAAACGCCGCGAGCTACGCGCCCAGCAGCCTGCGGACAACAAGATAAAAGGCGCGGTCGGCATCACTGGCAATAACGCTCCGATGATACCCAACACAAAAAACAACCAACCCAATATGACAAATATCCAGCGCACTGTCGGACTGGTGGATTGGTTGGTCTTGGGTCGATAATAAAAGGTTTTTTTAGGTTTGGTCATAGAGGTTATGCGATTAGACGATATAGTAATAGAGAATAACAGCTACAGAGGTATTGTGTCTGTTATAAAACCGCTATTTATTATAAGTAGATTTGGTTAACGATGGATCTAAAAAACCGCTCACCTTATAGTGTCAGCGGTTTTTTATTTAGCTTAAATTAAATAATCAGATTATTGCTGCACGATATGATCGGTTCAATTTAAAAGTAGTACAAGGCAATCGTATGGTGAGGCAATAATACTTTTATAGTGGACTGACTATACCAAGTTGCTTGGCTTCTTTTAGCCAGCTTGGGAACTCCTCTAGCATGTTTTCATACAAGGCTTCTTCGCTGATATCATCCAAGTCATCGAGTTCAAAGAAATCACAATTATCAATCACGCGCCCTTCCATATCATCTAGTTTTTTGAGGATGCCATAACCACGACCACCCAAGCCCACAAACTGCCAGAATATCGGAAGTTTCGCCGCTTCCGTCATAACTCTGGTGATACCACGATTGTCATTCACCCCGCCATCACTGATAAATAGTACGTAGACAGGCACATCCAAGCCATCTTTTTGATAAAACTCCGTCACCGCTTTCATGACCTCTGCTTCGTTATTGATGCGCGGCCCAAGTTTCCATTTGCGCCAGCCGCCATGAGCGTTTTTAACAAAACCGTCGTAGTTATTCAGCCCAATCTCACCCAAGTACTGTGGATCTCGAGCAAACGCCCAGCAGTCTAGTGCTTGGTCGTCATCGAAGTTCACTGCCAATGGCAATATGCGATTAACCACTTCTTGCACGCGGCCTTTTTTGTACTGTCTGTTCATTGAGCCTGATGCATCTAGCACCAACGCGACCTTTGCGGTTAATTGCTGCAATTGACGTTTCTCAAGTGATACCGTGGCTTTTTTGGCCAAATTGACCAGTTTTGGTGCTTTGTCTAGCATGACCTTTTCTAATGACGGCTTTGTTTGCACTGGTGTGGCGGTTACGTCTGCTGCTTGCGTAGTGTCCTCTTCTACATCACCACCGAAATGCTGGACGATGGCGGCAAGTCCACCATTAAAGCCTTGCGCGACGTTAGATACTCGCCACACACCGCCTTTGCGATAAAGTTGCATCAACATACTGGCTTGCTGCTGGGCAAAGTCTGCTGCTTGATACTCTGCCTGTGCCTTTTGCGACTGTTGCCAAATGCCAATCTCCAACGATTGAATTTGATTGAGCGGTGTGTCGGCTGATAATACAAAAAACAAGCTGTCTATATTAGTCGCCAGTTTGGATAAATTAACTTCAAACTCAGCTTGGATACCTTTACTCACCGTTGGCTGCGACTCGTAATGGGTGAGCTTGATTTGCCCGCATGGTGAGGTTGGCTGATTATAAAACACCATGTAATCATCATTGATCAGTTTGCCAGCTGCGTCTAACCCAAAGCAGCTGATGTCCATCTCTATTGGGCTTTGGCGAGTGAACTTGAGCTTGATAGGTGCGGTATCGTCAATAGCGAGGTTGCTTAAAGGCGCGCGTTGTCCGACGGTGAGATGATTCATGGTGTTCCTTACGTGAAAATGTTATTCCTTTAGAGATAATAGACTAATTACTGAAATTAAAAAACCGCTACAGTGTTTGCTGTGGCGGTTTTTTACTTAGTAATAATAGAATGTGGCAATTATTCTTACACTGCTCCAAGTTGGTACGCCTCTAACTATATATTTAGAATATATATAATTATGATGCAAGCTGTATAATACTATTAAATATAGAGTATTTGCTATGTTCATCAAAAGCTAGCATCAAATCCTTTTCAACTCTATCTCTATTAAATCTATTACCTTGGATATTATCAGATTCACGTAAGTAAACTGCTAAGACATTACTGCAATCATGACCACAACACAATTGTTTATTGTCGTAATTTGAAGAGGAATATTGATCATATAAATTAATTAAAGTTTGTTTGTTGACCGAAGTAGAAGATGAAGCAAGTAGTTTATCTAATAAAAAATCTATATTGATAGATAAGCATTTATTTTCAAAAACAATAAAGTCACTAAATGTCAGCGCTTTAAATCTCAGTCCAAAATTATTGTCCAAATTAATGAGCCTAAGAGTTCCTATAACTTCACATGCACTAATAACCTCTGTCAACATCTTATTAGGGGCTGTATAGAATTGAGAAAACATTGAAAAAAATAAGCAACGCCTTACTCT
>NZ_RRYV01000090.1 GCF_014861395.1 Psychrobacter sp. FME13 | reverse complement strand
GCGAAATTGTTTAACCTAGAATGACTAGGCATCAAAAATTTCACTGCATATTGTCTAAAAAATAGTCACTGCCAGCACCACATTTGAATGTTCAACACGCCCTAATTGAATAGAATATCATTTGGTAACGGTAAAGGCATTTTTTTTATGAGGATTTTTCTTAAGAAAGGTAACTATTTTAGAGGTTACGAGATATAGCATTGAATTTTTAATGAAACAATAATCGATAAATTCGATGCATTGTATGAAATATAGGACAGGTATTTGAAAGTCTAACAATAAAAAACTGGCGCTCCAAAGAGCACCAGTCATTAATCAATAAGTTCGAGAAAGGGTTATGCTGTTAATCCTAAGGCTTCAACCAAACGCTTGTTAGGCTCAACCTTATTCATGCTATAAAAATGCATGGCTGGTACTCCCTCGCTAATAAGACGTTCACATAAGCGATAAACGACATCAAAGCCAAAATCACGAATGGCCTTGCGATCATCACCGAAGTCCGTCAACTGCTTACGCACATAACGCGGAATATCAGTACCACAGCTATCAGCAAAACGTAGCAAGTTGCTAGAGTTGGTGATCGGCATGATACCAGCAACCAAGGGCTTAGCAACGGTATCAATACCACGCTTTTCTAACGCATCTCGCAAAAATAAATAGCTATCAGCGTTATAGAAGAATTGCGTAATCGCAGTATCTGCACCCGCTTGGAACTTGTTAACCAAGTTATCGATATCAAAGGCAAAGCTGCGAGCTTGTGGATGCATTTCAGGATAAGCGGCCACCTCGATATGAAAATGATCGCCTGAATGCTCACGAATAAACTTGACTAAGTCTAGTGCAAATGGCAGCTCACCCATACCAACCTGACCTGAGGGTAAGTCGCCACGGAGTGCTACCAAACGATTGATGCCTAAGCCCTTATAAAGCTCTAATAATTCAGCGATTTCACTTTTATCATCACCAATACAAGACATATGCGGCGCAATAGGGGTATCACCGCGAGCACATAATGCTTGCACAATGTCTAAGGTACGGTTACGAGTTGAACCGCCCGCACCATAAGTCACCGAAAAATAGGTAGGTGATAATTTATTCAGCTCATCATAAGTACTGAGCAGTTTTTCGTGTCCTTGCTCAGTTTTAGCCGGAAAAAACTCAAAGGAAAAAGCAGGCTTACTCACAGTCTTGCTCCTTTTAGTATTTATAAGCGTCAGGCTTGAAAGGACCTTCGACAGATACGCCTAAGTACTCTGCTTGCTTTTCAGTGAGCTTAGTTAAAGTACCATTGAAGCCTGCAACCATCGCAGCAGCGACTTCTTCGTCTAGCTTTTTAGGCAGTACTTTTACATATAAGTTGTCAGTACGCTTGTCATCTGGCAAGTCAGCGAATTTTTCTTCGAACAAGTACATTTGAGCCAATACCTGATTAGCAAACGAGCCGTCCATCACGCGTGATGGGTGACCAGTCGCGTTACCTAGGTTTACGAGGCGACCTTCGGCAAGTAAAATCAAATAATCGTTTTCGTCATCTGAGCGGAAGATTTGATGAACTTGTGGTTTGATCTCGACCCAGCGCCAGTTGTCACGCATGAACTGAGTGTCGATTTCGGTGTCAAAGTGACCAATGTTACATACAACAGCGCCAGGCTTAAGGGCTGCTAGCATATGTTTGTCACAAACATGGTAGTTACCAGTAGTGGTAACAATCAAGTCGGTATCTTCAAGCAAGCGGGTGTTGATGTTTTCTGCACCGCCAGTGTTGTCACCATTAATGTAAGGAGATAATACTTCAAAGCCATCCATACAGGCCTGCATGGCACAGATAGGATCAACTTCTGAAACACGTACGATCATGCCTTCTTGGCGTAAGCTTTGTGTAGAGCCTTTACCCACATCGCCATAACCAACAACCAAGGCGCGGCGACCAGCAAGGAACATGTCAGTTGCGCGTTTGATCGCATCATTTAAGCTATGACGACAGCCGTATTTATTGTCATTTTTAGACTTAGTCACGGCATCATTAACGTTGATGGCTGGTACTTTCAGCGTGCCTTTGGCAAGCATCTCAACCAAACGATGTACACCAGTAGTCGTCTCTTCTGAGATACCATGGATGCTATCAAGAAGCTCAGCATAATCATTATGAATCAAAGCAGTCAAATCACCGCCGTCATCCAAGATTAAGTTAGCATCCCAAAGTTGGCCTGATGCTTCGCCGCCAACATGTACTTGCTGACGTAGGCACCATTCATACTCTTCTTCGGTTTCGCCTTTCCAAGCATAAACAGAGATGCCAGCAGCAGCAATAGCAGCAGCAGCATGGTCTTGAGTTGAGAAGATGTTACATGATGTCCAGCGTACTTCAGCACCTAGCGCGACGAGTGTCTCGATAAGTACGGCAGTCTGAATGGTCATGTGGATACAGCCAGCAATTTTAGCGCCTTTAAGCGGCTGGTCTGCTTCGTAGCGACGGCGCAAGCCCATTAGGGCAGGCATTTCGGCTTCGGCAAGGGTGATTTCACGGCGGCCGTAATCAGCAAGGCTGATATCAGCGACTTTATAGTCAGTGAAAGAGGGATCGATCGTATGGGCAGAGGGGGTGTTAGACACTGCGTCCATAATATGCTCCTATCAGTGGTTAATTTATGATAAAAAGAATAAAAACGCAGGTGCCGTTATTTGCGCTGATAATCGCCTTACTTTATATAGTTAAGGACAATCAACAGTTAACCGAGCCTAACATAACCTATGATTTGCATGATTCTAATCTCTTAATGCAATATTTACGGTCATGGCGCAACACCTCTCGGAGGGTGTCATTGTAATAGATGACAGATAAAATGTCACCCACAAAAAAGACCATCAATCGATGGTCTCTTGTAACAATAACTAGATAATTTTAGTACCAGTCGTAGGTTAGAGAGCCGAAATAGCTAGTGCCTTCAGTGGCGTACTCTGTACCGAATTGATTAGATAGGGTATAGTCTTCATCGGTGATATTGTCAACGCGCAAGTTAGCACGAAGATTATTTGTCAGATAAATAGAGCTACTTAAATTTAACAAAGTGTAATCATCTAACTTGGTGGTATTTGCAGCATCAGAGAATCTCTCGTCAGTATATTTAGCTTCAAGCCGCACATCAAAAGCAGGTTGCTGATAACCAACATAGATTAAACCACTATTTTTAGGGCGGTACACAAGCTCGTTGTCATAGTTAGCACTATTAGTCGTTTTGTCTTTAGCTTCCAGATAGTCATAACCCAAACCAAATAAAAACGAATTAACGCTCCAGTCAGAAGTTAAGCTTAAACCTTTGATTTGTGCCTCACTAGTATTAGTAGCGTTATTAATCAAATCATCCACATCAGTATAATAGCCTGTCAGACGTGAGTTCTGATTGCCTTTATTGTACTCTACAAACACTTCCGTATTTTTACTAGTCTCAGGCTTTAAGTCTGGATTGCTATAGCCGGGATAATACAAATCGTTGAAGGTTGGCGCGCGAAACCCTGTGGCATAGCTTGCACCAATGCGTAAACCCTCTAGTGGTCGTATAGCGGCACCTATATTGTAGGTGTTCTCATTACCATACTGCGAGTTGTCATCAACGCGATAATTGGCTTGGAGGTCATAATAATCCTCTGATAATTGATAGCCAACGAAACCACTTTTAACAGTTCTATCTTCAGGGTCATAAGCAGTTAGAGTGGCAGGCGCAGGAAAACCTGAAAAATCTAAAACATCGGAAGCGTCTAACTGTTGTGACAACCACTCTGCACCGATAGTAACGGTACCAGGTTGTGCATTAATACTGGTCTCTGACCGTACCTGTGTTTGGGTGGTATCAAACTGGCTACCATCTTCATAGTTGATAGAGTAAGCATCGTGAGTCGTAGATTTATCGATACTTTGTCCAACACTAAATTTAGTGACGGCTAATGGTGTTTGATATTGAATAAAAGCATTGGCGCTGCCATTTTGTTGATCTGCATAAGCATTTGGAAAAGCATCGCCTGCAGAGTCAATATCTGTTGTAGAGTCAGAATATAAAGCGTTGAGACCAGCACTTAAATTGTCTGAAATCTTATGTTGTAATGCTAGGCTGGCATTGGTAGATTCGAACCCATCATCATCCGCATTGTAATCATAAGAATTAGAGCTAGCAATTGCATTAAAACCGTCTGTTTCGTTGCGACTGACACCTAAGCTCAATGAAGAAGTATCATTTTTTAGTTGTCCTGTTACACCTACTTGGTAATGATCATTACTACCGTACCCGACTGTGGCTGAAACATTAGATTGTTCAATATTATTGCCTTTCGTAAAAATTTGAATGACACCGCCCATGGCATCAGAACCATAGATGCTAGACCCTGATGCGCCATATAAAATTTCTATACGGTCGATTTGATCGGCAGATAATAGATTAAGTGCAGGCGCGCCTGTAGAAATAGAGCTGTAGCGAATACCATCAATGATTACAAGAACTTGCTTGCTGTCATAGCCACGCATATAAAAGTTGCTAACGGTGCCGGTACCGCCACTTTGACTAATATTCATACCAGGCTGATTCTTTAATACATCAGTGACTGTTTGACCCTGATAACGCTGCAACTCTTCGCTATCAATAACCCGTGTTTGGGCAATGATATTACTGGTTTTAGTAGGTGTGCGGGTAGCTGTTACAACGATTTCATCGAGTTCAACTTCTGGTACTTCGTTGTTGCTTACGACAGTAGAATCGGTTGCTGCTGTTGCATTCAAAGAAAATATGCCAAGTGCGCTTAGAATACATAAGCGAAGATAGGCAGTCGAAGAAGATCGTGGTAAAAACATAGTCAATTCCAAAGTAATCATGTTAAAAGTACAGAAATAAAAAATAACCACTGTGACGTTAAAATGGTTAAAAATTACAAAAAGCAATACATGCGCAAAACTATGCTTATTATCTATAAAAATGACCGTTTTATAAACCACTTTAACCTAATGTTTCCTCATTATAAGGTGAATATTATTCATGATTAGTTGTGAATAATTCATTATATGGCTTAAAGGGGAAAAGCTTGGATAAAGGTTATGCTACAAAACTGATAGCAGTTACTGACATAACTGGCTAAAAAATGCGTAATCAAAAGCACTGCTGTTATAAATAGTTGCTATCATAGTCAGAAATCTATTGTTTTCCGTTGTACTACCCATAAAGTTAAGAGGTTTGTTTTGTCTATCAAGTATCGTCTGATTCCCAGCACTGAGTTATCTTCACCATACTCTATGATTAAAATACCATTACTCGCGATGGTGTTTTTACTTGCGCTGCTGTTGAGTTTGTTATGGCCAACTCATACCTTTGCAGCTGAGGCTAGTACACTTGGTGTGAGTGAAAGCAGTAGTGAAGAGTCAGTAGAATCATTACGCCCGGACTCATTTGGGCGAGATACACCAAGGCATACAGTACAAGGGTTTATCAGTGCGCTAGGCGAAGATGACTATCTGCTGGCGAGTAACTATCTAAATTTATCGAAATCCGATAACCCAACCACCATCGTACGGCAGTTCAAGCAAGCACTGGATGCAGGTGGCCGTTTTCAACCAGATTTGCAGCTTAGTAATGAGCCTGAGGGTAATCTAACCGACCAGTTGCCACCACAGCAAGAAAATGTAGGCGTGATTAGCATTGGTGACAAAGACGTGTCACTGATACTTGAAAGGGCTCAGTCTGAACGAGGCGAAAAATATTGGCAGTTTTCAAGCGATACGCTCAGTTCAATACCAGAAGTAATAGCAAACACTGAACCAACTTTGGTATCTCGTTATACTATTGACTCATTAGAAGGTAAAAATCTTTTCGGCTATCAGCTCGCTGATTTAGTCGCTGCACTTACCATGGTTGTTGGTAGCTTTATCTTGACTTATATCATGGTTTGGCTGCTATATCATTTATTAAAAATCACGTATCCGCGTGTACGTGGGGTACCATTACCATTACCTAATAAAGTGATATTGCCCCTCTCTGTCGTGATTATGGCGCTAATCTTGTCTGAGGTGATGGTGTATGCTGGCGTATCGGTGACGCTGCGTGAGCCAGTCAATCGATTTACAGAAATTGCTTCGTGGGTAGCAGTAACGTGGTTATTGCTACGAGTGATAGATGCAGTATTTACGCGTGCGGTGAATCTAAGTTATAAGAAAAACTATACTGAGCGAGTCTCAATCTTAGGACTGCTGCGCAAAGTGGTCAAAGCGTTACTGCTGATATTTGCTGTGATTGTCATCTTCGGAAATTTAGGTTTTGACTTGACCACAGGTATTGCCGCATTAGGTGTCGGTGGTTTGGCATTAGCACTGGGTACGCAAAAGACTATTGAAAACCTTGTCGGTAGTGTCGTCGTCGTGGCAGATTCACCAGTACGTATTGGTGATTATTGTAAATTTGGCACTTATGAAGGTACGGTCATCGATATCGGTATTCGTTCATCGCGTGTACGGACATTGACGCGTACGATTGTGACGGTACCGAACGGTGACTTTTCATCTATGCAGATTGAAAATTTCACCTCTCGTGATATGTTTCGTTTTTTCCATCATTTGTATCTTAAGCGTACCGCCGATCTTGATGTGATTTTCAAAATGGTAAATGACTTAGACGAATTTATAAAAGAGCATGAGTTGACCAATCAAGAGTGGAATCAGGTCAATATCTTAGAGCTGCGTCAAGATTGCTATGTCATCCAGTTACAGGCTTATGTTAATGCTGTCGATATCATTGAATTCTATGACAAACAAAACAGTTTATTTGTCGATGTATTAAAAAAGGTCTCGGAATATAAAGTGGAACATGCGTTGCCGACTCAGCAGCTTATCGTCAATCAAGCTGAGCTAGAGCATCATAGCGCAAACGATATTGATCCCAATGACAGAGAAAATGAAGCAATGGAGTCGATAGAAACCACGTCAAAAGAAAGTACGTCAAAAGAAAGCACGTCAAAAGAAAATGCCTCAAATACTGACTCTATTGATGATAATGGTAGCGATGAAAACTTTGGTATAGATTTAAATAAAGGTGATGCCAATAGCAATGACACCGCTCATCAACATAAGAATGAGTCAGTAAAAAGAAAAAAATATGATCCAATAAAAGCATTGAAACATGAGGTTAGGGTACTAAAAAAACGTAGGTTTAAGCATATAAGCAAAAAATCTGGGTTTTCTATATGGAACCAGCCTTAACGTTGAAGATCAAATAAGCACTGACTTATAAAAGCACTGACTTATGAAGACAATAGGTTATAAAGGCACAGCCGTTTTATTACGCAATAAACCATAGTATGACCATAACAATAGACTTGCAGCACTACGATGCGGTGACCAATTTTGGGTCAGATTCTTTAGTTGTTTTGGCGTTGTCTTTTCTGGTAAATCCAACAATTGCAGCGCCGCTACTTTAATGGCTAAGTCATCAACAGCAAGGACGTCGGCACGTTTTAGAGAAAACATTAAATACATCTCAGCGGTCCACTGTCCAATACCAACCACGGCAGTTAAGGTTTTTATCACCTCTAAATCTGGCATGATCTCTAGCGCCGCAAAGTCTATGTCGTTTTCTACTAACGATCTTATATATCGAGTCTTTTGCTTAGACAGTCCGTGTGCTCGCAAAGTCTCGTCCGAGGTTTCACTAATCGCTTTAGGTGTCGTCAAACCTGAATCAACCAGACGCTGCCAAATACTGGCCGCTGCTGCTACAGAGAGCTGTTGACCGACCATAGCTCTCATCAGTGCCTCAAACCCACCTGTATTATGTCTGAGATCAGGCAGTCCAGTTTGTTTGTAGACAGGCGCAAATCGTGGCTCGATAGCAATTAGCGCTGTAATATGTTCATTTAGCGCTTCAATGTTTTCAACAGTTTGGATGCTCATAATGAGTTCGCTTGAATAAAAGTTTGTATGAAAATAGAGTGGGTATCTATCGCTTAGTATCAAAAGTAGATAGGCTTTATCCTTATAAAAAAGGACTGCCAATTGCAGCCCTTTTATTTTAATACTGAACGAAAGCTACCTACTGCTCACCATCAACTTTAGACTTTTTCAATAGTACCAATACCGCACCATTACCACCATCTTTTGGCGGAGCAGAGCAAAAAGCCAATACCTCTGGTAATTGACGCAACCAACCATTCACGCAAGTTTTTAGGATGGCCTCAGAGCCTTTACCATGGACAATTTTTACCATTGTCTCATTCTTTTGCTTTGCTTGGCTCAATAATTGAGTCACAGCCTCGCGTGCCTCTTCAATAGTACAGCCATGAATATCTACAGCATCGTACCAGCGCAATTTTCCTTGCTTGAGTTGGGTAAATACTTTGTTTTGTAGCGTTGGTTGTTTATAAGACAAGACCGCTTCCGCTGCCACAGGATTCAGTAGGGCTTGCATATCTGATAAGCCAGCACCCAAGTTATTCGCTTCGCTACCTTGAGCGGCCGCACGTTTAGACAATGTCGTCGCATCGGGTTTTCCGGCTTTGCTAGCATTGGCAGGTGAGCGGACATTTTTGTCTTCAAGCTGATTGACGCCATGCATGGCTTGCATAAATAGCACTTTGTCATCGTCAATATGTTCGCTATCCATTTGCTTGACTGTCTTATTTACTTGTTTTTGCGTGGGCAATGACACAGGTTCAGTTGGTTTTTGGTTCTCACCTTCAGGTGAGTTGGTATCACGACCTTTGCTCAATTGGCCTTTTAGCTCTTTGAGCTGGTCTTGCATTTCTTTTGAAAAAAGAGAATTTGACATAAAATTTAACGTATCGTTGGTTGATGAATGAATGGTTTATTTGTTAGCCATTTAAAAGCTATATTATCTCAAATAAAGCTACTTAAGTTACTTTACTCGTCTGCTGCGACGCCCGCAAGTAAGGATTGTAACGCCTGTCCAGGATAATCGGTTTTCATAAACTGCTCACCGATTAAAAAATGCTGAATGTCATTGCCCAACATCAAACGAATGTCATCACTGTTATGGATGCCACTCTCAGTGACAACGAGCGGTTTAAGAGCTATATCGTCTACGGCTAATGCTTCGATCAATATGTTTTTTAGATCTAGTGTGGTTTGTAAATCGACATCAAACGTATTTAAGTCGCGATTATTAATACCATAAATATTGTGCGCTGAGCGCGGTAATGTCAGTGCGCGATCAAGCTCAGATTTGGTATGTATTTCTATCAATATATCCATGCCTAACTCAATACTTAGTGCATGTAGCTCGTGTAATAGGGTGTCATCAAGGCAAGCCATGATCAGTAATATGCAGTCGGCACCCAGTAAATAAGACTGATAAATTTGATACACATCAACCATAAAATCTTTACGTAATATCGGTAGGCTTGTGGCATTAGCGGCTTGAAGAAGGTAGCTGTCATCGCCTTGAAAGTAATCACGGTCGGTCAGTACTGATAAACAGCTGGCACCAGCTTGCTCATACTGCTTGGCAAACGTGGTTGGGTCAAAATTATGATTGATGATGCCTTTAGACGGTGAGGCTTTTTTAATCTCAGCAATGATACCAATGTCAGCTTTACGTAAAGCGGTAGCGAAGCCTCGGCGTGGTTTGCTATCAGCTGCGACTTGCGTTTGTAATGTGTCAAGCGGTAAGGCCTCACGCGCCGCTTTTACCTCAATGTGTTTGGTGGCAACAATGCGCTGCAATACTGAAGGTATTTCTGAATGAGTGGTGGTCATGCGGGTATCCGAATATCGTTAAATGTAAATATAGTCAAAGAATTACTAGACGGCTACGGCGTTACCCTTCTTAGATGTACGACTGGTACAATCTGCAGTCGGCTGCCTTGTATCCGTTTTAGACTTCTTTGACTATAGACAGTGGTGGCAAATTTTGCACCATATGAGTGCTTATAAGTTAACCCTGAGCCACTAATTGCTGTGTATATTTGGCCAAAGATTCAAGCTTGATCAGCGCATCGCCATTTTGAATGACTTGCTGCGCTCTGCTAACGCCATTAGCATAGTTGCTGGCAAGTCCTGCTGTATATATTGCCGCACCTGCATTCAACGCAATCATGTCACGCGCTTTAAGTATAGAGCGGTCATGAGTGTCGATTCCAGATAGCGCAGCACGGATTAATTCAAGACTTTGCGCTGGAGAAGTTACATCAAGACCAATTAGGGTCTGTGATTCAATACCAGCATCTTCGGGCATCATCTCATATACTGATATATCACCATCTTTGAGCTCAGCAACGGTAGTAGAGGTTGCAAGACTGATTTCATCTAAGCCATCTTTTGCACCCACGACCATCACATGACGTGCGCCTAAATTTTTCATAACTTTAGCGATAGGTTCACACAGTTGATCGGTAAAAACACCAATCACCAGATTGGGCGTGCCAGCAGGGTTAGTTAATGGTCCTAAAATATTAAAAATTGTCCGTGTTTTCAATTCACGGCGGACGGGTATGGCATAGCGCATGGCACTGTGATGATTGGGTGCAAACAAAAAACCGATACCTTGATTTTCGATACAGTTTTTTGCTTGTTCAGGGTTCAGCGCCAAACTAATACCCGCTTGTTCGAGTAAGTCGGAGCTACCCGATTTGCTAGACACACCGCGGTTACCGTGTTTGGCAACTTGCGCGCCAGCGGCTGATGCCACAAGAGCAGAGGCGGTAGAAACATTGAATAGATTGGCACCATCACCACCAGTACCGACGATATCGACCAGATAATCACAACCTTTTGGCTCAATATTGGCAGCCAATGCTCGCATGGCGCTAGCGGAGGCGGTAATCTCATCTATGGATTCACCTTTCATGCGTAAGCCAGCCAAAATAGCGCCCATCATGGCATCACTACATCGTCCTTGCATGATGATTAGCATTACTTGATACATCTCATCGAAGGTCAAATCAATGTGCTGAAAAACTCTTTCTAAAGATGCCGTTAATAACTTATGAATATCAGAATCAGGCAATTGAGCAATATGATCTGGCGTCATTTTATCCTCTATCTTTATCGTGCTCATGGTGTTCTCTCTTACTATTTTTATAAGTTTGTTTCAAATTTATCGTTCTAAATGCTGTTGATGCATTTTTTAATGATGCTTAGCCGACTTGTGGTAATTCACTGTTGGGTAATACAGACAAACTATGAGCCAGTAAAAAATTATTGAGCAGCTGATAACCAGCTTCGCTCAAGATAGACTCAGGA
This sequence comes from Psychrobacter sp. FME13, assembly GCF_014861395.1. Taxonomy (GTDB): domain Bacteria; phylum Pseudomonadota; class Gammaproteobacteria; order Pseudomonadales; family Moraxellaceae; genus Psychrobacter. The sequence goes on along the minus strand of NZ_RRYV01000090.1, from coordinate 956 downwards.
TGGAATTGCACTCCTTCAATAGCCAAGGTTTTATGACGGATACCCATGATTTCTTCAATACTACCGTCAGCATACTGTGTCCAAGCTGTCATCTCTAGACAGTCGGGCAGACTGGTTTTGTCAATCACGAGGGAATGGTAGCGTGTGGCTTGAGAAGGGTTGGGTAGACCTGAGAATATACCTTTACTATTGTGATAAATATCAGATAAGCGCCCATGCATTACTTCACCAGCTTTGACCACTTGACCACCGAATGCTTGGCCAATGGCCTGATGGCCCAAACAAATACCCAATATCGGTATGACACCCTTGAATGTTTCGATAACCTCTAAAGAGATACCAGCGCGGTCTGGATCACAGGGGCCAGGGCCGATGACAATTACGTCTGGTGCAAGGGTTTGAATTTGTTCAATAGTGGCCTGATCGTTACGCCAGACGGTGATGTCCTGCTGTAATTCACCGAAGTACTGTACGATATTGTACGTAAAGCTGTCGTAATTATCGATCATCAAAATCATTAGGTCTTCAACTTATGGATATGATTGTATTGTTAGGGCTTATATCTATCTATTTTACTTTTTGACTTATGTACTTAATAAGGCGTGGTTATCTTAACATTATTTTAAGGTCTATCAAATGTAGGGTACAGGTTATCCGAGTAAGTAATCAGTAAAATATTTACTCGGATAATATATGTGATGAATCATTAGTTTGTTATCAGCTGAGCAAATACAATAATTATAATTGCACTAAAACGATGCTTTTTACATGATTGGCTTGATTTATTATGCACCAAATTGATGCATATGTATCATCTAATTGGCACTCCTATAAGAAGTTGATAGTGTAGTAGGGTGTGTATAGAATTCAAATCAGGGGCAACCAGATAAAGACACAAGCGAGCATTACCGCTGCTGCATAGCTATCTTTGAGCTTATCATATCGCGTGGCAATGC
>NZ_RRYV01000008.1 GCF_014861395.1 Psychrobacter sp. FME13 | reverse complement strand
GCTGTATCTAGCTTGTACTATGATTCATTGCAAACTGAATTAGGGACACGCCCTAGTCAGCTATTTGATGCCGTTTGGCAAGATTTAGCCATTTTCAACCCATTTAGAGGGCTATCGATTGAATTGAGGACACACCCCAACAAGCAATATAGCTTAAATAATAGCTAACAGCTTTACAACTCTCAGTTAAGAATCAGACTCACAAGTACACATGTTTTACATTATCATGGTCGATACGCTATTATAGTTAGATTATAATTGACACTATACGTTTATCACTCTAAAACGATAGCTATCAAAGCACTCTAACACACCCTAAGTCTCTACATCTCAAGGATAAAGTATGAAACGTCTCATCACATTGACTGGTCTGGCCATGGCTATTGGACTCGCCACTACTGGTGCTCAAGCTGCCGACTATGTCGCTGGAAAAGACTATCGCGTGCTAGACAATCCAGAAAAAATTAGCGGTGATGCTATCATTGTTCGTGAATTCTTCTGGTATGGCTGCCCGCATTGTAACGTGCTTAACCCACATATGGAAAAATGGGCTGCATCAAAAGATAAAGATGTCGCATTTTTCAAAACGCCAGCAGCAATGAATGATGTTTGGGAAACCAATGCTCGCGGGTTCTATGCAGCGCAACTACTAGGTTTTGAAGACAAAACTCATGATGCACTATTTGATGCTATTCAAAAAGATGGTCAAAAACTGTTTGACCAACAATCATTAAGCAAATGGTATGCCTCACAAGGCGTGGACGAGAAGAAGTTCAACAGTCTTTATAATTCGTTCGCGGTTGGCACAAAAATTGGTCGCTCACAAGCAGGTGCTAAACGTTATCAAGTTACAGGTGTCCCAACTGTCGTGGTACAAGGAAAATACGTAATCAGCGGTCAAGATGCTACTGTGCCTAAAATCGTTGACTATTTAGTTGATAAAGTACGCGCTGATAAAAAGAAATAATAGATATATTAGGTTAAATGACATAAAAAAAGCCAATCACATGATTGGCTTTTTTTATGTCGGTTACACTGACTAACTCTTTTAATCGATATGTGAATCAGTTACACATTTGACCCAACTACACACCTAACTCATCAAGCTTGTGTGCTTATTATTTTTTTAATTGCGATAAAATAGCGACTTCACGAATATAACTGGCCAAATCTTCTTCCGACTCTGCCATCAGCTCATCATCTTGTATATGCTTGGCGTATTCAATCCATAATAGCAGCTGATACATACTATTATGTTCAGAAGCTTTGTATTGCTTGACGAACTGCTTGAGCGTCCCTTCGTCATTGATATTCAAACGTTCATACCAACTTTCTATCTTAGAGATTTGTTCTTTCGGAAAAAATGCATCAAACAATGCTTTGACCAACTCATGGCGATTTTCTTCGCTAATCAGCTTACCAACTCGTTTGGTTTGGCGATTGCGTGCATTGGCACTGGTAATATCCGCTAGTGCCATCAACTCTGCCATAAAATAATCACTGGCAGGCAGGGTTTTTAGCTGTTTTTTTGATAAGCTAGCAAGTGGTATCGATAACTGTTGCAAGCGCTCATGGGCTTTTTTGAGCTCTGTGCGCGAAACACGCATGTCCTGTTCTTTCCAGTCAATCATAAAAGCTTTCCAAAATAATGAGTAATAAAATCAATAATCATAGTAATAACAACCAATGACTACCAACGGTTTTTTTCGCGATGCTTCGCCAGTATTTTTACGCCTTTCGGCATCGTATCTGTCAGACGACGCTGTAATGTATTAGTGATAAATACAGAGCGATGCTTACCACCTGTGCAACCAATCGCCACTGTCACCGTATGCCTATTATTGTGTAAAAAATCTGGCAGCCAACGTGTTAAGAATTTCTCAAGATCATCCGTCATTTCAGCTACTTCTGGATAATCCGCAAAAAATGCTGCAACCTCTGCATCTAAACCTGTCGAACCACGTAGCTCAGGGTTCCAATGCGGATTGGGCAAAATCCTCACATCAAAGATAAAATCGGCATCAATAGGACTGCCATATTTAAAACCAAAGGACAGCAAATTAATGACAATCTGATTATCCACACCAATATGTTCACGCAAGCGATCTTTTAATTGATGAATATTTAGCGTGCTTGTGTCAATTCTGATATCAGCATGGCTCGCAATTGGCTCTAATAGTTCAATCTCTTTTTTGATCGCGGCAGGCAGATTAAAAGCAATGTGCCTAGCATTATCACTGTCAACATCCTGTGACATCAAAGGATGTACACGGCGAGTCGCATTAAAACGTGCTATCAAGGTATTTTCTTGCGCAGTCACATAAACAACTTTTACTACGCTTGCTCCATAAATTGCCTTCAACGACGCATACGTCTCTGCAAAATTAGAGAGATCGGCACGCGGCGTTCGGATATCAACACCGAGCGCAATACGGCGAATATCACTTTCGTTCACTAGCTTATGCGCAGTTACTGGCAGTAGCGATAACGGTAAATTATCAATAGAGTAATATCCCAGATCTTCCAAAATATTTAAGACGGAGGTCTTACCCGATCCTGAACGACCTGATACGACTAAAATACTGAGCTTCTCGGTCGCTACTTTATGTGCCGCCTGCTCAGGCTGAGCTGTACTATCACTTTGATTGACATCCATGCTCCACCCACCCCATTAGTTCATCGCATTTAGTAAACTACTATGTCACAACAGCTAACCCAACGTTACCAATTGATTGTCTAACAAACGAGCACGCCCTAGCCAAGCTGCCACCAAGATAATCAAATTCTTGTTTTCTACATTAAAAATAGCAGACTCACTCACAACTGGCTCTAACGTATCCGTTTTTATTTCTAAATAATCAATCGTAAAACCAGCATCAGTGATATCTTGCTGAGTTTCTGCTAACAATGTCTGAACAGCTTGTTGGCTATGTTTGCCCTGCTGTAGCTGCTTTGCTAACGCTTGCAATGCTTGGTGTAATACTGGTGCTACTTGACGCTCAGTCACGCTTAAGTATTGATTACGCGACGATAGTGCCAAGCCGTCAACAGCACGAACAATGGGCGCACCAATGATTTCAATCGGATAACTTAAGTCACGTACCAATTGCTTAATAATTGCTAACTGTTGATAGTCTTTTTGTCCAAAAACAGCAGTGTCAGGTTGTACGATATTAAACAATTTAGAAACGACAATACCGACACCGTCAAAATGCCCCGGACGTGACTGACCGCATAACTGAGTGGTAATAGCGCCAGCGAGCACAGAAGTTGGTGGTGGCATGACTGGATACATCTCTTCGACACTAGGAGCAAAAACATAGTCGGCTCCCACCGTTGATAGTTTTGCAACATCTTTATCTAGCGTACGAGGGTAGCTGTCAAAGTCCTCTCCTTCTCCAAACTGAGTCGGATTGACAAAAACACTCACCACTACGATATCAGCATGCTGTTTGGCAATTTTTACCAGCTCAAGATGACCATCATGCAGATTGCCCATCGTAGGTACTAAAGCAATACGTTGTTGGCTATTTTGGTTGTCGTGTTTTTGACCACGATAAGGCCGTAAAGCGGCACGCAGTTCTGAGATTTGGTGATAAATAATTGGCATGATGAAGTATTCTTTTATCTATAATCTTAAATAAAGTTAGCTAAACTGATGCTGCTCCTGTGGGAAACTGCCATCACGTACTGACTGCTGGTAAAGCGCAAAAGCACCCTCGATACTGTGCGCACTATTGCGCTCATCGGTTAGGAAGTCATGGACAAAGCGCGGCACACGCCCGTGAACCATACCGAGCATGTCATGCATGACCAACACTTGACCGTCAGTATCTGCACCTGCGCCAATACCTATAACGGGCACGGCAACGGCTTGCGTTACTGCTTTAGCAAGCTCAGCAGGCACACATTCCAACACTAACAATGCAGCACCTGCAGCCACCACTGCTTCGGCATCAGCAAGCAGTTTGTCCGCTGCTTCGTCACCACGGCCTTGGATTTTGTAACCACCAAACACGTTGACCGACTGCGGTGTTAAGCCAAGATGTACACAAGTTGGCGTACCCGCTTGCGCTAAAGTCGTAACCAATTCACAAAGCTCGCTACCACCTTCAATTTTGATCACATGCGCACCTGCTTGCATCAGCTTTCGACTATTAGAAACCGCTTCTGATAACGTCACATAACTCATAAATGGTAGATCAGATAAGATGAGTGCATGGTTATTGCTGCGAGCAATATTGGCCGTATGATAAGCCATATCGTCAACTGTCACAGGTAGTGTTGAGTCATGCCCTTGCACGACCATACCCAAACTATCACCAACTAAGATAGTATCAATTTCTGCCTTATTCATCATCCGCGCAAACATAGAGTCATAGCAGGTTAAACAAGTAAACTTGGTACCGTCTTTTTTGAATTTGTTTAACGTAGATAACGTCGTCATATGACCCTCAATTAATACTTTTAATGATTAAGGCTTTTACCGATCAATAGCTCTAACAGCTGTATAGTCAGTCCTAAATAAAAGAGATACAAATACGGCCACGCGATACAGAGATACATTTTTCTTGCTTGCTGTGCCTACGCAGACAGATGCCGCGCAAAATGTAACCCGTATCGCTGTTTTTTTATAGTGGATCGCCTATATAGAGTTAGAAAAATCAGCTACCGCTTGATAATGATTTTAAGCCTGTCCAATCGGAACTCTGCGGATAATCGCCGATCGACGTACCTGTAATAACCAAGTTTGGATCCAACTCTTGTAGCGGTATCAGTACAAAATTACGCTCAGTCAATCCAACATGCGGTATGGTTAGCTGTGGCTCTACAATTTTGGCGTCGCCATATAACAAAATATCGACATCAAGACTACGCTCGCCCCAATGTCGTAGGCGGGTCCGCTTGGCCTCTGCTTCTAGCTGTTGGCAAAATGCGAGTAACTCAAACGCGGGTAACCTCGTCTCAAAACCAGCAACCGCATTGACAAAATCAGGCTGATCTTGTGGCCCCATAGGAGCGGATGCATAATATGACGAAACACGCACATTCCGTATGTCCTGATGCATCTGCATACTTGTAATCGCTTGCTGCAAATGCTCTATAGGTGAGCCTAACTCATTGGTCAAATTACTACCCAAACCGACGTAGCAGGTTATCCAATGAGTATTATCAGCACTGTGATTCATATTACACATTTTCCGTACTGGGCTGACGACGACGGCGCTTCGATGGTACAGGGCCTTTATCATTGCTCAATACACCAGAGATCGCTTGGCTACTACCAGCTTTACTACTCGCTGATTTTCTTTTCACTGCTTGAGTAGGTTTTTTAGCGTCAGAAACTGCTGTATCAGTAGACGAATCGGTAGATTTCGGCACTTTTTTCGCGTACGTCTTAGCGACTTTTGGCGCTTTTTCTACAGTCGGTATTTCTACGCTTTCATCATTGCTTGCCAGCTCTACAGTAGGCTCACGACGGCGACGCTTATACGGAATTGGCTCGTTGTTCATACTGACTAGCGCAGGCGATCTGGCTATCGAACGAGTTATATTTGCTTTGGTAGGTGATGAATTCTCCTCTGATGGCGCAGTCTTATTCTGCTGTTTACTATTTGAACGAACACGACTTGAGTGTTCAGTATCCAGCGTCACCTCTTGCTTCTGTACAGTTTTTTCAGCCGCGCGCTTAGTACGCTTAGGCTTATCATCAACTGATAGCTGCTTTTGTAATGGTGGCACCACACTTTCGTGTTCGATGACAAATAATGGTGCAGGTTTAGAGTGATGCTTTTTACTAGAACCTTGATTACTATTGGCAAGAGATAACTGCTGTAGCTGGGCAAGCTCATTGCTGTCTTGTTTTACTTGCTGTTTGTTGTAGTCTTGATTGCCAACAGCCTGTTTAGTCACCGTAGATTGACTGGCCGCACGGCGGCGACGCGATGGGATATTAGACGGATCATTTACCACCAATTGATCATTGCCACCTTGCTTAGTACTGTCATTGGCTTTATTTGTCTGTGCTTTACTTTGCTGAGATGCTGCGTTGTCAGTCATATTTGACTCTGACTTTTGGCGATTTCGCCCGCGACCACGCTGTGGTTGTTTGTAAGCACCGCGGCGAATATTTTCATCAAACTCATCAACCGCTTGCTGCTGTTCTTGTACAGACAATGCCTGATACGTCTGCCACCACTCACCCATACCATTGGTTGACTCTGATAATGGATGTTCAGCATCACCGCACTGTTCACGCAATAGCAAGAAATCAAAACCTGCGCGGAAACGTGGATGTTCAGATAACTGCGCGATTTGCTTGCTACGCGGGGCTGCAAGTTTCGGCTGCAATATCCAAATATCTCGGATAAACTGCTCAGCAAACTTAGGAATCGCCGTCTTAATACGTTGACGATCAATGACTTTAACAGCAGCATTCATCTGCGCTTCAGCAAATGGCATATTGCGCTTTTTGGCTTTTGCCAACTGATGCAGGTAATTTTCCCATAATAGCGCCGCATAAAAGAATGCAGGGTTAATACTTTTACCCGCCGCAATACGTTTATCCGTATTGATCGCCACTTGCTTGACGAGCGCACTTGGCTCAGCTGGCGGATAGACGATTAAGCTATCTATCGCACCTGACTCAAATAATAACGGTAACAATGGTACTAAATAGCCACCCGTAAACATCTTCTGTGTTTCATCATAAAGACGATGCGGAGATATTTGCTCAAGTAATGCCCAATTACCATCATGAAACTGGTCAGCCAATGCATCATCAAACTCAAAACCAAGTTTGGCCTTAAAACGCAACGCACGTAACAAACGTACTGGATCTTCTTCAATACGCACGGGCGCATTACCCAATAGACGAATGATTTTGTTATCAATATCATCAAGCGCACCACAAAAATCATGAACCACACCTTTAAGTGGTTGATAATAGAGCGCGTTGATAGAAAAATCACGACGAGAGAAATCTTGTTTGATGTCACCCCAAACATTGTCGCGTAAAATCATACCATCTTGGTTGGTATTGGCATCATTGGTTGGTGGGCCACGAAAGGTTGCAACCTCTATTAACTCACGACCTGAATACACATGTGCCAACTGAAAGCGACGGCCGATAATGCGGCAGCGCTTACCAAAAACGTCTTTTATTTCATGCGGCTTGGCATCGGTGACAGCGTCAAAGTCTTTTGGACGCAGACCCAATAAGGTATCGCGCACACCACCACCGACGATATAAGCGTCAAACCCAGCTCGGGTTAAAGTGGCAATTACTTCAGTAATGGAATTGGGTAATTCAGATTTATTCAGTTCTAACTGCTTGGCGGCACGCTCGGCCATGCATCTACTCCTCGCCGGTATTCTTTGACCACCCCTGATGAACACAGCGTTTATCAGGCGGATGTACTCACTAGTTTAACAAATTTTGCACGTGGTAGGTGTGTTATGACAGTTACTTACGTGCTATTTTGTCAATATCGGGGTTAATTAATACAGAATAGGGTCATTAATCCTGTACACTTAAACGCTCTCTATTCTTTTCAACTGTTTTTTCACCGATGCCTTTAACTTTCGATAATTCATCGATAGTGATAAAACCACCAAACATCTCACGATATAAAATTATCGCCTGCGCTTTACTACTACCGATACCATCTAGCGACACCAACTCGCCTTCGCTAGCACGATTGATATTGACGATAGCTTGCTCACGGGACTGCATTTTGGCATCCTCTTGTGCCAATAGATATTCATAGGCACGTTGAGGGTCATCAAAACAGGGCGCTGCATGCACACTATTGGGCATTACAATAGCCAAAGCGCAGCCTAAAACAGCAGCCTTGAATAAGCCAACAAAATCTAAATGCATAAAAGCAGCGTTATGATGAGCGTTCATGTTGTTTCGCCGCTTCCCATAATGCGTCCATTTCGGTTATGTCACTGTCTTCTAGACGTTTACCAGCGATAGCTAACTGATCCTCAATATAGCCAAACCGTGACTTAAATTTATGCACACACGTCAAAGCTGCTGTTTCTGCATCAAGGTTCAATTTTCGTGCGACATTGACTAGGGCAAACATACAATCCCCCATTTCTTTTTCAATATCTTTAATATTGTTTTTCATTTGTTCTTTGGACTTAGCAACAGTCTCAGCCTTTAACTCAGCAACTTCTTCATCCAGTTTTTCAAATGCCCCTGCTATGCCTTCCCAATCAAATCCCAGTTTTGACGCCTGTTTCTGTACATCTTGTGCCTGCATTAACGCACTGCCCGCCTTGATATTATCCAACCGATGCTTAGGTTTGCCGCGTGCCTCTCGTGCTTGCTTTTCTTCTGCCTTGATTTCATCCCAGCGTGTTTTTACCGCTGCATCATCTGTAAGCGTTTCGGCCTCAAACACATGTGGGTGACGGCGAATCAACTTCTCTTGCAAAGTGGTGATCACATCACTCATATCAAAGCGACCTTGTTCGGCATACATTTGGCAATGAAAGACAACTTGCAGCAGTACATCACCAAGCTCACCTTTGATGTCTTCATCATCATCACTTTGTACCGCCTCACCCAGCTCATACGCTTCTTCAATAGCATACGGAATGAGGCTATGATTGCTTTGTTTTTTATCCCACGGGCAGTCGATGCGTAACCGTGCCATCAATGCCAACAAATCATGAAGCTGGCCTGTGGCTTCTGGTGTTCCTTGTACAGGTGTAGGCATGGTGGTGGTGTTATTTGAAATACTCATAAGGGCTGCTCTTATCATTTTATGTGATGTTTACCGATTCATCTCATAGTCAGTGTATCATTGAAAGCTAATTGGCCTATAATTGTGCTATCTATTTTATTATGTTGCCACCGCTCACGCGCAAGGAATTTTTACCATTATGTCTACTTCTGCGACCATTAGCTATCAGCCAAAAACTGAATTCAATCCTATTACGATTAGCTCATTCAAAGCTTATGATATTCGCGGTGAGCTTGGCGTAAACCTAGATGAAACCATCGCTTATCGTATCGGCCGTGCCTTTGCGCAAATTTTGTTCCAGCGTTATAATGCTGTCCTTGCGAGCAATCAAGCGCATGAACTGGCAGCACTAAAACCTAAGATTGTCATTGGTAGCGATATTCGTCATTCAAGCGAGCAGTTAAAACAGGCTGCTATCAAAGGCATGATAGACGCAGGTGTCGATGTGATTGATTTGGGCATGACAGGCACTGAAGAGGTTTACTTTGCCACCAGTCACTATCAAGCACTGGGCGGTATCGAAGTCACTGCCAGTCACAACCCCATCAATTATAATGGCTTAAAACTGGTCAAAGAATACTCAAAACCTATCAGTGCTGATGATGGTCTGGCAGAAATTCAAGCACTCGCAGAATCAGGGCAATTCACCACTGACAGTCAATCAGGAAACTTACAATTATTGACAGATAAAGGCGCGTATATCGACCATGTCATGACCTTTATCGATACTGATAAGTTAAAGCCGCTCAAGCTAGTCATTAACTCAGGCAATGGTAGCGCAGGACCTGTGGTTGACCTATTAATTGATAAGCTGAAACAAGCAGCTACACCGATTGAAGTCATTAAATTGCATCACACTCCTGATGGCAGCTTTCCCAATGGCATCCCCAACCCCATGATTGAAGCCAATAGAGTGGCTACCCAGCAAGCGGTGTTAGAAAATAAAGCCGACCTTGGTATTGCCTTTGATGGTGATTTCGATCGCTGCTTTTTGTTTGATGAAAACGGTGAGTTTATTGATGGCAGCTATGTGGTTGGCATGCTCGCTCAAGCATTTTTGAATAAATATCCCAACGAATCTATCGTCTACGATCCACGAGTACTATACAACACTGAAGCGGTTATCAAAGAACATAATGGTAAAGCAGTCATTAGTAAATCTGGACACTCTTTTATCAAGCAAGTAATGCGCGACTCAGGCGCAGTTTATGGTGGTGAGATGTCTGCCCATCATTATTTTCGCGATTTTTGCTACTGTGATAGCGGCATGATTCCTTGGCTGCTCACTATTGAGCTATTATCTATTACGGGTAAAACTTTGTCAGAATTGGTCACAGGCTATATTGCAGCCTATCCAAGCTCAGGTGAGCTAAACTTCCGTCTCACCACCCATGATGCGCCGACGATTATTAGCGCGATTGAGGAAAAATTTAGCAGCGACAATCCAACTAAATCGATGCTTGACGGTCTCAGTCTGAATTTTGGTGATTGGCGCTTTAATATACGTGCATCAAATACCGAACCACTGATCAGATTAAATATTGAAACTCGTGGTGATAAGCCTTTATTAAATAAAAAAATACAAGAAATAAAAACATGGCTAAGTGAGCAAGGTGCTGTGCTAGCCTGAAAAGTGTCTATTACACCAGTATTAAGTAGTGATACTTGTAGTCAAAAACCAAAAAGAGCTCGCTAATGATATTAGGGCATGTCCTCAATTCAATCGATAGACATCTAAATGGCTAAATCTTGCCAAACAGCGTCAAATAACTGACTAATATCTCGATATTATCTGCGCTATTTTCCTTGTTTGACGACAATTTATCTCATTTTTATCACCATTTTTTAAATGAGGACACGCCCTAACGAGCTTTTTTTAAAAGCACTTTTAAGAAGCTTGTTTTGAAAAGAACTTTTAGCAAGTTTACTTAGTACGCCCAATCCCCATATAGTCACCGACTAAACCGTTAATTTGTATCCTTGTCAGTGCGTTTTGCGCATCAAATACTGGCATGGCTTGCTGATTGATTTTGGCAACATCTAACTGGTCTCGCGGCGACCAACTAATGATAAAGATTGCTTGAGCCTGATCTAACTGCTGATATGGACTGTTGATCAACTCTAACAACGGCTGCTGTTTATAAAGCGCCGCCAGTTCAGCCTGTGCATTGTCACTATAAACCAATGTACGAATATTATAAGACCACAATAGCGCTAACAAGGGATGGATGGCTGAACCGGCCGTACGCCCAGATCCTGCCTTATAACTACCACCCCATATCATCACGGTTTTATTATCAATAAAACCATCAAAATACTGCCAAAATTTACGGAAAACTAGCTCTTTTTGGTCTTCATTAATATGCATTATAGACTGTAACAGTGGCATATCTAAGCTGTGCGTTTGGCTTGATTGCTGCAACTTAGCCAATTCAGTCGGTAACGTATTACCACCAAACCCCCAACCTGCTTGCAAATAACTGCTACCGACACGCTCGTCCAAGCCCATGATACGACTGACTTGTTTGATATCAACCTGCTGACTGTCAGCCAAGCGTGACATCTCATTCATAAAGCTCACTCTAGTCGCGAGCATCGCCATGATACTACTACGTGCAAACTCTATCGTTGCGATATCAGCATGATGAGACGCGCTTGCATGCTGCATGATAGATTTTAGTATCTCTAAATGTTGGCTACTATCTGCTGTTTTTTCACCCAGTAACCACAATGAGGGACTTAACATCGAGCTATATGCATCACCATCTTTTAAAAATACAAACGGCACATAGTATACCCAGGCACGCTGCAAACGTTGAGCCAATGCTGATACTTTTCCTAGCGGTTCAATACCGCTCATAATAACGGGCAAAGACTGCTGATGACTATGGTTAAAAGCCGTAACCCAACTGTCTTCTGTCCATATTGACTTAATACTGTCTAAAAACAACCAGTACAGCGCCACAGCGCTTTGTTCCTCAGCAGCATGATAACTAGCCGATTCATAGTATTTTATTAAGGTATCAGCACTATCTGGCAAACCTTCACAAACAATAACCTGCTGCTGCTCATACATTTGCCAAAGCGCTTGCAAATGATGCTCAAAACCATATTGCTGTAGCTGCTGCGTCAATAAACCCATATCCGCATATAGATGAATGCGCTGACCTAAGCTTGCTAGCACCACGGCACTGGCAATGGCTTCAATGCTGTGACCAATCAGCACACAAACGTCACTATTATTAGCGCCTTGTAGCTTATCCGCGTGCATATATTTAGGTGTATTGTCATTTATAGAATCAGCGCTCATAAGCTTACCTTTTTAGCTTCATTGTCGTATCCTCAGAACCATCAAGACATCTGTTTGATATGATGCAGTAACTGGTCAGTAGAAGTATCAAACTGACCAGTAATCTCTTGTTGCATAGCGTGATGCACCGACTCTGCCATTTGCTTACCCATCTCAACACCCCATTGATCAAAAGGGTTGATATCCCAGATACTGGCCATGACATAGACTTTATGCTCATAGAGAGCGATCAGTGCGCCCAAACTATGCGGTGTGAGTTCATCCATCAGCAAAGTGGTTGACGGTTGGTTACCACGGTAGTATTTGTATTTGTCTGCATCAGAGACCGTGTTGGTATCCGCAACAGCGGCATTACCAAACGCCAATACCCGACTTTGTGCCAAACAATTGGCTAAAGACAGCTCATGCTGCTGTTGTAACGATGATTTTTTTGTTTCGTCACTATAACGGCGTACACAAGCAATGAAATCACAAGAGACCTGCTGCGTACCTTGATGCAATAATTGATAAAATGCATGCTGCGCATTTGAGCCAATTTCACCCCACAAAATCGGGCAAGTATCGTAATCAATACGCTCGCCATGTTGAGTGACGGACTTACCATTACTTTCCATTTCTAGCTGAGTTAAGTAACTTGGCAAATAGCTGAGACGACCATCATAAGGCAGTACCGTATGCGCATTTACTTGTAAAAACGTACTGTTCCATACTGCCAGCAGCCCTAATAACACTGGTAAGTTCTCTGAAAAGTCAGCTTGAGAAAAATGCTCATCCATACTATGAGCGCCAGCCAATAGCGCTTTAAACCCAGACATACCTATACGTATAGCAATCGCTAGCCCAATCGCCGACCATAAGGAAAAACGACCGCCGACCCATTCCCAAAACTGTAACTGGTTTTCAGGATGAATACCCCACGCACCCATTTTCTCACTATTGGTCGAAATACCAATAAAGTGGCGACGTAGCACACTATCTTCAGTGCCCGCGCGCAGCTTGGCAGTGGCAAGCAGCCATGACAATGCTGTCTTAGCATTAGATAACGTATCAACCGTACCAAAGGATTTAGATGAAATAATAAACAAGGTGGTCTCAGGATTGAGGTGCTTGAGCAAGTTATCAAGCTGAGTACCGTCCATATTAGAGACGAAATGTACTTCAATGTCGGTATCTGCCCACTCATCCAGTGCCGTCGTCGCCATCAGTGGCCCAAGGTCAGAGCCACCAACGCCAATATTAACCACATCCGTGATGGCTTGACCAGAAAATCCGCGCCATGTACCACTACGGACACGTTCAGATAAACGTGCTACTTGCGACAGACTATCATGCACATCAGCGACGACATTTTGCCCATCAACGTCTAGTTTGGCAGACTCTGGCAATCGTAGTGCTGTATGCAAGGCAGCACGCTCCTCGCTGGTATTGACCATCGCACCTTGCATCAGTGCATCAATTCGTGTGGACAATTCACAGCTTTCTGCTAACTGCAAAAGACTTGCCAGTACCTGCTCGTCAATACATTGCTTGCTATAGTCCATATATAGCGCTCCAGCTTGCATGCTAAAGCGCGTTGCACGACTGTCATCTTGTGCAAACAAAGCTGCCAGTGACCATGGCTGTTTGGCAAGCGATTGCAATTGCTGCCAATAGTGAGAGCTACGAGCATTGTTGTAGGCGGTGTTGTTCTTTATCTCATCCATCAGCTACTCATCATCTACTAATTGCTGCTGCGCAAAATAGATAAACGCCTGCATATAAGAGCGCATATCACCGGCATCATAGCTCTTACCACGCATGGTTGTGACATTGACTCCATACTCACTAATCAAGGCATCAATGGCATCGGTCAGTTGAATCTCACCACCAACTGAAGCTTTGGTCTTGCTCAAGTAATCAAAGATTTGATTACTAAAGACATAACGACCAACGACGGCCAATCGCGATGGCGCATCGGCTAAATTGGGCTTTTCTACAAATCCAGCCACTTTAAAGCTGGCATTACCATCGTTACCACCTGCCTCATTATTTATTTCACTCGAGTCACTCAACTTAGCAATGCCGTACTTATGAACATCTTCGTCTGCAACTTTATCGACCAATATCTGTGAATGCTTGTCTTGGTTAAAAGCGTCAATCATAAACGCTAAGTTATCAGTAGTCATATCACCGGTAAAGGGATCTAACACCACATCTGGTAGTAATACGGCAAAATCATTATCACCAATGACAGGACGCGCTGCCAATACTGCATGACCCAACCCCAATGGTTTACCCTGACGTATCATCGATACCGTCACACCTTCGGGTAGCCAGTTTAGGCTGTCAGCAAGCGTATCTTTGCCTTTAGCACGTAGTTGATTGTCTAGCTCAGCATTGGTATCAAAGTAGTTTTCTATCGCGCTTTTTTGCGCATGACCGACCAAGACAATATGCTTAATACCTGCAGCGATGGCCTCTTCGACTACGTAGTGAATGGCAGGACGATTGCCAAGTGGTAATAGCTCTTTTGGCACAGACTTAGACAGCGGCAGCATACGTGTACCAAAGCCTGCGACAGGGATAACGGCGTGAGTGATTTTTTTCATAATATTCAAACTGTATTAAAAGTAAAGGTAGTATAAAGATGACCATAATTAAACATAGCGAGACAACCATGACTCGATAAAAATCAAGAGGCCTGATAACCATTTGGGTTCATATTTTGCCATCGCCAAGTATCTTGACACATGTCGGTGATAGATAGCTTAGCTTGCCACCCCAATAATGCTTGCGCTTTATCAGCACTGGCATAACAACTAGCAATATCACCAGTACGACGTTCAACGAATTGATAAGCAATCGGCTGTTTAGAAACTTCAGCAAATGCGGTAACCAATTCTAAAACAGAAGTACCTTTACCAGTGCCTAAGTTAATCGGTAAAAAACCAACTGAACCAGATTTTGCACTGGTTTGCTTTGCAATAGCTGTATTCAAACAATTCTCTTCTGGAGATATTTGCTGCTCTAAATAACTCAATGCCGCCACATGACCTTGCGCCAAATCAGTGACATGAATAAAGTCACGGACACCTGTTCCATCTACGGTAGGGTAATCATTACCAAAGATACTGAGCTTATCAAGTTTGCCGACGGCCACTTGAGAAATATAAGGCATCAGGTTATTCGGAATGTCATTAGGGTCTTCGCCAATCTGCCCTGATGGATGCGCCCCTACAGGATTAAAGTACCTCAAAGCAATCAGATTCCAACTTTTATCCGATATGGCCAAGTCCTCTAATATGTACTCAACTGCCAGTTTACTTTGTCCATACGGGTTGGTACAAGAGCGCTTTGACAGCTCATGGATGGGTAACGTTTCAGGGTCACCATAAACCGTTGCAGAAGACGAAAAAACAAAGTTTTTGACATCATACTCAGCCATCACTTCTAGCAAGGTAATGGTACCACTGACGTTGTTATTGTAGTATAGCAGTGGCTTGGCAACAGATTCACCAACGGCCTTTAATCCTGCAAAATGAATGACACCGAAGAACTGATGAGATAAAAACACTTGTCTAAGTGATTCAGCATCGCGAATATCGCCTTCGATAAACTCAATAGGCTGACCAATAAGAGTAGAGACACGGTCAATCGCTTCACGGCTACTATTAGATAAGTTGTCGTAAATTACAATCTCATAGCCAGCTTCATGCAAGGCGATACAGGTATGTGTACCAATATATCCAGCACCGCCAGTAACTAATATTTGATTTTTCATAACATCTATCCGTTACTTTATGAATTAGTTATTCGTTTTTACTCGTAAATGCAACTATACTGGGAACGATAAAACATTGCCAACGTAAATACGTCCATATTGCTATAGCAAGCTGCTTTACGCCATCATATTTGTCTTATTATCGTTAAAGCAGGCTTTATCCATCCTGATACGCTACCAACCATAGCTGTTAATTATCTTATGAAATTTGAAGCTTACATTAAGCCGTTATTATCAGGCTACTATAAACACTATCGTCAGCCAAAACAGCGCTTAGCCTTGGTCGTCGGTATGCAGCCATGGCGTGACATGGTGGGCGATTGGGTGTTTGAAGCGTCTCATATTCAGATACAACGACACTTTGATCAACACTATTTTGATAAATGGCTGGAGCCTTTTATTAAGCGTATTAATCCGGTTATTTATATCTGGGGTTATAAAGCACCTGATTATTTTATTGATTATATACGCAAGCAAGAACTGGATATCTTCTTTTTAGAGGATGGCTTTATTCGCTCTGGCCCTGATGACGATAGTAGTGCGCCGCCATTATCTATCGTAATGGACAGCCAAGCGCCCTACTTCGATACCACTCGTCCAAACGATTTGACCGATTTAATCGCCAATTTTGACTTTGAGCAGGACGGCTATGATGAGGCGCTAGCACAAGAGATGCTCGATTATTACGTTGCGCATCGCGTGAGCAAATACAATCATCAACCTTATGTCGATGTCGTACCGATATATGGGATTAAGAATAAAAAACGTATTTTGGTATTAGGTCAAGTACCGCATGATGATTCGTTAAAATACGGTGGCGGTATTGGTATTACGCTGCTTGATGTGGTTAATCGAGCTATTAACGAGAACCCTAATGCACAAATCATCGTCAAACCACATCCGATGACCCTCAATGATTCTTCTATCGTTAACACCCTAACCGAGTTAGATTGCCTTACTCTCACTCAGTCTATTCATTTGGTCGATGCCTTAGAGACCATCGATCATGTTTATACGATTACCTCGTTAGGTGGATTTGAGGCGTTGTTAAGAGGCAAAAAGGTCACCGTATTAGGGCGACCTTTTTATGAAGCTCTGTGTCAAAATGGAATACTTTATCAAAGAATAGATTACTCGAAAGTTTTTTATCTTACACACATACTCTACTCTCTCAGTTTTTCATAGTCTCAAGATTAAATAACAAAGTATTAAGCATTCTTAAGTCTATCAACCATTGCAATATAATACTCATCAATATAATGAAACGGAGCTAAACCCCATCGATGACTAGGATTAGCTATGAATAATTCTTTTGGCACTTCAATAATGCTTGCCGCAGGCAAACGTTTTTCAAGATAACCGTATAAAACATCTAACTTATTGTTATGTGTTGCTATATCCCATCTTCTATTAATCTCAACTGTATGCTGATCATCTGCTGCCCTATCCGCCCAATAGATCTTATTAAGTTTAATTTTTTCACGCCCTACAGTTTTATCTATCACACTGAGGAAATTCTCAACCCCTTTATACCATTCCGATAAGAACTGCTCAGAATGAGTTTTGACAAAGCTTTCAGGCTTGATCTTTGAAAGTGCAAAAGAAGCCGATACTGTAATTAACTTACCATCCAACATACCTAAGTTAAGTCTATCTACCATTAAATCAATCAATAAAATATCATAGTTATTATTACTAATAGACTCCAAAATACTATTATTAAAATCTGACTCAACCATACTTCGTTGAAAGTCCGACTCGATAAATCTCAAAGCCTCATAATATTTATCAGGTATCTTTTTAGCAACGTTATCAGATGAGAGCGTCGCTAAAGAAGATCGTGCGTTGTAACCTACTATCTTTAACTCTTCAGAATCATTAAAATTAAAAATATCACGGGAAACACAGCCTCCATAAACACGGATTTTCATAATAACTCCATAAAATAACTATTTAGATAAACTATATTATTTTTAATCTTTTCAGCGAACCAGCCAAAGTATCAAGATAGTCGGTTTGTAACGAGTATCGATGAAACTTATGTTTAGCATGAAAATACTCTGTGAACTGACTATCATTTGCCAGTAGTTGATTAAGACTCTGTATTAGATCCTTGAAATTATGAGCGAATATATCAGGAAAAGTATCATCAAAATTATAAGCAAAACCTCGCTCTTGATTACAATAGTGATCAAAATCTTTGGCAAAACCTAGAATAGGACGATCAAGCAACAGAAAATCTATCCAAATACTCGAGAAGTCTACTATTAATATATCAACGAACTGTAATATTAAATTAGACTCAGTGAAAACCTCTTGTGACAACCAAACTATGTTATCCATATCCTCAGTAATAAGAGGTGGCCTCTTGTTATCATAAGAGTGAGGACGTAGCCCTAAAACACTATTATTATCTTCTAAGAACTTATTTAATAATAACCATTCCTTATTATCGATTTGGTCAAATGCAGAACTACCATTTTCTCTAAAGGTGGGGGCATATAGTATAAATTTTCTGTCAGATTTTATACCGTTAAGCTTTTTCTTTTGCCAATCTAAAAGCTCATCAAACAGATAAGATGATTTTAATAACTCATACCTTGGTAATCCTATTACGTCAATAATGTCTTCATTAACCAAAAATGACTTTGCCATATATTGCTTGTCTATTTCACTAGAGGCAATTAATAAGTCGTATAACTTGGCATTATTTTTAATTAATTGCATCTTAGAGTCAGCTACAGACAGCATTTGACTTTCAATATTCTTAAAAGCTACTCCATGCCATAAACCTAAAATCTTTCTGTCCTTATGCTTCTTAGTTAAATGAGCATCTCTTGGCACATGAGAAAAAACACATGTACCACTAGTTAAGATATGATAAAAAGAACGCCAACTGTTAGGTTCTAATACAATTATACCTTGCTTCTTTAAAGCAATTTTAATAGAGGAAGGCATAGAGTCATCTTTATAAACGAAGACTTTATGCTTTCCACATTTCAAGATTAGATCAGCACAGACCCTAAGATTACCTGAGAATTCAGTATTTTTTTTGACAACCAATATTAGTTTCTTAGAGTTCTTTGGGAAAATCCAATCGAATCTTTGAACTAGCTGAGACTTCTTTTCTCGACTACGCCATCTTTTTGGGAACATATACTAATACCATAGAGCTTAAGTTTTCATACAAATTTCGAATACTCGATTTTTTACGATAAACATGAACTTTAACTAAAATTCAGATATAAAACTTGTATCCATAGATACATCGTAAAGCAGGTTATTTAGCATTGCAGTAGCGAAATTCAATGTCTGTTTACCTACATCTGGATGACTTTTAATATTAGGGTTACTAAATATATAATTATTAATAGTCCTATTACTCGAAAGTATTATATTTTGAATATAACTATACTGTTCAGAGTTAGGTGAAGTTATTACTTTAATAAAGTTAAGTTTTTTATTATTATTTTCTAGCATTAAATTACTAAATTTCTCTTGTTTGTAACAAGGAAAAGCACCTTCTACAAAATGTAAGTCGTTATATGTCTTAATGTAAAACTCATCTGATACTATTGGATCCACAGCCAGCGTTTTAATACCCATTTTGAGTCCATGATATAGTGCACCAGTTGCCCCCTTAGAACCCCCGTAGAAAACAACTTGAGCATCTGCAATACTTTCATCTTCTTGAACTTTTCTAATAAGGTTTTGAACTTTATTTTCAAAATTAGAATCAGCATTACTATTCAGGTAAAAACCACCTAACACACCTCCAAGATCAGCAATCCTAAGAATATAGGTGTTTTTTGGAATATATTTAGCAATGGTACTAAAGTTTTTAAAAAACACCCTTCTAGAAATAGAAGCATTGAATGGGAGATCAGCGATAGAAGAGAATATAACTAATAATCTTTTTTTACTACCACCTTTAGAAATAGGCTCATCTAGCGTATAAAAAGTATCGTCCCAACATTTTATGTTTTTATCTTCAAATGAGTTTATAAATACGTTTGAATCTTTAAACTTCTTGAAAACAGAAACGCCATTTGTATGTTTCACAAGATAAAATGCATGATTAGAAAGCTCTGCAATCAATTTCTTAGCAGCATTATTTTGGCGTCCGACTGCCAAAAAGTTATGTATTAGCTTCTCATCTTTACTCTTACCAACAGATGACTTGTTAATATAAATCTCATCGACATCATAATTAATATCTAAATTTTCAAAAACAGTATCTTCATAAAAATCAATCTTTAACAAACCACTCATAAGACTCACAACCTTTTTCTTAAGATATAATAGAATAAAAATTATTTAAAGCGTTATTTTGGTACTTAAAAGCATTAAATTTAATTTCCGGTGCACCATCTTCTATGTGTGCGACCATACCCCTTACCAACCCTTTTTTACTATTTTCCACGAGTAAACCGTACTCATTACCTAAAACCCCTCTATTTCCAGTAATATCTGTTGCAATAACAGGTAAGCCCAGAGTTAAAGCTTCAAGTAAAACCATTGGCTGTCCTTCATGATTTGAAGATAAGACAAAGCAATCTGCTTTTTTCAAATAAATAAATGGATTTTCTTTTTGCCCCAAAAGATAGACATCTTTTACCAAGCCTAAATCACTTATCTTTAAAATAAGCTCTTGTTTTAAAGGTCCATCCCCTAACAAAAATAATCTAATGTTTGGGTGTAGCTCTTTTACTGCCGCGAATGCATCAATCAGCTTAGCTTGATCTTTTTCATGGGACATGCGCCCCATAGTTATAAACTTAGTACCATCAAAGTCAGTAAAGCAGTTTTCTAACACTATCTGTTCTTCTGAGCCATTCAAAATCGCTTCAATATTAAGGGTGTTATTTAGATAAATAAACTTATTCTCAGGTAGATTAAATTCAGGAATTAAGTTAAATTTATTATTTTCCATGGTTGCCTTAGACACTGAGGCTATATTATCGTAATATTTATACCATCTGAACACTCCTTCTAGATATGGGAACCTAGTTTTCCACTCTTGATATTTATCACTATGTTGGTAAATTATCTTTCTATTAGCATTTATTTGGGATATTAATGAAACCCAAAATAGCGCATAGCCTTCGAAGTTAACTATGGTGTCGAATGATGAATCTCCAAGCAACCTCATTGCTTCACGTTTATATAGGCCGACAAGCTTCTCTTCGTATTCAGGAGAATAAAATTTATATTCTTTCTCAAAACCATCTCTTACCCAGATCTCTTCCAAAGTCATGGGTGTCTGCCCAACTCTTGATATAATCCTAACATTCTTTGGTAATTTTGATATCTCTTCTGATCTCTGCCTACTTTTCAGTAGATCAGCACGATTTATAAGTACAGTAACTTCATATTCACTTTCTTGAATAGATGACATGAGATTGAGAAAAGATCTCGAAATACCATTTGGTATAAAAGGACCACTAAAGAAAAGTAATTGTTTCTTTTTTTCATATCTCCAAACACGGCTATCATCTAAATCAAACATGAAATTAACAGCTCTTTCAGAGGCGTTACCATCATCGTATGGAACATATTTATCTATCACGGCAGTACTTACATTAGGCTTAACTTCTTTAATAAGCTTATTAATAGACTTTTTAACTTGTATTATATTTTCACAGACATCGCCTAACATTTCATTTTTTTCTAAATACATTCCCCTCTCAGCTTTATAGTCATCGAAGTCATAAATGTAACTAATAACAGGTTTTTTTAAACTTAAAAAATCAAAGAGAATACTGGAATAATCCGTTATTAAGATATCAGTGATACCTAAAAACTCATTTGTATCAACCTCTTTTGCAGCTATGACAATATTAGAAATATTTAGATTAGATATCAGTTCTTCTGCTAGATGGTGACCTTTGAATACAACCTGATAATTTTTATCCGACAAATAAGTTAAGTCCTTTTTTAACTTTTCCGTATCTAAGCTTTTAGAGTCAGACGTACCTCTCCAAGTAGGAGCGTAAAGGATAATCGGTTTGGTTAATAGAACCCCAGCTCGCTCAGCTATTTGCTTTCTTTCATTTTGAGTTAAATTTAAGCTAAAGTCTACTCTTGGATAACCAGTTTCAGATATCTTTCCACTATACATATTTTTGATATCATATCTATCTAGTAGAACTTCTGATGTATATCTATTTTGAGAAATTATATGAGTAGATTGTAAAAAATTACGAGCAACGTTAGCATGATCTTGAAATGGATTTTTAATATCCTTACCAAGCGCTTTCATAGGAGTACCATGCCATGTATTCAGATATACCTGCCCTTCTTTACGAGTAAAATAATAGGGAAAACTAACATTATTAATGAGGTATTTAGCAGTACACAAATATCTTAAATATGCATCGGAACCTCGATTAATAAATATTATATTTGAAACTGATTTTAAACTGTTAGGGATACTAGTATCTTTGTTAACTATTACTATATATTTAAAGCCATAATTTTGCTTCAACATATATCTCAATATAGCATATGGATTCCCACTGATCGTTGCACCTAAAAAACTTTCAATTAAGACAGTTTTTTCATTAACTTCAAGTGTTTCATAATATTCAGCGTAATAACTGAGATATTCTTGAGATTTATTTTTAATAACACCTTTTGGAGAAATCGCATGCAAGTATTTTCGTCTACGAGATTCCTTAAAAGCTTTTGAAGATTCTTCAAATAATGCTAGCTTATCTAGTGAATAACCTAGCCTAAACCACGTATAAGCATTGTAATCATTGGAACGACTTATAGCCTCTTCATAATAAGTAATTGCCTTTCGATATTGCTTTGATTTTTCGTAAGCTTGTCCACACTTATAGCACCAACTAGAATTTATAACTGGTGACGACTTTATTGCTTTCTCAAAAAAATTGGCTGCTTCTTCCCACTTATATAACCGTTCATAAGCGACACCCATACGGTAGAAAAGTCCTTCATTAGAAGACTGACTTTCAAGAAGGAAAGACTCATACGCTTTAGTTGCACAGTCCCACTGATTATTACGAGCATGAAAGACACCAACTCCAAATAGTGCAACCTCTGACTCCCTATGAGCAAATATTTCTACAATATCATAATAGATTTGTGCTTTTTTATAGTTCTCTAGTCTTTCATAACAGTATCCAATATGATATTTGTATACAATATTGCCAGTATAAAGGCTAGCAACTTTTTTAAAATATTCTAAAGCACGTTCATAATCTGAAAGCTTTTCAAAAATCAATCCCGATTTGAAAAGTGCAACCTCTGAATATGGGTTAGCATCTAATAACTTTTTGAAATAGAGCTGAGAAAGCCAATACTTCTTGTTTTCAAACAATAGTGAAGCATATTGTTCAATTAATTGTTTATTTTCAGGGTCTTTTCGAATACTTACTTCTAACTCTTTCTCATCTAACCTCCCTTTATTTTTAAGATATTTTTTTGTAGTATTGAATTGAATTTTCCAATCTTTATTGGTTGAATCAAGCTCCACCGCCTTTTTAATATACTTATGAGCTTCTGACCAATTTTTTAATTTGTAAAAAGCCATTCCATGCTTAAAATTTAGGTATGCATTATCAGGCTGCAATGCTATGGCCTTAGAATAGTAAACAGATGCTTTTTGATATTTTTTTTGTCTATAAAAATAGGTTGCTTTCAAAACAAAAGATAGCGAGGTTGGATCTAAGCCCTGTAATTGATTCAATTTTACTTTGTCTATACTATTTGATATTTTTTCTGATA
This sequence comes from Psychrobacter sp. FME13, assembly GCF_014861395.1. Classification (GTDB taxonomy): domain Bacteria; phylum Pseudomonadota; class Gammaproteobacteria; order Pseudomonadales; family Moraxellaceae; genus Psychrobacter. The sequence continues at coordinate 26,670 of NZ_RRYV01000008.1, read as the reverse complement.
AAACACTTTTATTTATTTTCATAACGCTGTTCTTTATATCTCTCATTTATAGTGCCTCACCATTTTAATCAACATATTATTCTTCGCTTCTACAAATTTTCCATATATTAAAGTATTGGAAAACACCTTTCATGATCTAAATTCGGCTTTACTATTTATTAACTGAAGCCAACTTCTCTTTAACTTGTGTGGTAGATATATCAGGTGTCCTTGGTAAATACAATACTTGGCAGTATTTTTTAAGGAAATCAAATTCGCCTTCCCAATCGTCGCCTATCACGAAAATATCAATGTCATGATTTTTTACATCTTCGATTTTTTGTTCCCAGTTTGTTTCAGGAATTACTTGATCTACATATCTGATAGCTTCTAAGATATGTATTCTTTCTTCATAGGTATAAGCACATATCTTCCCTTTACCTAGATTAAACTGATCTGTTGAAACTGCTACTGTTAGATGATCACCTAATGCTCTAGAACGCTCTAAAAGTCGGATGTGACCATGATGTAGAAGATCAAAAGTACCATACGTTAAAATTTTTTTCATTACAATACAGCCTTAAAATTTACGAAAATTAGATATGAGTATTAATAGCCATTCGGATTCGTACTTTGCCACCGCCAGCTATCTTGGCACATCTCAGTAATTGATAATCTTGCTTGCCACTCTAACAGGTTTTTCGCTTTATCAGCACTCGCGTAGCAGCTGGCTATGTCACCTGCGCGGCGGTCTGCGAATTGATAAGGAATTGGTTGTCCAGAAACGTTAGAAAATGCCGTTACTAACTCTAATACAGAAGTCCCTTTACCAGTGCCTAAATTAATCGGTAAAAATCCTACTGGTGCCACTTGTCGCTCTAAATAATTTAACGCAGCGACATGACCTGTTGCCAAGTCAGTGACATGGATAAAATCACGCACGCCAGTACCATCAGTAGTTGGATAGTCATTACCAAAAATATTAAGTTTGGTAAGCTTACCAACAGCGACTTGCGAGATATAAGGCATCAAATTATTTGGGATATCATTAGGGTCTTCACCAATCTGCCCTGATGGATGCGCCCCTACTGGATTAAAGTATCTCAAAGGGATGAGATTCCAGCTTTCATCCGATACAGCAAGATCTTCTAATATGTGCTCAACTACCAGCTTGCTCTGACCATAGGGATTGGTACAAGAGCGCTTTGAGTTCTCATCGATAGGTAGCGTTTCGGGATCACCATAAACAGTCGCAGAAGAAGAAAAAACGAGGTTTTTGACATCATACTCAGCCATCACTTCTAGCAAGGTAATGGTACCACTGACGTTGTTATTGTAGTATAGCAGTGGCTTGGCAACAGATTCACCAACGGCCTTTAATCCTGCAAAATGAATGACACCGAAGAACTGATGAGATAAAAACACTTGTCTAAGTGATTCAGCATCGCGAATATCGCCTTCGATAAACTCAATAGGCTGACCAATGAGAGCCGAGACACGATTGATGGCTTCACGACTACTATTAGATAAATTGTCGTAAACTACAATCTCATAGCCAGCTTCATGCAGTGCGATACAGGTGTGTGTGCCAATATAGCCCGCACCGCCCGTAACTAGTATTTTGTTTTTCATAAATTTATTTTCGAGACAAAAAAAGACACCCCATTGTAGGGGTGTCTTTGTTTCTTTGCAATGCAGTTTTGGTAGTTAAACTGTAGACTTATGCCTATCTTACCAACCAGTAACTTCTTTTAACTTCTCACCAAGCTTAGATGGGTCACGCGTATACGCGATACCAGCATCTTCAAACGCTTTGAATTTCTCTTCAGCAGTACCTTGACCGCCAGAGATGATAGCGCCGGCATGACCCATACGCTTACCTTCTGGAGCGGTAACACCAGCAATATAACCAACGACTGGCTTAGTCACATGGTCTTTGATATAAGCAGCAGCTTCTTCTTCAGCAGTACCACCGATCTCACCGATTAGGATGATCGCTTCAGTTTGTGGATCCGCTTCAAACAGTTTCAACGCGTCAATCTGGTTCATACCAGGGATAGGATCACCACCGATACCGATACAAGTTGATTGACCAAAACCAAGCTTAGTGGTTTGAGCTACCGCTTCATAAGTCAATGTACCAGAGCGTGAGATGATACCCACTTTACCTGGCTGATGGATATGACCTGGCATGATACCGATTTTACATTCACCTGGCGTGATAACACCTGGGCAGTTAGGACCAACCAGACGTACGTCGCCCGCTTCTTCAAGATAGCGTTTGGCTTTTAGCATGTCTAGAGTCGGTACGCCTTCAGTGATCACAACGATCAACTTAACGCCAGCATCGATTGCTTCAACGATAGAATCTAGTACGAATGGTGCAGGTACATAGATAACAGAAGCGTCCGCTTGAGTCGCTTCCATGGCTTCCGCCATCGTGTTGAATACTGGTAGGCCTAGGTGCGTTTGACCGCCCTTACCTGGTGTTACGCCGCCGACTACTTTAGTACCGTATTCGATCGCTTGCTCAGAGTGGAACGTACCATTTTTACCAGTGAAACCTTGTACCAATACTTTGGTATCTTTATCGATTAATACACTCATTATTTATTCCTTGTATTCGGTTGTCTTGTAATAGTTGCTTATTGGCATATAAATAATTCATTATTTATGACCATACCAACAAGCTACTATTACGCGTTGACTACTATGCATAAACGCTTATATTTAAAGGACAATGCCTTAAATATATTAAGCTTTTACAGCATCGACAATTTTTTGAGCCGCATTTGAAAGACCTTGTGCTGAAATCAGTTTCAGACCAGATTCTTCTAGGATTTGTGCGCCTAACTCAGCGTTGTTACCTTCTAGGCGAACAACTACTGGTACTTGTACGTCAACTTCTTTGATAGCGGCGATGATGGCTTCTGCAATCATGTCACAACGTACGATACCACCGAAGATGTTGATTAGAACACCTTCAACGCTGCTGTCTTCAAGAATAATCTTGAATGCTTCAACAACGCGATCTTTAGTTGCGCCGCCGCCAACGTCTAGGAAGTTAGCAGGTTTGCCGCCATACAATTTGATGATGTCCATGGTCGCCATTGCAAGACCAGCACCGTTAACCATACAACCAATGTTACCTTCTAGCGCAACATAGTTTAGGTCAAACTCAGCCGCTTTAAGCTCACGCTCGTTTTCTTGAGTTTTGTCTTGTAGCGCTGCAATTTTAGGCAGACGATATAGTGCGTTTGAATCGATGCCGATTTTGCCATCAACACAAACGATTTCGCCATTTTCACGAACGGCTAATGGGTTGATTTCCATTAGTGCAAAGTCGTTTTCAACGAATGCTTTATAAGCACCAGTCATTAATTTAACGAACTGGTTGATTTGCTTGCCTTCTAGACCAAGTTTGAACGCCACATCGCGTGCTTGGAAAGGCATTAGACCAACTAAAGGATCAACATGTACTTTAAAGATTTTTTCTGGTGTGCTGTTTGCTACTTCTTCGATATCAACACCACCTTCGGTTGATGCCATAAAAGTCACACGACGAGTTGCACGATCAACGACCGCACCAAGATATAACTCAGTTTGTACTGGATACATATCTTCTGCAACCAATACGAAGTTAACTGGTTGACCATCAGCGTCAGTTTGGAAAGTAACCAAATTGGTACCGATTAGCTCTTCAGCAACTTGCTTGGCTTCTTCACGAGTTTTAACCAGCTTTACGCCACCCGCTTTACCGCGACCACCAGCATGTACTTGCGCTTTGATAACCGCAATGTCAGTTGGCGTTTTATCAAAAGCAGCAGCAGCTTCGTCGCCGTTATGGGCAATGATGCCTTCTTGAATCGGCAAACCGTAGCTTTTTAATAGCTCTTTTGCTTGATACTCATGTAAATTCATTGATTGTATCCTTTATTTTTTACAATTAATAAAAAGTGAAAACAAGGGCACATATATACATATTGGATATGTATATGGCGCACTTATGATCGTGGTGGAAGTCATAACAACCCCACCGCGATCAGGTTATAAGTCGGTACTTATCAAACTAACTACTTATTTCTTACGCTTTTTACGCTGAATGGCGTGAATAGCACGACCATCAGCAGACAGAGCAGCTTCATGCACGGCTTCTGAAATGGTTGGATGTGCAAAGGTCATCAATTGCAGATCTTCGATACTAGAGACAAACTCCATCGCGATCATACCTTGATGGACGATATCACCAGCACCAGCAGAGATAGCATGCATACCTAATAGGCGATCTGTCTTAGCATCAGCCACGACTTTGATAGAGCCTTCTGCTTCGCTTTGAGCCAATGCACGACCGTTGGCTGCTAGATTGAATGAACCTGTTTTAACTTCGTAGCCAGCTGCTTCAGCTTCTTGCTCAGTCAAACCAACCCATGCGATTTCTGGATGGGTATAGATGACGTTAATGATCGTGTCATAATTAACTTGGGCTTTTTCGCCATGAATGCGCTCAACGGCCATCATGCCTTCTTCCATCGCTTTATGCGCAAGCATTGGACCACGAACCAAATCACCGATGGCATAAACACCATCAAGATTGGTTTTACATTGATCGTTGACGTCGATAAGACCACGTTCAGTCAATGTGATACCACTGTCTTCGCCCAATAGTTTTTCAGAGTAAGCACGGCGACCGACACAAACGATCAGTTTGTCAAAGCTTTCTTCAGATGACTCGCCTTTGCTTTCGCTAGTGACGACAACTTGGTCACCTTGTACTTCAGCATTGGTTACTTTGGTATCAACACGGATCTCAAGACCTTGCTTCTTCAGTATTTTGCCCGCTTCTTTAGCGATGTCTTTATCGGCGGCTGCTAAGAAACTTGGCAATGCTTCATAAACAACCACTTCAGCACCTAGGCGACGCCATACTGAACCAAGCTCAAGACCGATAACACCGGCACCAATAACGCCTAGACGCTTAGGAACTTCGGTGAAATCAAGAGCACCAGTAGAGTCAACGATACGATCGCCATCAGTTTTAGCCACTGGGATATCGATCGGCACAGAACCCGCCGCAAGAATCACGTTCTTAGCAGTGATAGTCGTTTCTGCTTCATCAGCAAGGGCGATAAATTTAACTTGCTTATCAGCGCCTTTGCCGTCAACCAACGTACCCCAGCCTTGTAGCCAGTCAACGCCGTTGCCTTTTAATAGTGCAGCAACGCCGCCCGTCAATTGCTTAACGATGCCTTCTTTACGCGCAATCATTTGCTCAACATCGATGGCAACGTCACCAGTGCTGATACCATGTTCAGCAAGATCATGCTTAGTCGCTTCATAACGATGCGAGCTATCAAGTAATGCTTTTGATGGGATGCAACCAACGTTTAAGCAAGTGCCGCCAAGTGCTGGCTCACCTTTATAAACACGCTTTTCGATACAAGCAACGCTCATACCTAACTGACCTGCACGGATAGCAGCTTCATAACCACCAGGACCGCCGCCGATGACGACTAAATCATAACTGTCTTTCATAGTAGGTTCCTATTTTTAATTATCATTTTAATTATAAATATCATTTAAACTGAGGATTATTTCGTTAATAAACAGCTAGTACCACTGTCTAGACTAAAGTTAAAAAGCTTGTATCAGTGGTTGCCGATACAAGCTTAAGCGCTTACAGGTCTAATAGTAACATGGCTGGATCTTCAACCAACTCTTTGATAGTAACTAAGAACTGTACTGCTTCTTTACCATCAATCATACGATGGTCATAAGACAGTGCAAGATACATCATTGGTAGGATTTCCACTTTACCATTAACGGCCATTGGGCGTTCATTGATAGCGTGCATACCTAAGATCGCAGTTTGTGGTGGATTCAGGATAGGTGTAGACATCAATGAACCAAATACGCCACCGTTTGAGATAGTGAACGTACCGCCAGTCATATCATCTAGACCCAGCTTACCTTTCTGTGCAAGGCCACCAAGCTCACGAATACGGCTTTCAACATCAGCCATGCTCATGCGATCGGTATCACGCAATACTGGAACTACCAAACCACGGTCTGAAGATACTGCAACACCAATATCATAGAAACCATGATAAACGATGTCATCACCGTCTAGTGATGCGTTGACTGCTGGGAAACGTTTCAATGCTTCTGTCGCTGCTTTTACGAACAATGACATAAAGCCTAAACGTACGCCATGACGTTTTTCGAACTGTTCTTTGTACTTAGCACGCATGTCCATCAATGGTTTCATGTTCACTTCGTTAAACGTAGTCAACATAGCCGTGTCTTGTGATGCTGACAACAGACGTTCAGCCACGCGTTTACGCAGACGTGTCATTGGAACACGTTTTTCAGTACGCTCACCCACTGATTCAGCTACTGGACGGCCGCTATCAGACTTGATGCTGCTGTCCGCTTTCAATGTTGGGTTTGCCATGTCAGTTTTGGTCACACGACCGCCACGACCAGTACCTTCAACATCTTTAGGGTCTACACCACTCTCTTTCGCTGCTTTACGAACGGCTGGGCTCTGATCTTTATGATCCGCATCATTGCTCGCATTTTGAGCAGGCGCTTGTGCCGGCTCGCCACCATCTGCCGCTTGAGCTGATTCAGCTGGTGCTTCTTCTGCAGCAGGAGCCGCAGCTGCACTAGCACCGGCTTCAAACTGAGCAATAAGCTCATCAGACAAAACAGTATCATCAACTTGTTTGACGATTTGAGTGACAACACCATCATCTGGTGCCACAACTTCTAGTACCACTTTGTCAGTTTCGATTTCGGCCAGTAGGTCATCACGGCTAACTTGTTGACCTTCAGCAACATGCCACTCAACGATTGTACCGTCAGCAACAGATTCTGGAAAAACGGGGGCTTTGATATCAGCCATCGATATACTCCTTAGATTTGGATATTCATATTTGTTATTAAGTCGTGATAAGCAGTCAGCGCCATCTTGGATAGCCTTCTTAGATAATACTATCTAGATTGTGTTACAGCATGCTGACTGTTATCGCCTGATTCATTTATCTTCAATAATCTGTTACTTAGACAACTCATCGACACTGATACCAAGACCACCAGCGATCAACGCTTGTTGCTGCTGAGCGTGCAGTTTTGGTGAGCCTGTTGCAGGTGCTGCACTCGCAGGACGTGCCACTGGCTCCATGACTTTTGCCTTGGTTGGGTGCGGTACCACGATACGGAACATATGCGGTGCTAAGTAATACCAAGCGCCTTGGTTAAGAGGCTCTTCTTGCGTCCATACGATCTCAGCCAAGTTACTGTATTTTTCAATCTCAGCAATCAAGCGTTGCTCTGGTAATGGGTAGAGCTGTTCGATACGAACGATAGCCACATGATCTAAACCTAATGCACGGCGCTGCTCAAGCAAATCATAATAGACTTTGCCGCCACATATCACCATACGCGTCACTTTATCAGCGTTGTGATCGTCGATCTCTGAAATTACAGTTTCAAACTTACCATTAGCAAGCTCTTCTAGATTTGAAGTCGCAAGCTTATGACGTAGCAAGCTCTTCGGTGACATAACGATCATTGGTTTACGGATTGGGCGTATCGCTTGACGGCGTAAGGCATGATAGATTTGCGCAGGCGTCGTAGGTGTGATGACTTGCATGTTGTCTTCAGCACATAACTGTAAAAAACGCTCTAGACGCGCAGATGAATGTTCTGGGCCCTGACCTTCAAAGCCATGTGGTAACAACATGGTTAGACCACAGACGCGCTGCCACTTGGTTTCACCACTTGAGATAAACTGATCGATAACAACCTGTGCACCGTTAACAAAATCACCAAATTGCGCTTCCCAAACGATCAAAGCGTTTGGTACTGTTGTTGCATAACCATACTCAAAAGCCAATACGGCTTCTTCTGATAGTAATGAATTATAAGTCGCAAAACGGGCTTGTTTTTCACTGATATGAGCCAGTGGCACATACATGCTACCGTCATTGACGTTATAAATCTCACTATGACGATGGGAGAATGTACCACGACCGACATCTTCTCCGGTAATACGTACCAAGACATCATCATTATCAACCAATGAAGCATAAGCCAATGTTTCAGCTGCACCCCAGTTCAATGGCTCTTCGCCTGTTTGCATTGCCAAGCGTTGGTCAACTACTTTTTGAACTTGACGTTGTAGCTTATAGCCTTCTGGCATTTGTGCCATGCGACGACCATAACCTTTTAGGGTTTCGATATCGACACTAGTGTCCCATTCATCAACCAAATCATGACCCAAATAAGGCGTCCAATCTACAAACAGCTCTTCGTTTGGCTCATTGACTAGTGAACTAGCAACATAGTCACCACGATCTAAAGACTCACGATACTCATCTTCATACTGCTTTTCTTCGTCGGCACTTAAAATACCAGCTTTGATAAGCTTCTGTGCATAAAGTGTGCGAGTGGTTGGTAGCTTTTTGATAACAGCATACATGAGAGGCTGAGTGGCCGATGGCTCATCTGCTTCGTTATGACCGTTACGGCGATAGCAGAACAGGTCAATAATAATATCTTTATCAAACTCATGACGGTAATCTAATGCCAATTGGGCAGCAAACACTACAGCTTCAGGATCATCACCGTTCACATGTAAAATAGGTGCATGTACCATTTTTGCGACGTCAGTACAGTATTCAGTTGAACGAACATCTTCTTGACGGCTAGTGGTAAAGCCTACTTGGTTGTTGATGACAATGTGTACTGTACCACCAGTGGTATAAGCACGAGTTTGTGACATTTGGAAAGTTTCTTGGACCACACCCTGACCAGCAAAAGCAGCATCACCATGTACGACGATTGGCAATACCGAGTTACCAACTTGATTGTCTCCAAGTGATTGATCACTACGGCGAATCTGACGGGCACGTACTGAGCCTTGTAACACTGGCGCGACGATTTCAAGATGCGATGGATTAAATGCTAAGGCCAAATGAGCCTCACCACCTGGTGTCATCACATTAGATGAGAAACCGTTGTGGTATTTCACATCACCTGAGCCTTTTTCTGGCTGAACCTTACCATCGAACTCATCAAATAAGTCTGCAGGATTTTTTCCCAAGATATTGACCAATAAGTTTAGGCGTCCACGGTGCGCCATACCAATGACCATCTCTTTGGTACCGTAACTACCAGCACGCTGGATGATTTCATTGACAGCAGGGATAAAGCTTTCACCACCTTCAAGACCAAAGCGTTTCACACCCGTATATTTACGTGATAAATACTTTTCTAACCCTTCGGCTGCTGTCAAACGCTTAAGAATAGAGATGCGTGTTTCTTTATCGAACTCGATATGACCTAAATTGCTTTCTAGATACTTTTCCATCCAGCGTTTTTCTACACTGGTGGTTACGTGCATATATTCGACACCAATGTGACGGCAATAGACACGCTCCATGATTTCAATAATTTCGCGTAAAGGTGCTTCATCTTTGCCAATATTTAAATCATTGGTAGGAAATACGGTATCAAGGTCGGCTTCTGAAAGGTTGTGATAAGCGAGGGTCAAATCTTCCACTTCGGCACGTGGTTCTAGATTTAATGGGTCAAGATTGGCGCGGCGATGACCACGGCGACGATATGCTGAAATCAACTGCTGCACACCCATTTGCTTGGGGTTTGTACAGTCCACTGTATTATTAGTGGTTGATTGACTACTACTCTTGCCTGCTGTCTGGTTGCGTGCGAGCAACAAAAACTGTTCTTTAATAGCATTGTGTTGAGCATCGTTTGGCGATTTGTACTGTTCAAAGTATGCTTGCCAATCGCTGTCAACGCTATCAGGATCATTAAGGTATTGCTCATAAAGAGCTTCTATATACTGGCCGTTATCAGCCGCCAGTTCTGTATGGCCTGAGCCTTTTGCTTCTTTAGTTATACTATTCATAATAATCGTCTATTTGATAGATAAATGAATGGAATCGTGCTTATTATTGTGTAATCTGTCGTACGTTAGATGCTAACGCCTATAATATCTATATGAAAAATATAATTATTTGTGAACGTCCGGTTTTCTTATCCAACTCGTTTCACAATATTAATTTATATATACTACTAGCCATAACCAATTTATTGATAACCAGTTATCTATAAATCATCAATGCAGCACCTAGCTATTTTCACCACTGTTATTCGCTATGTCTAAGATATTACAAATTTTCTGCCCAACATACACTGCTGTATAGAGTAACATGACTGTATTTTATGACATAGTTTGTTTGTTCAATACTAGGTATTTAGGTAATGAATAACTATTATCACTTCAGCCACCTGATAATAACTTTATCATGATTTTTAAGATGTTTTGGTACTTTATTACTAGGGCTTGTCCTAGCACCGGAAAGCATGCATGACTGATATTTGTTCATCACAATATCGTCCGTATATAACCATGCACTATTCTAACATCTAAATTAACCAATATCTCTTAATGAGTGCTTACCGATAACGCTAATTATATAGTTTGCCTATGTATATATCATGATTTCTTACACACAGCCAACGTATTGTTAGCACAGCCTTACCTTTAGTAATTTATCATTTTCTCAGCTCTAGGCCCTGCCCTAAATCTGAGTATGAAATATCAAACCATCTCTAAACTATACGCATAAAAAACACCACCTAATCATTAGGTGGTGTTTTTTATGCAGTATCTGCAAAAAACCATGCAATTATAAACGATTAACCTGCTTGGTCAATCAACATATTACGTAGATGACCAATTGCTTTGGTAGGATTCAATCCTTTTGGACAAACTGACACACAGTTCATGATGCCACGGCAACGGAATAAACTGAATGGATCATCTAAACGAGCCAAACGAGCTTGAGTATCACCATCACGACTATCAGCCACGAAACGATAAGCATGCAATAGTGCTGATGGACCTAGGAATTTATCAGGATTCCACCAAAATGATGGGCAACTGGTTGAGCAGCAAGCACATAGGATACATTCGTATAAGCCGTTTAGTTTTTCACGCTGTTCAGGTGACTGCAAACGCTCTGTCGGCGGTGCTGGCTGATCATTGATTAAGTACGGATGTACTTTTTCATATTGCTCATAGAATTGGTTCATATCAACAACCAAATCACGAACTACCGGCAAACCAGGTAAAGGACGAACCGTTACTTTTTCTGGCAAAGTATTCATGTTAATTAGACATGCTAAACCATTTTTGCCGTTGATGTTCATGCCATCAGAGCCACAAATGCCTTCACGGCAAGAGCGACGGAAGGTAATAGTCTCATCTTCCTTTTTAAGACGTAATAACACGTCAAGCAACATGCGATCTGAGTCTAGTAACTCAATCGTATAAGTTTGCATGCGTGGCGCTGCGTCCACATCAGGATCGTAGCGATAGATTTCGATGGTGCGAGTACCTCGGCTCATAATGCTAAACTCCACACATAGGTGATGGCGGGCATACATAGGTTGCAACATAATAACACTAGCTATCAATCTATAATGATATGTAATATCAAATATCGATTAATAGCCTAATAGCGCTGGCAGGTGCATGTAGCTAGCGGTCACCTTTTTAATAAGTTAATAAAGAATAAAACATTAACGCTGCTGCGTTATATCATACGTCATATCTAAAATTAATAGACACGGACCTTTGGCTCGATATAGTCAACGGTTAATGGTACTTTGCGGACTGGCTTATAAACAACACGATTGCCTTCAGAATACCACAAGGTATGCTTCATCCAGTCATGATCATTACGACCATTTGGCGCATAATCATCATCTTCTGGACGATCATAATCAGACACACTATGAGCACCGCGGCTTTCGTGGCGCATCGCTGCTGATATCATTGTTGCTTTTGCTACTTCATACAAGTTAGCGACTTCAAACGCCTCGATACGAGCGGTATTAAAGACTTGTGATTTATCAGCCAAATGAATTTGGTCGATTTTATCACCTAGCGCTAAAATCTTTTTAACGCCTTCGTCCATAATAGCTTGCGTACGGAATACGCTAGCATGTGTTTGCATTGTTGCACGAATCTCATCAGCCACTTCTTGCGCGTTATAACCTTCAGTAGATTGCTGCAACTTGTCTAGACGACGCATAGTGAAATCAAGCACACGTGGATCTAATGGTTTGTAGTTATGGTCTGCATGGTGGAACTCATCAACGATGTGCTTACCAGCAGCACGACCAAATACAACTAAATCAAGTAAAGAGTTAGTACCTAAACGGTTGGCACCGTGCACACTCACACAAGCACACTCACCGATTGCGTAAAGACCCTTAACGACATTGCCTTTCGTATACAAGCCTTCTTCATCAGTACCAGCTTCTAAGTCAGGTGTAACTACTTGACCATGAATCGTCGTTGGAATACCGCCCATCATGTAGTGAATAGTTGGAATAACTGGGATAGGCTCTTTAGTGATGTCTACGTTGGCGAAGTTTCTGCCAATTTCAAATACAGATGGTAGACGTTTCATGATGGTATCTACCCCTAAATGCGTCATATCCATGACGATATGGTCAGCATTAGGACCACAACCACGGCCTTCTTTGATTTCTTGGTCCATAGAGCGTGATACGAGATCACGTGGCGCCAAATCTTTTACAGTAGGTGCATAACGCTCCATAAAGGCTTCGCCATCTTTGTTACGCAAGATAGCCCCTTCACCACGGCAACCTTCAGTCAATAGTACACCTGCACCATGAACACCCGTTGGATGGAACTGCCAGAACTCCATATCTTGTAATGGAATACCTGCACGAACCGCCATGCCAATACCGTCGCCAGTATTAATATAAGCGTTGGTAGAAGCGGCAAAGATACGACCTGCACCACCTGTCGCTAGAACAGTAATCGGTGACTGGAATACAGCGATAGTACCTGTTTCTTGCTCAAGTGCGATAACACCATTGATGTTACCAGCTTCATCTTTGATCAAATCAAGCGCAATCCACTCAATGAAAAACTCAGTACCTTGCTCTAGGTTTTTTTGATACAAAGTATGTAGTAGCGCGTGACCTGTACGGTCAGCAGCAGCACATGCACGTTGAACGGCTTTTTCGCCATAATTCGACGTATGACCGCCAAATGGACGCTGATAAATCGTGCCATCTTCGTTACGGTCAAACGGCATACCCATGTGCTCAAGCTCATAAACGACTTTTGGCGCCTCACGGCACATGTACTCAATCGCGTCTTGGTCACCTAACCAATCTGACCCTTTGACGGTGTCATAAAAGTGAAAGTGCCAGTTGTCGTTGCTCATGTTACCCAAGCTTGCACCAATACCGCCCTGAGCCGCAACAGTGTGCGAACGGGTTGGGAATACTTTGGTCAAGACTGCAACCTTCATACCTGCTTCAGCCAAATGTAGTGAAGCACGCATACCTGAGCCGCCCCCACCAACGATGACTGCATCGTAGTTTAGGGTCTTAATGTTACTAATGGTATTATCTTGTCTAGTTGCCATTACGGTTTTCCTAATGCCTGTTAATGCTTAGAATTAAATAAAAAAGCTGTATCAAGCATCATCTTATTACAGGGCTGAATGTCATATTTATTCAGCCATTAAATGCGATTACTTAATAGGATGACGCAAACAACTTTTGGCCACTTAATTTGCATATCTATCGTTATATTAGGCTAGTTTCTTTTACTTTCAAATTGATTGGCTGTCTTTAAATGACCGCTTAAGTCAGAAACTGCCCAATGCTATGACTATTATTGGCTATAACGGATGGCTTTTAAATCATTCAGCAGCCAATAGTGTTGCTGAGCACACCCGCTATTGTTATAGATAGTAAAGGTATAAATTATTGGGTTAAACGGCGACTACACCGAATCCACTACCCCAAAAAATCATGATACCCCAAAATAGAAAGACTAAAATAGCGATAATCATTAATGACTGTAGCACTAAACGTAAACTTGCTGCGCCTGAGCCTAATTTGCCAGTGGTAATATAGTCAGTAAATACTGTCCACATACCTACCCAAGCATGACCAGCCAATGCAAGTACAGCAACTAAGCTGAATAAACGCATAGGCAAGCTAGTCATAAATGATGACCACTCAAGATAAGTGACATCGCCATGGGTCAAAAAGAAGCCCAACAACACCACACTATAAACGGCTAAAACAACAGCGCTGATACGCTGGATAATCCAATCACGTGAGCCTGAGCCGGTCAGACCAGTAGCACTTTTTATTCCTGAATCATTTTTAATCATTAGAACATCACCCATACAAATGACGCGACAATTAGAATCGCTGCAATCACAAAACTGACCTTAGAAGCGGCACGGCCAGATTTTAGCTCTTCGTTCATGCCCATGTCAGCGAATAAGTGTTTGATGCCCATCACAAAGTGATAAGCAATCGCGGCAACAAATATCCATGCTAAAAAGCGCACGAGTACGTTGTCAAATACGGTCTCAAAACTCTCAGGCGATGCCAGTGAGTTCTGCAGGAGCCATAGCATGACGGGAATCAATAAAAATAAAATAATGCCAGATATACGATGCAAGATTGAAGCAATTGCGATCGGTGAGCGATTAACGCTAATCACTTGGCTTAAAGGCAGATCAATAGGTCGGTTGCTTTTCACAGCGGGCATCCTTTTTGCGGTTATACTCCTGTATCTGCTATCAATGCTTTATATAAATATTATATAAAGCAACGAGCAACACATGAGACGAATAAAGTAAGGAAGGGCTAGCTGACGTAGTTTAATTTGCGCTAAAGTTAGAAGGCGAATACGTCTTATACTATAATACGTTTTATACTATATAGACGATCCAACATAGCTCATTGAGCTAATGCATCCCCTCATCAATAAAATTTTTACTGACGTTCTGACAGTAAAGATGAGGCGTTTGATAAATCGATTAACTATTCTATTTTTACTGATTGCCATTAACAAAAAAAAGATAACGCCATTGTGTCATCTCTATGGTATCACTTTTGTTAAGATAAACTTTATTATTGGCTGTTTAAAGATAGAACAATTAACAAAAATATCCAAACGACAGGCTGGTTTTGGTCTATAAGCTGGTTATCCAATCGTAATAAAGCATGAGTAAAGCAAAACTTTACAGATTACTCAACTAAGATTATCGCTTAATCTGCGCAAAGCTAGTGCCAGTTAAATCCCTCTAATTATAAAATGCCTGAGCACTAATTACAAATTTATCCCCTAAATACTGATTATTAGTGATGAATTAACAAAAAGCTGGCTATTTGCAATATGAATTCATTAATATTACTCACTTCTTATGCACCAAAAACTCAAACTCAATAGTCGTTCGTTCATACTCTGTCTGTTTTATAGTCAATAGACCTAATTTTTTTGGTCAGTAATCTTGCCAAAAACGCTTTAATATTATAATGTTAATGAGAATTATTGCTTTTTATAAAAAAGGGTTTTTGACACCAAATTACTTATTGGACATATTTTGATACAAAAATTACAGGGGATAAACGCGGCTAAACGGTACGAATGAGCAGTATTGATAGTAAAAGTCTTTTCAAATCACAGGGAATTACTGCTAATATACTCTGCGTATTAAATGAGTTAGATGTATTTTGAGCATTTGACTGACGATGACGCGAGGGTATGCGTCCGTAATAATTTTATTCTAACAAGCTAAAACAATGGAGAGCAATTTATGGCTGACAACAATGCCAAACTAACCGTCAATGATGACGAATACGAACTGCCTATTATTAAAGGTACTTTAGGGCGCCCAGTTATCGACATTGCTGCTCTACAAGGCTCAGAATTTTGGTCTTATGACCCTGGTTTTAAAGTAACTGCCCCTGTTGAATCAAAGATTACTTATATTGATGGTGGCAAAGGCGAGTTATTACACCGCGGCTACCCTATCGATCAGTTAGCAAACAATGCTGAATATCTAGAAGTTGCTTACGCCTTAATTCATGGCGACCTACCGAACGCTGAACAAAAAGCAGATTTTTTTGAAAAAATCCGTAAACATACAGGCGTTCACGATCAACTACGTAAGTTCTTTGAAGGTTTCCGCCGTGATGCGCATCCAATGGCTATTATGGTAGGTGTCGTTGGTGCCTTATCTGCGTTCTATCACGACAACTTAGACGTGAGCAACGAAGAGCACCGCGAAATCACAGCTATCCGTCTAATCGCTAAGATGCCAACGCTTGCCGCAATGAGTTATAAATACTCACAGGGCGAACCGTTTATGTATCCGCGTAACGACTTTAACTACGCTGAAAACTTCTTGTACATGATGTTTGCAACACCTGCGGATGTTGACTATCAAACCAACGATGTCATCACTCGCGCCATGGACAAGATCTTTACATTGCATGCTGACCACGAACAAAATGCGTCAACATCTACTGTACGTCTAGCAGGTTCTACTGGTGCAAACCCTTATGCTTGTATCGCTGCTGGTATCGCTGCTCTTTGGGGACCATCACATGGCGGCGCCAACGAAGCTGTTCTTGAGATGCTAGATGAAATCGGTACTGTTGAAAATGTACCTGCATTCATGGAAAAAGTGAAGAGCCGTGAAGTGAAGCTTATGGGCTTTGGCCATCGTGTCTACAAAAACTTTGATCCACGTGCACAGGTTATGAAAGAGACTTGTGATGAAGTATTAGGCGCGCTTGGTATCAACGATCCTAAGCTTGAACTAGCAATGGCGCTTGAAAAAATTGCATTAGAAGATCCGTTCTTCGTTGAGCGTAACCTATATCCAAACGTTGATTTTTACTCTGGCATTATCTTAAAAGCCATTGGTATTCCAACGTCAATGTTTACAGTGATCTTCTCACTAGCTCGTACTTCTGGTTGGATCAGCCATTGGTTAGAGATGCACAGCACTCCGTTCAAAATCGGTCGTCCACGTCAGTTATACACTGGTGAAACGCATCGTGACTTCGTTGAAGTTGCAGACCGTAAATAAGTAAAGGCCTCTTTATTGCATAAAAAATCCCGCCATCGTGCGGGATTTTTTATGCTTTAGGACTTTTCTGAATGGCTAGCAACTTTTATTTAAATGATTCTAATGTTTGCTCATATTTGGCAATTTGCTCATCATAGCCTTCAATCGTTTCGTTGAATTTGGTCATGAGTGTTTCAAACTCCTCTTGCTGATCAGCTTTCATCTGCTGCATATCAATGACCTGCTGGGCCTCTATCTGTTCCCACACCTGATGCTGAATGATCAGACGTGCCAACGCAGGACTCTTTGCACTGACTCGCCCCGCAATTTCTGCGCTTTCAAACAACTGTGGCACCAATGTCGCAATATTGATGAGTGTATTCACATCTTCTGCGTTCAGTGATGTGGTCACAGGTTGGTAAAGCGTATCCATCGCTTGTTGATAGCTTTCAATGATTTGCTCTTCTGTTAGCAATACAGGCTTGCGCGGTTCGAGACTGATACGCTTTAAAACCGTTAAGTCACGCTCACCCACCTCGGTACTGGTATTAATATCAGCAAGCGGCGCAGTCTCGCTATCTCCTACAGTAGAATCTACCGACTTAGTAGGTGTTGTCTCTACTATATCTACACTGGCCACTTTATTTTTACTATCATCAACGGTATCGTTGGCCTTAGCAGAACTGGTGTCAGGATTTAGTAGCGAGTCTGGATTTTCTGAGGCATCAGCCGCTTGTAATGACTCATACTCCGCCTGTAAGCGGCGCTGTAACCCCTGCATTTGTGTCACGTAAATGGGCTGATATTGCGCTATTCTGGCAGCAGCTGACTCACTCTGCGGCATGGGTTCATTGTCTTTGGCATTTTCCTGTGCACTGGTCTGACCGTCCTCCAATATAGGCTGAGTTTCCGACTGCTGCTGACAACCTGCCAAAAACAGCATTCCCGTTAGTGTCGCCATAAGTAAAGTCGTAGGAGGGCGAGCATTAATAGCAAGCTTTGCTGGAAAAAAATTGATCATGAGATGAGACATCCTTATTAGCACAAAATATTAAAAGCTAAACTATCAATGAACTATCGGTACGAGGTTTTTGTGCGATAGGGTTTACGGTCAAAAATGGAATACAGGCTTCTAATGCTTGGCAGTCCTGTTTACGCTGATGACGAATAAAATAATCCTGCACCATACGCGCCTGCTGTTCGATACCATACTTAAAAAAAGGCTTGCCTATCTCAAGTACATAATCATAACGACGATCAATAAGCGCTCCACGCACTACTTTTATACCTTGCTGTAACTGCCATACATGGGTTAACTCGTGTATCAACCAGCTTTGCTTACCCAATGAAGCCTTGCTAAAATCCGTAATCCAATCTGCTGGATGAAAATAAATATTGCCATTGGGACTGACGGCATAGTTCTTTAGTACCCACCACGCGGTCTTAAGCTGAACCTCATCGAGATTGATACTGTTACCAAAAACCGAACGGGCCAGTGCTACCTCACTAACGGTCAATAGACGTGAAGACTGTTTTGCACTGCTAGCTAAATATCGATTTGAAAAACGCTTAAATATCGATTGAGACATCATTAATCTAATACCTTATGCTTGATAGGCTATTTCTAATAAATTATGCTTGATGAACAGTATTTATTAATTCTGCTCATCAATGTGGCTAAGCTGTTAATAGGGATAAACTCTAAAAACCAAAGCGTTTGGGACATAAGCTGTACACTTAGCGAGCTTTCATTAACATTAGCCTATGATAGCTTGTAGCGTGCACGATACGTGCCAAATATCATTTTCCAAACCGCTAGCATCTTGAAAAACCGATCGTTATATAGTCATTCAAACATTCCTTTGTAATAGAGAGCCTTATGCCACCTAACTTTCACGCCGACACACCACTTGCCCAGCGCATGCGTCCTAGTCGCCTTACTGCTATTATTGGTCAAGAGCATTTACTAGCGGTAGGGGCACCATTACGATGTTTGGTCGAACAAGGACATCTGCCATCGATTATTTTGCATGGCGAAGCAGGTATTGGTAAAACTACTATTGCCATGCTATTGGCGAATGCTGTAGGTAGACCTTTTCATGCATTATCTGCGCTAAATACTGGTGTTAAACAGTTACGTGAGGTATTAGATAACAAAGACTCGCTCGGCTTTGAGTCTCCTGTAGTATTTATTGATGAAATTCATCGTTTTAATAAAGCTCAACAAGATGCATTGCTAGGTGCCGTAGAGGCCGGTGACATCACCTTGATTGGCGCTACCACTGAAAACCCCTCGTTCAGTGTCAATAATGCGCTGTTATCACGTTGCCAAGTGTATCGTTTGGAACCACTGACACCAGAGCAAATAAGTGCGGTATTACAGCGGGCTATTTCAGAAGATACTATCCTTAAAGAACTAACGATTGATTTGCGGGCACAAGATACGATCAGCCAACTGGCACATGGTGATGCTCGAAAGGCATTAAACTTATTAGAGCTTGCCACTCAAACAGCGGATACCAATCAGTCAACCGTCATCATCGATGATGAGTTGGTCGCTCGTGTCGCTCAGACCGCGCTAGTACGCTACGACAAAGATGGCGAGCAACATTACGATATCGTCTCAGCGATGATAAAATCTATACGCGGCTCAGATCCAGATGCTGCCTTATACTGGATGGCGCGGATGCTGGTAGGTGGCGAGCCTGCTGACTTTATCGCACGGCGCTTAGTTATTTTGGCCAGTGAAGATATCGGTAATGCCAATCCTAATGCCCTCCTCCTTGCTGATGCAGCATTGCGCAGTGTGCAATCAATTGGTATGCCAGAATCACGTATTATATTGGGCCAAGTGGTGGTTTATCTGGCAACCAGTGCCAAAAGCAATAGCACTTATAAAGCTATCAATGCAGCGATGGCGTTGGCAGAAAATGATTCCTCTCCTGTGCCGCTCCATCTACGCAATGGTGTGACCAAGCTGATGCGTAATCAAGGCTATGGTCAAGATTACGTCTATCCCCATGACTATCCCCATCATTATTATCCGCAATCTTATTTGCCAGAGAAATTAATGGGCACAAGCTTTTACGAGTTTGCAGACAATCAGCGAGAACAACATAGCAAACAATTTATGGATTGGCTAAAAAGCCAAGCAGCAAGTAATGACTAACCACGTATAGACGTGCCATCTTATTATGTAACGTGCTCTTTAATGCCTGAATAGTAGTGATTATTGATAATACTTATGACTATTTTTGATAGACTGAACGATATAGTGGGAAGATGCCTCAGCACGTTGTGATGAAAAGCGTTAAAATAACCTCATAATGAACTATACAAGCAATTAAGTGAGTCACCTTTATATCAAATGATATTGCTTATAGCGCGCTTTGCTTGACCGTAACAGCGCTTTGTATTATCTACTGCTCTAATAGATAGATAATGCTTTAGATTCCAAATCACACCTATCTATAAATAATAAAATATTGAGATTTACTATGAGTTTAAATACGATTCCTGAGATTATCGAAGATATTCGTGCTGGAAAAATGGTCATCTTGATGGATGATGAAGACCGCGAAAATGAAGGCGATATCATCATGGCAGCGACCCATGTTCGTCCTGAAGATATCAACTTTATGATTACCCATGCGCGTGGCTTAGTTTGCTTAACCTTATCACAAGCACGTTGCCAACAGTTGGCACTGCCATTGATGTCAGATCGCAATGAAGCAAAATTTAGCACCAACTTTACCGTCTCAATTGAGGCCGCAGAAGGTGTTACCACAGGTATTTCGGCAGGTGACCGTGCTCGTACGGTTCAAGCGGCTGTTTCTTCTTCAGCAAAACCTGAAGACATCGTCCAACCTGGTCATATCTTTCCAATCATGGCACAAAATGGTGGCGTTCTGCATCGTGCTGGCCACACAGAAGCAGGTTGTGATTTGGCACGATTGGCAGGTCTTGAACCAGCAGCAGTTATTGTAGAAATTATCAATGCCGACGGTACGATGGCACGCCGTGACGATCTAGAGGTATTTGCAAAAGAACACGACATCAAAATAGGTACAATTGCTGAACTCATCAACTACCGTATCGCAAATGAACAAACCGTAGAAGAAGTAGAGTCATATCCGTTTGAAACTGAGCACGGTACTTTTACCTTGCATCGTTTCCGTGAGTTTGGTGCTGAAGAGACACATTTAGCGTTGGTAAAAGGCGATGTCAGCGAAGGCGTCAGCACCGTACGTGTTCATGGCTTCCATCCATTGCGTGATTTATTCGCCGCTAAAAATGACATGACTGGTCGTAGTGGCTGGAGCGTACAGTCGGCACTAAAAGAGATTAATGCATCAGAGCGCGGTGTGTTAGTTTGGATTGGTAACAATCAACCCGTTGATCTCGGCGATGCATTAGATAAAGCTGCAGACAATGAGTCGCAATCTACCATCACGCAACAACCATACCGTAGTATCGGTGTTGGCGCTCAGATACTGCGTCATTTAGGTGTTCGTGACATGCGTCTATTGTCATCACCAATGAAGTTTTTTGCATTATCAGGTTTTGATTTAAATGTGGTTGATTTTGTTCATGCACCGCAGCAAGACTAATATGTGTTTGCATCATTGATGCAAGCATTTAAGCTTAAATAAAAAGGCATGCTACTCCAACGTTAGCATGCCTTTTTCGTATTCGATGATTTTATTTATTATTTCAACTCATGTACTTATACAGAGCAATATTTTAATGCTTTTAAGTCTCAGGTGTATGGCCCACCTTTTCTTCTAAGGCTAATAGCCGCGCACGCTCCTCGGCTGTCCATGGCAACTTATCCTTTCCATTACTATCTAGACGTACCACAACTGCTTCAGCAATGGCAACGATTGCCTGTTGGGCTGTGCTGTAATAGCTGTATTCCATTACGATACTGGTTCTACCCAAGCGCTGACAACGTACGCCTAAGAGCAAAGTATCTGGATAAGTCACTGGACGCAAGTATTGACAGCTAGACTGAGCTAATACTGTGACCATACTGCCGTCAAACATGCCCAATGCCTGTAAATAAGCAATACGTGCTGACTCAGAGTAACGATAATAAGTGACATTATTTAAATGATTAAAGGCATCCATTTCACCCCAATGAATGGGTTGATGATGAATAATCGAATAATGTGCCAACTCAGCAGGGATGTTTTTTGCTCGCTTACTGACTGTTGATGGCACTGTTTCTTTAGTATTGGTCATAATAGCTCACTTTTAATTCTATATTATTAGCCATACATCTTTTTAAAAGGACACAACGCCTATCGGTGCTAAGGGTTGTCCAAAACTTGCGTGGTCAATAATGGTGTTGGTTTCGGTGCTTTGGCAATCAATTGATCCAACCAGTCTAAAACTTCTGAAATATCCGTAGGAGCTGATTTGGTTTGTAAATCATTTTCGTTAGGTGTTTTTATTGTATCTATTGACCCTTGCACGGCTGAAGTTTGTGCGGCTGGTTTTCTAGGAACTAAAAACTGCAACTGCGTTCGCGCTTGCGTCAAATAACTTATAAGTTGATCATGCTCACGCATATTGCTGGCTTGAGTCGCTAAATTCAGGGTCATAATCACTTCATGAATCGTAAGCTGCGTACGCGTGAGACCTATATTATTATCGGTAATCTTCGTCTGCATGGAGGTATTAGATACACGTTCACGGCTTTGCAAAAAATCTTGAATATTTTGGATGGCTAAGTTTTGTAGCTGCCAAGGGTTGGGTTGAGCACTGCTTGCCTGTAAACGCTCGATATCTTTCATCAAGTTTTGCTTGATAACGATGGTCAATGCTGGCGCAATTTCATTACTGCTTTGTGAGAGCTGCCAATGTAGACCTCGCAATAACTCAATTGCGGCACTATCGTTACTATCTACCAATAGTCTATCAACAGCTCGGAGTTGAATACGTAGTAAATCCAACTGATTTTGAGCTTGGTTGCTACCGTTGTTACTAACCTCTGGCAACGTCTGCTGACTCATCGAAAATAAGCGATCATCCATCTCATTTAGACGGCTAACGATTTGCTCATTGCTTTGTAGGCGCTCATTAATGTTCTGCTGAAAACGCTGTTGACTGATATATAACCAAAATGATGCAGCGATAAGCAACAAAATCAGCAGCCATTGTAATCGTACCAACAACATGTTCGCTTGTTGTCGCTGTTGAGTGGCGGAGGGTTCATCAGGTAACGATTGAGGATTAAATGACATCAGGCAGTGCCTTTATTGATAAATTCAAATACATGTGAAGCAAATAAATATAAAATGTTGTTGTTAAGCCGTGATCTTCTTTTAAAGATAGTGATAAATGACAGCCAAAGCAGATAAACAGTGTCGATAATATTGCAATATTAACCAACTATTTGAAAAAATTCGCAATTTAGGTCACCATTAAGTAAATTGAGGCTGCACCTTGATAGCAGCGAGAATAGTTTCTGGCGCCAAGTTTTCCACACGCCAATAGCTTAATTGTTGTGCTGCGACCATATTGGCTAAGCGCTCACCTAATACGACATACTCAAAGTCTGATAGCTCTAGCGTGATCGCTTCGTCGCGAGCATCTTGCACAATACCGGTCCAATGCTCAAAAGCAGCGCCACTGCTAATCACAACGATTGGCTTGGGCGGCTCCGATAGAGCTATGTTTTGACTTGAACAATATGTCGAAAATTCTTGTAACCACTGCTGATACTGTCTGCTTGCCTCAACAGGCATCTTGCGCTCATACCAAGCGATACTATCGATATGCACACCACGCGCTTGTAACGTATCCACCAATAGTCGTCGTCCACCGAGTCCACGCCATATCAACAGTTTATCACCTGCTTGTAAACGATCAATCTCAGGCATCGCTAACATACCCTCATTATTGGCAACGCTAGGCTGTAACACCTGATAATTTGATGCACGAATATTGGTATCATTTAATACAGTCGCAGTTGCTTCACCGACAGCAATCAAATGGCTTGGCGCTCTTAAATCCTGAAGCTCTGCCTCTTTGCGCTCATCTCCACTCTCCTGAGATTGCTGAACATGGTATTCACATTCAAGTGCTTGCCAAACCGCTAGGCCCGAAGCTGCCGCAGTTGGACTGACAATCACCAATGCCTGATACTCACCTGCTAGCCATTGCCGCATCCGTACCATATCATGGTCAGTTATCGGCCGTGACTGTAGCGCCAACATTGGTATCTCAATCACACTAAATCCTGCCGTCTTTAGGTGCTCCGTCAGCGCTGCCGCACGCTCTACTGGCCGCGTATTGATGATTATTTGCGGTAGCGATGACTTGTTATACGGTTGAGTATTAGAGGTGGGATTGGCGTGATTTAACATTGATGACATAGACGTACCATGGCAAACGGTGAAGAAGTTTACCTGACTATAGTTTCACCATTATTGATGCTGAAACTATAGTGAAGGTAATAAAATATTGACGTGTTATTCAGGGTGATAAATCGCTGACAAAATGTCACCAGCTCCATCAGCAAGCAATAGCTTTGCAACATCAATACCCAGTTGATTGGCTTGTGTTTCTTGTGCTTCTTGGCTGCCGACTAATGTGACCCGTTTTTCTGCTCTTAACAGTTCACTACCATCTGCTTGACCTACTCGACCACGTAGCCACAATACATTACCATCGTCATTATTGCCATCATCACCGTTGTCATCGTTGTTAGCATCGGTTTCATCAGCCATCTGTAAAACAGCGTAAGCTGCAATCGGAACTTGGCAACCACCTTCTAGGTGACGGTTTAACGCACGCTCAGCGATGAGGCGAATACGGGCTTTGTCATCATTCAACGGTGCAAGTAGTTTAAGTACCTCTTCATCGCCTTCACGACACTCAATCGCCAGCGCGCCTTGGCCAACTGCAGGTAAGCAAGCATCAATCTCAAGCTCCCCGCGTATGCGCTCGTTCAACTCAATACGCTGCAAGCCACTGGTCGCGAGTATAATAGCATCATACTCACCAGCATCTAGTTTACCCAGGCGAGTACCCACGTTACCGCGTAAGGTTTTGATCTGCAAATCTGGGCGATAAGCTTTAATTTGACACTGACGACGCAAACTTGATGTACCAACAATAGCACCTTGTGGTAACTCATCAATATTATGATAAGTATTAGAAACAAAAGCGTCCGTTGGTGAGGCTCGTTTACAATAAACCCCGAGTGTCAAGCCTTCAGGAAGTTGCATCGGTACGTCTTTTAATGAATGTACAGCAATATCGGCTTGTTTATTATACAGTGCTTGCTCAAGCTCTTTAACAAACAAACCTTTGCCACCAATTTTGGCCAATGGTGTATCCAAAATTTTATCACCTTTAGTGACAATTTTTAGCAAGTTAACAGTCAAATTAGGATACATCTCTAATAGACGATCACGAATATGCTCAGCCTGCCATAGTGCTAAAGGGCTCTGACGTGTGGCAATATTTAATGTGGTCAATGCAGGTTTCTGTGAATTGCTCATAAAAGGCCTCAATAAGTTAGATACTATAATCTTGGTGCTGTTTATATTAGTTCCAACCATGTCGGTGCTAAACCCTACTGCAGATTTCCTACCAAAGATGAACGGTATAAACCAGTTATAGTAATTGCTGACGCAAAAAAACACCCCTATTTAAGCATAAATAAGGGTTTGATGATATGGTGTGATTAAGCTGTGTTCTCAATTCGATCAATAGTGATCTAAATAGCCTAAAATAGCTAAGGTTTGCCATTAGCGCCAAGTGGTTTGATTTACATAGGTTTCATCTCTGTACCAGTCCAACTTGCGATTTTACTTTTTTATAAATTACATACTTTGAATCTTGTCACGTAACGCTGGCAAGTGACGACGGCCCACTGCCAATGTTTCATCGATACCTTTAAAGCGTATCTGATACTGCCCCGCATCCAAGGTTTCTAAGTAGTCTAAATAGCTAAGGTTGATAATGGCATTACGATGCACCCGAAATAAACGATCTTCAAACTCTTGTTCCAGCTCTTTGAGTGTCTCATCAATAAGTACAATACCGCCCTTGTGGCGTACTTTGACATACTTTTGGTCAGCAGTAAAATAATAAATATCTTTGATTTTGATCAGTTCAACGCCTCGGTGGGTACGAGCAGCGATATGCTCACGTACTGGCCGCGTAGTTGGGTCTTCGAGCTTACGAATTTCATTCAATTGGGCCGCATTTAGATTTTTTGCTTTGTCGAGCGCCTCTATCAACTCGTCTTTATTGGCTGGTTTCAATAAATAACCAATAGCATTGGCCTTTAGCGCTGCAATCGCATAATGATCATAAGCGGTGACGAATATAATCGCTGGCGGATGTTCAAGTCTCGCAAGCTCTTGCGCGCAGCGAACTCCATCCATCTCAGGCATACGAATATCTAACAATATAATATCAGGCTGCTCAGTTTTGACGGCGATAATGGCTTCCGTACCTGTTGTTGCTTGAGCAACCACCTGATGACCTGATTCTTTTACAATGCGGACCAAACGCTCACGTGCTAGTGGCTCATCATCACAAACTACAATACGCATTTAAACTCCCATCTTGAGACAAACTGGATATTTTAATAGATGTCACATACATATTATCATTCATCGTCACTTACCTAGCATTATTATATTAAATACAGTTATATAGGACTTACGCAAAACCAGAGATATATTGCCAACCTAAAGCATAGCGTAGTACC
>NZ_RRYV01000089.1 GCF_014861395.1 Psychrobacter sp. FME13 | reverse complement strand
GCATGTACGCGGTCGTGTAATACTTGCTGATAGCGTAGCGCACCAATGTTTGCGCTGATGCCCTCGCTATCACTTGGACTCGCTGTGGTGATAATGAGCTTCGGCGGTGTATGTTCATCCGTTTGCTCATGACGCAGATAGGCGGTCAGTCCTTGACGTGCAAGCCGCTCACAGATATGTGTCCAGTCACTGATTTGCCACTGGGTCATGCGTGCAGGTGTCCAGCTGGCGTCTTCACTATTGCTATCATCGACGGTCTCTATCTCTAGAGTAGCTGTGCGTTCTGCCACCATTGATTGTACCGATAGGTCAGTGTCTATATGACAGCGTGGATGCTGATGCAAGCGATAGGTAAGTGGTTGTGCGAGCAGACGATAATAGCCATAGCTGCCATCGTGATCCAATTGATGTATGGCCGTTAGGTATAAATGACGGTAATGTAGGCCGCTTGGGGTATCAAAGCTTAAGGTAAGTGTGCTACCGATTAAGTCAGTGAGCGGTGTAAAGGGCGGATGGTGACGCTCATGAATATAGACTTGCAATACATAAGTATCGATACCATGCTGCTGATGTTGTTGATTTCCGTTTGGGTTTAATTGGGCAATGATATCGTCTTCATAAGACGCCTGCATCAGCTTGTTTTGCCACGCTTGATGAGCACTGATGTCTTGCTGCGCACTTGGATAGAGGGCTTGAGTGCTGCCTTCACTAGCATATAGCCTATCAGGGTGCATGGGCAGCACGGTGTTGGTCAAGCGAAGCATGGTAGTGTTCCTATTCTTTGTGCAACGGCATTATGTTTTTTTGAGCGTTGGCATCAAAACATAAGTGTTTGTCTGCCATTATCATTACGTGTGGCAACATCATTCGACGATATTGTTATTTGACGACAGTGTTATTCAACGACAATGTTATTCAACGACAATGTTATTCCTCGAGGGTGAATTCGATACGGCGGTTACGAGTCCGCCCTTCTTCATTATCGTTACTAGCGATAGGATCTGTGTCACCTTTACCTGTCGTACTAAGCCGAGCAGCATCGATGTTTCGACCGATAAGATACTGCTTGACGGCTTCAGCACGATCGTTGGATAGGGCTAAGTTGGCAGTAGGGTTACCGACATTATCTGTATGCCCAGTGATGGTGACCGGTTTATCACCGACCCGCTGCAACACGCCTGCCATATCATCTAAAATACCAAGCCCCATAGGCGTGAGATTAGCGCTACCAGATTCAAACTCGACAATACGGTTGCCAAGAGTCTCATCGATGAGGCGCTGTTCACCTTCTACGATGACCAGCTGGTTATCTAACTGATAGAGGTCGGTTAGGCGTGTAGAAATACGATTTTGGATTGCTTGTTTTTGTTCCAAGCTACTTACTTTGCCATGTAAGCTAATGGTTGTACCATGAATATCGATACGGCCCTGACTAATATTAGAGATGTCACTATCGATAATGGCTGTGGCTATCTGTTGCCAGTTGGTCGGTATACTGATATTCGACCGTACTTCGATCTCATCTCGGATGGTTTTATCGGGATATTGCGCCTTTAGCTTCTCTATAAGCTGCTGCTTGTCTGAGCTAGTCGCAACCACACCTTTGATGACGACAGGTACGTTTGGTGTTAGACCATTATTCTGCGCTGCAACGACAGCCGCACTGATGGGTAGTGTTATAGCAGCCGCTAACAGCAATTTTTTTGAGTGACCCGTTAGCTTGGAGTTTAGTATGTTAGAGAGGACCTTCATTCAAGTGCCTTTTTAATCTTAATAGTATTGAGCAATTATCAAATATAGGTGTCTGATATATAGCGATGACCGCCTATCGTAATATCATCTTTTTGATGCACGATTATTGTGCCAAAAACGTCTTCTTAAACAATTGCCTAGTATCATACAGGTAGAGGTTGTCTTGTAACAAGACTTTATTGAAGCGAGTCAGTCCGATATCCTCATCGATATAACCTTGCGTCCAGTCACTATGAGAGATAACCACCCAATCTTCGGGATAGCTGTCTTCGCTCTCTGATATTTGACTCAGTATATGCCCATCAGGTTTTGTGAAGCTCAATAGTAGGCGATAGCAATTAGAAACACGGTAGAGATAAGTATTCAGATAGAGTTGATGTGGTTGATAAAACCCACTGATCAAATCATGCCAAAAAGTTGCCATATGTATGGAGTTCTCTCTATCAGAAGTGAGTGACCAACAGATGACTTTATTAAGACCTTGAAAGCCTTTGGCAAAAGTAGGCAAAAACAACAAGCCAGTGGCGATGATTTGCTGTATCAATTGTGATTTATCGATGTTCATCAATATGGCGATATCTTGCAAAGTAGAGGTATTGATAAAGTCGTAATAGTGAGTACTGGCATTATTATTGATTCTAATCTGGCTGTGGTTGAGGTAGTCCATCAACTCAGCATTGTCAGTTTTAGACTTAGCTATGCTGAGGATTTCCTGTGTATCGTCCCAAATGGTAGCAGACTTAATTGGTAAATAATTCATCCAGCTTTTTGGCTTGTCAACATACTGGACGCCAAAACCTATAATCGGATAGTTACGATAACTGCTATCGTGACTAGGAATAAGCACACCGGTGATAATCTCATTGGATGTGGTATTCACGTGACTAAAGTTTAAAAAAGCTGTTTTGTTGGTTGTCGTCCTATCTACCAATCTGTCGCTAAATAGTGTTTCTGAGCTGACTAAAGCTTTGCTGACCCACTCATCAATGGCATTGCTTTCAGGAATGTGTGTGCGTGCCCGTACAAAATCGCCACGGGCAGGCAGTTTGCCAAAATATACTAAAGGTAACGATTCAGGAGTCACGGCGTTGGCTCCTGTGTGTCAGTTGTGGTTGTATTGCTATCCGTTGTGGTAGTAGGCGTGTCAGTTTGGTCACTGTCACTGTCACTGTCACTGTCGTCAGTCGTGGGCGTCAAGTTCAACGCATTTGGTGCTGGTGTTGGCTCCGTTGTACCATTGTCTTCACTGCGTGGCGCAGTCGGGCTGTTTACTGGGCGCCCAGTTGATGTACCGCTGTTAGCTTCATTACCGTTAGCTGAATTACTGTCAGAGACCGGCATTGCCGAACGTGTAACACCAAGAGCGATTACTTCATCAGGTAGCTTCATACCAGTAAATGGATTGCTTGCACGGCCTTGAGGGGTAGTGCCACCACCACTGCCACTAATCAGTCTAAAGCGTACTGGAATAGTAATGCCATCACCTGACCAAGCCATCTCAAAGATGTCATCGCCAAGTTCAGTGCGGCGAGCACTATTGATCATTCTTTCTACCCCAAAGCTACCCGCTTCTTCAAACACAGTAAAGTCTCTACCGTCATAATCTTTGGCCCGGATACTAGCACCAGGCTGGCTACTTGGGTTGGGCCATACAAATGTGGTCCAAGCTTGGGTGCCCATACGATAGCGAAGCTGCTGACCGTCGACCACAATCGTATATTCAGTCAAGCCACTAACTGGTAATGGCATAATCTGGAATGTGGTTTGGTTAGCCGCACCGTTAGCATTAGTACCACCAGCAGGGCCAGCGCTACTGTTACCAGTATAGTTGGTGAAATAACGACCAAAATCAGCGACAAACTGTGGGTTCAGGCCCAGACCCGCACCATTCCAAATCTTACTTGATATCTGATCACCGCGACGAATGATAAAGGGTGACAGGGTTTCATTAACGAATCGTGCCACATAGCCATCTTCACCAAAGAACTGACCAATCTCTGCAGGTGTTGCCTCTAAGTTGGCATTGGCAGTGAACGGGTATTTTTTCTCTAAATTATCGAGGAAAGGCTTACCTACTTGTGCTTTCCATACCTTGTTAATTTCAGCCTTAGTTGGTGTCAGTAGCATATTGAAGGAGCGTGTGAGTGGCTCACTCAATAATGGGCGGACGAGTTTTTTGATTTCAGAATTGGCTTGGCTGAGTATCTGTTCATCCAAAATTTGTAGCGACTTGGTCAGCTCTGAGCCATCAGGACTTAGCGTCTGTGAAGCAAACAATAACGCATCAGGACCGATGTCATCACTACGCGCAATATTATTGAAGCGTGTTCTAACGTCACCTAGACTTGCTAAGTAATTGTCTAATAAAGACAAGTCTTGATTGTCCTCTCTGGAGACTACCAGTGCATGTATGGATGAGAACTCTTGAGCAATCACACCCGATGGTGCTGCAGGAGTTGCGGCGTCACTACCACCACTGTTGCCTAGAGCTGCTTCTGCCTGTCGTAGTTCGGCCGGGCTCTGTCTCAATATGGTTTGCTTGAACCAATTGACAAATGAGCGTCTAGATTCACCACCATTTGCAGCAGCTGGAGTAGACGCTTTGTTGTCCCATTGAGTCTGACGATCAACCGTTACAAACAGTGTTTTTAATGGTGAATCTGCCGCATTAGATAGCTGACTTAATAGCACCGCATGATCATCGAAACCTTTGCTATCACGAATATATACTTGTGATAAAAACCGCTTCCATTCGCTGATATATTCTTGTTTATAGCGGTTGACCAAGTATTGTCTTATTTGTTCAGGACTGCCTGTCAATGTAAGATCGTTTTGGCTACTGGTTGCTAGTACCCAATCATCTGCTACCACTCTAGTAGTAGCTGCTTTATCGATCTCATCACTGACGAAAGAGTCCCATGCTTGTCTGGTAAAAGTGCCTGAAATAACGTAGCTACCGAGTAAGGCTTCATTGGCAGTATCTTGAGTGATTTGAGCGACTGTTACGGATGGAAAGCGGGCAGAGGCGCGCATTTTTATTTCAGAGTAGACCCGATCACGAGCAGGTTGACCCTTACTAACTTTTGACAGGGTATTGCGTGTATTGTCTACCAGTCCCAAGTCGTTTTGAATAAGTGGAAAAGCAGGGTCATCGACATGAGCCAGTGTGAAGCTCAAGATACGCTCGGCTTGGCGAATCATTTTATCACGTGGCATATCGGCACGATTAGATTCAAGCCAATTACGCCAAAAACGCGTCATCTGATCGCTTAAATGACTGGTTTCGAGATGTTCATGACTACTCAGCATGAGATAGGCTTTTAGGGCATTATAGGCATCTTCAACATCTGTAGGATCGGATTGAATATAAGCGTCATTGGTCGCTGCTTCCTCAGCCGTATCGTCAGAAGCTTCTTCTGTGCGCACTTCTAGCTGTGCTGCATTTGAATTCACCTCTGTCAAAAATTGCTCAATATTTTGTTTGGTAGGTGCCAACACAATGATGCCAATACCGTTATAGTACTCAGCCAATAGCTTTTGCTTAAGCTTATCACCCTGATACAGACCAAAGCTTAGAGACAAGGGTTTGTCTTCTTCGTAGCCTTCGAGTTGTTCTATTCGGCTTTGTAAGATATCAAGCGACTCAAGCTGCGACTGTAGATCACCATTAGCGCTTTTCTGTAGCTCGGCGACTTGTTGTAAGTCAGCCACGACACGTTCAGAGAGTTGCTTGTTATTAGTATATGACCATGTCCATAGACCTGCTGCCACACACAATGCAACCACAGCAGCTAGGGTCACAATCGCACGATGACCACGTTTATTACGGTTTTTATGCTGTTTGACAAGATGCTTATCTTTTAAGATGACTTTTGAAAATAAATCTTGCAGAAAATAAGGCTTGTCTGCAGCTTCCTGCTGCGCATTAAGTGGTATGGCAGGTGGACGCAAGTCATAGTTTTGTACCATTTGTAGCGTCATTTGGCTGCTAACTTGCCCATCCTGTAAGGCGCTGGTAAAGTAAAATCCGCGCAGGATTGGCTTAAACTGGAAAGGGTTGTCTTCAAACAAAGCATGCATCAGCGTTCGTATCATTGGACGTAACGACTGAAACTCCATAGGGAAAGTCATAAGACTGGGAGACACGGTCCGCTGATGACGCAAAGATAATTTGGTTGTGCTCAAATCTTTTAGACCATTGACCAATATACCAAAATGATCTTCAAAAACATCGGTGATATTTATATTATCAGGATCTTCCGGGTAGGGAATGGTCGCACCCCAGACTTGATCGCGCTCTTCTTGTTCATAGTCATTAAAGAAATCACGGAAGCCTGAAACCAAATCCATCTTGGTAAAGACTACATAAACAGGCGCATAGACTTCTAGTTGTTCAGTTAAATCTTGGACACGGCTGCGTAAGTTTTTGGCCAAATCTAATGCATAGTTGGGATCATTTTTGGTCAGCTCAGCGATACTAACGGCGATGATAATGCCATTAATAGGTGCTTTAGGTCGGTTCTTTTTGAGTAAACTTAAAAATGACAGCCATTCTGAGCGATCTTCTTCATATACAGAATAGCGTCCAGCTGTATCAAGCAAAATTCCTTCGGTCGAAAAAAACCAATCGCAGTTCCGTGTACCGCCAACCCCTTTTACAGACAGTTTATTAGTCTGATCCATAAATGGGAATTTTAAGCCGGAGTGTAGTACCGCTGAGCTTTTTCCTGCTGCTGGATTACCAATGACCATATACCATGGCAGCTCATACAATGCCGCTTTACCTGTTTGATCGCCAATTTTGGATTTACGAATGGTTTTAATCGCATCTTGCATTTGCTCACGTAAGGCTTGCACCTCTTCGGTGTTTTCATCTTTTGCTTTATTAGCGCTATCTTCGCCATCATTGGCATTGTCTTCTACCAAATCTGCCAAATCCTCTGACGATTTTTTACGCTTTTTCCATAGATGATAAGCGACAAAACCTAGCACAGTACAGGTGATTAAGATGCCAATAATAATGTAAAAGGTTTTGATGGGGACATAGTCATATAATAAGACTAAGGCGACTATGATGCCCAAAGCTACTAGCACTCTTGGGTTATAGATAAGATGAAAAAACCTTGAAAACATGCGTGCTACCTAGTGTAATCTTAAGATAATAAAATGAGTGTCTACAACGATACTGTTCATCAAAATGATGCCATCAAAGCGATGTCGTTAAAAGCCATGTCGCTAAGAACTGTGTCACTAACAACTATGGTTCTGACTTCTGAGAGTCATCTGCTAACCACAGTATAGAGCAATGCTTATGTTGAGTAATCAAAAACAGGCTGTCTGACTCTTGTTGGTCTTTTTCTGCTAAGTCAACAAACAACGATAGGCTAATAAATGACTTTAACCAGTTATTGAATGGCATATAATGCCCTAAATGGTATTCATTTACTAGAGCGCCTTTTGTGATAAACGCCTCAACAAAGCTCATATATACCGACATATCATAAGGTTGTGTTGATGGATTAATGTCTGATATAGCTGTAATACTAGTATCTAATGGTGCAACATTAGTCTTGGTTTCGGTGTCGTCTGGCTTTGTTGTGGGTTTGTTTAGCGTTTTTGGCGATGCAGTATTAGTCGGTACTAATGACAGCTCGTTATCTATCAGTAAGTTTTTAATAGTTGTTAAGTGGTTTAGGTAACCACGTCTATTATTCATGCGTTCAGTAGTATGGCTATCGTGATGTTTAGCATCAGGTGTATGCACCTCTGTCAATAAAACGCTGGTGCTGGTTTCAATATTGAGTAAATCTTGAGCCGCTTTATTAAAAAATACTAGCAATGCACCAGCCTCAGTGGGAACGATATTAGATGTTTGCTGTGAGTGTAGGTGCGTATCGAGCCAATCATCACTCATTTGTGAGTCTACAATGAGCAATAGGCAAAGATCAGGAATCGCTGACTGCGATAACGATACAAGGTGTTTATTAATGAATCCAGCAGGATCGTGAGTGGCTATATCATCTATGTGCTCACTTGTTACGCTATCTGCTGATTCGTTATCATCAGCTACAATCACTGTGAAAGAAAGCAGTATGTCAGAAATGCCGTAAGTCGCTAATTGCTCTTTTATTGCCGTGATAAGAGGCGCGGAGTCAGCACTAGCAGGCAGACATAGATAGATAGGTAGCTTGGACAAGTAGCTATTAGACGCAGTTGACATTGAGTCGTCATCACTCTCTTGCTCGGCACTCACTAAGTAATGCTGCTGCCATTCGGGATGAATATTGATAGCTGAGTTAGACTGCGCATTGTCTTGCTGATGGTGTTGATAGAAGTGTTCTGCGAGGACAGATAATAGCTCATCACTCAATGCAATTTGCTCATGAATTAATGAGCATAAACGCAAAGTAGTATCATCTAGTGTGGCTATACGTTCTGTACGTGCATCACTCTCCTCAAACCTTTCCTGATTGACATGGTTATCTAAACGGTTGTTATCTAGACTGTTATCAAAATCTGTATCTTCTACATGATCATTGGATCGATAGCTATAGGGTAGTGAAGCAGCATCGGTAAGTTCTTTGATGGGTTTAACCAACATCGGCATACCATCAAAATTTGTCAGATCTTCACTTAATACAGTTAGGTCTTGGTCATTGTCAATAACATCAGACCAGCTATTTCCTTCAGGTAAGCAAACGCGGCTAAATATAAATAATTGGTGGATATCAGGCAGTTTGACATTTTCTTTTTTGTCTGACGTCTCTCCTAAGCTTTCAGCTTTATCACTGGCTCGTTTGTCCAGCTTCTTTTGCCACCACAATAGAGCAACGATGGTGCCAATGAATAGTAATGGGATGGCCACGAACCACAGTATTAATCCAGATGAAGTAAGCTGTCGCGCATTGTCTTCAAAGTACATCCAGACTACGATGAGATATAGCACCAGAAATATCACCAAAGCCCGGCGTCCATAAGACAGTATTTTTTTTGCGCCCACTGATACAAACTCCTGATTTGTTGAGTTATGATTGTCGTTGCTATTAGATAGCCAAACTTACTAGGCAGTATTTTATGGTATTAATAGACTTCTTTCTACTATATTTGACGACTTTATTTCACTTACCCACAGCTAGATTATAAGAGCATGGCACAGTTACAAAGTCTTTATCGAATGAGATGACGCTATAATAATCAGTTATAGCAATGATATGCAGCAAATAGCAGGAAATGCAGATAGTATGCGAGCAGTATAAAGAGACATTAGAGGAGTTTAATGTGATTAATTTTTTTTATTAGGGCGTGTTGAACATTGGGAATAAAACGATGGCAAAAAAATAGCAAACGGTTAGTCTTTAAGTTCTCACACAAAAAAGACATCGTTTGCTATGCCTCGTACAATGCTCAAAGATCAACACTGGACAAGACTAAGACCTATATTACTAGAACTTAATATCTATGACAAAGGGAATCTTAGACAAACAGTCGAAGGCGTATTATATCGTATGCGTGTTGGCTGTCCTTGGCGTGATTTGCCACCTTATTTTGGTAAGCCTAATACCGTCTACAAGGCTTATCAGCGCTGGTTTCGTAGCAATAAATTGATTGCACTGTTTGCTTTATTAATTAAAGACTCAGACTGTGAATGGGTATTTATCGATGGCACGCATATTAAAGCACATCAGCACAGTAATGGTGGCAATGAGGTGGAACAAGCCATTAGTAAAAGTGTGGCAGGACGCGCCACCAAGATTCATTTAGCAGTTGATGCCCATGGCAACCCTATTACTTTTATCCTATCAGATGGCACGACTCACGATGTAAAGGTCGCTCCAGACTTAATTGATAAGATTAATTTAAGTGGTACAGATATGCTATGTGCCGATAAGGGCTATGATTCTGATCCGCTGCGAGCGCATATTGAACAAGCGGGTTGCTTCAATAATATTCCTCGAAAACAGAACACTAAGTCCACCAATAACCATATGGACTGGCACTTGTACAAGGCTCGACACTTAGTAGAAAATGCTTTTGCTAAGTTGAAAAACTACAGGGCGGTTGCCACTAGATTTGATAAGCTCAAGCAAAGTTATGAGAATACGGTGGCTCTCGCTTGTGCCTATCTTTGGTTGAAACTTTGAATGTTCAACACGCCCTAGTATAATTAAGTCAGCTTTCTTTTAAACAGATACGATTTGTCTATATAATACTTGCGAAATATAATTTATCAACGCCTGTTTGTCTTTAATTTATCATTTTAACGATCATTGCTGTGTACTTATGATTTACGTGCTTGTGTCTGTCTTTACATTTATTTCTGTCGTTGTGCTTGTCATGCTATTTGATAGGCAGCTGTACACGCGACTGTTAAATAATATTACGATAATTTTTCAGAAATTATTTAGTGCTAAATCCAAGTCGACATCAATGCGCACTTCAGCATTAAAGACCCAATCAAAGCCGTTGCGCGCTCATATACAACAATTAAAAAGCAAAATTAAAAGGATAGATATTTCTCGGATTCCAGTCATATCAGCACTGTCGTTAGTGATTGTTATGGCAACTGCTGGGCTGTGCTATGCCTTAATTACCAACTATTCTCTTGAGGTATATCATGCGAAAGATACGACACTCAGCACCCCAAGCAATCAAATCAGCCAGTTATTAATCGGAGAACGTTTGCGTCCGCCACCAACGCCACCTGAAGAACTATTTGCTGAACTAGATGCTGAAATTGCAAGTTATCAAGCGAGCACAGCGGATGATGGCTATTGGCCAGATAGTCAGACGAACCTACCTCAGACTGACAGACCACTAATGCTACCTGAGCCTGATTTGTCTGATTTAAAAGTCCAAGATAAGAGCACTGGTTATTCAGGCGATATATTAGCGTCACATCTTAGTAATGGTGATATCAATATTAAGAACGCTGACCGTAATTGGAAAAAAATGAACTCAGAGTTTGTTCAACGGCTGTTGACTGTGTATAAGGTGATGAGTGATCAATATGGCTATGAGATGGTGCTTTTAGAAGGTTATCGCAGCCCTGAAAGACAGGCAAGGCTGCTTAAAAAAGGTTCTCACGTGACAAAAGCGGGATCATACAAGAGCTATCATCAGTTTGGTTTGGCAGGTGACAGTGCTTTTATTAGGAATGGTAAGATTGTCATTACTGAAAAGGATCCTTGGGCGATGCGAGGTTATAAATTATATGGTAAAGTAGCGAAGTCTGCTGGACTTGTGTGGGGTGGTGACTGGCGCATGATGGATCTTGGTCATGTTGAACTACGTAAAAAAGGGGTGCTCGGCCACCCAGAAATGGCAGAGATTTTGACCAGTCAATAATGACAATAATACTTCAAGGTAAATTGAAAATATGAACAGATGTATGACACTGCCGATATCATTGATTGTTACAGGCCTATTGCTAAGTGGCACGCTAACTGGATGTAGCACTGATAGATTTAGTAGCTCAAATGACAACGCCTCTGAGCTAGCAGGTGAGTCTGGTATTACTGACAAGATAAAAGGTCTTATCAGTAATGATGATGACTTGCAGGAGCTCAAAGGCCAGCTAGAGGAGCAGCAACAACAGCTAGAGGCATTGCAAAAACATTTAAAACATCAGACGATTCCAGTAAGTATTAAAGCATCGGCCAGTGCCAATGCTGGTCGTGCAACACAAGGTACAGCGAGTACTGCTTATATAGCATTTTTAGAAGAAGACAGCCAATTTACTGAAGTTGAAACGCTAGCTGCGAAAGAGATTAGTGTCATTCCTAATCGTGACAGTAATCTGAGCTTAAATATTCCGCAAGATGCCCGTTTTATTGCGGTGAAAGTAGGGCTGAGATACACCAAAAAACGCTCGCAGTTTCTCATTCCAATTACCAGTATCAACTTTGACACACCACTCACGCTTAATATTGGCGCATGCGATGTAAATATTACGGAAGGCATCAGCCCAGACAAAGCACCCGAATTTACGACCAAACTAAAATATTATCAGCAGCCATTGACCAGCTGTTCGTAGGAGATTGTCTTGAGTAAACACAGAGTATTATGGGGCGAGGGACTGTTTCTACGCCCTCAGCATTTTCAAATTCAAGACACTTATCATAACTCGCAGCGGGCATTGAGTATGATGTTGGCACATCCATATGCGTACGGCGTGTCTGATGTTCAAATTGATAAACAGCTTTTGGAAAGCAATTTATTAAGCTTCCAAAGTATTTATGCTGTATTACCAGACGGAACGATATATCAAGCGCCCCGTACTGATGCATTGCCAAAAGCTATCACGTTGGATACTCAAGACAATGGCGATGATGTATTTGTATTTTTGAGTTTAGAGATAGTTCATAGTGGCGGCAGTAATATACATAGGACTTACGCAACAATCAGTCTAGGCGAGCGTAACTGCTCGCAGAGATAGTCA
>NZ_RRYV01000088.1 GCF_014861395.1 Psychrobacter sp. FME13 | reverse complement strand
AACCGTTCGCTATTTTTTTTGCCATCAATTTGTCGCCAATGTTCAACACGCCCTAAGAAAGGTACGATATCTGTTAGGCCGACTGCGTCTTCTTCTGAGTTGGTAAAGCCAGTGACTTTTTTGTCTTTGACCAAATATTCGCCATCGACTTTGACATTTTTAAGCGCACCTGGTGCGTGACAAACAAAGGCAACAGGCTTATCTTGTTTGACAAAAGTCTCAATCAAACTGATAGAGTTTTCATCTACGGCTAAATCCCATAATGGGCCATGACCACCAGGATAAAATACCGAGTCAAAATCCTCTGCTTTTACGTCCGCAAGCTTTTTGGTGCTGGCCAGATGTTCTTGAGCTTTAGTATCACCCTTAAAACGTGTGGTATCTTTGGTTTGTGCATCTTCAGTATCGCTACTAGGGTCGAGCGGCGGCTGGCCACCAGCAGGTGACGCTAATGTGACGTTAGCACCTGCATCGATAAATGCGTAGTAAGGCGCGGCAAATTCTTCTAGCCAAAACCCTGTTTTTTTACCAGTATCGCCTAAACGGTCGTGTGAGGTTAGTACCATTAAAATATTCATTGTTATCCTTATTTGTTATTCATTCACATTGAAAGTTAATTTTTATAGATAAATAGAAAGCCAAAACGTAGATGCTGTATATAAACAGATGCTTTACATAAATAAGCCATCTTAAAGCAGCAAGTGATGAATACTAAATGATGACTGTTATAACTGCATCTAGATAACTGCATCTAAATAACTGCATCTAAATAACTGCATCTAAATAACAGTATCTAGGTTTCAGACTTAATATTCAGTTATCAAAATAAGTAGTTATGTTGTTAAGTGGTGATGGCCTAACGCAAATTACTTAACGTCAGCAACTTTAACAACAGTTTTACCAAAGTTTTTGCCTTCTAGCATATCAAAGAATGCTTGCGGCGCTTGTGCCAAGCCATCTGTTTGATGTTCTTTGGTTTTGATGTCACCTGACTCCACCCATTGACCCATGGTTTTTAAGAACTCAGGATAATGATCGCCATATTCTTCAAAAATAATGAAGCCTTTAACCGTCAGGCGATTGGCCAGTATTTGACCCATTAGCATGCCCAAACGGTCTTTGCCATCAGGTAAGTCGGTTGCGTTGTACTGTGACACTAGGCCGCACACAGGAATGCGTGCATGTGCGTTTAGTAATGGCAGTACGGCATCGAAGACTTTACCGCCAACGTTTTCGTAATAAATATCAATGCCATCTGGACAAGCTGCTTTTAGTTGTTCGGCGAAGTCATCCGCTTTGTGATCGATACAAACATCAAAGCCAAGCTCATTGACTGCAAAATCACATTTTTCTTTGCCGCCTGCCACACCTACGGCACGTACGCCAAGTTTTTTGCCCACTTGTCCGACAGTCGCACCAACAGGGCCAGTCGCTGCGGCCACCACTAGGGTTTCGCCTTTTTGTGGCTTACCGATGTCAGTTAAGCCCATGTACCCGGTAAATCCTGGCATACCTAGTACACCTAGACCATAAGAAGGGTGTGGCATGTTTTTATCAAGCTTTAGAACGCCTTCGCCATCACTGACGCTATAGTCCTGCCAGCCAGAACCTGATACCACCAAGTCGCCTTCGACAAAGCCATCCACATTAGACGTGACCACTTGGGCGACTGTACCACCAGTCATGACGTCGCCGACTTGTAATGGATCGGTATAGCTTTTGGCATCGCTCATACGTCCACGCATATAGGGATCGAGTGATAGATAAACGGTACGTAGAAGCATTTGCTTGTTGTTAGGAGTCGGAATCTCCGTAGTTTTTAGCTCAAAAGTATCACTGGTTGGTGCGCCATGAGGACGGCTGGCTAGCGTGATTTGGCGGTTAATTTCTTGGTTCTGATTATTATCAAAGCTCATTTTATTATCCTTTTTAATTATTGGTTTTAGCGTTTTTATTTAAATCGAATTATTTTAGATTGTGGTTTTGGTTCTGATTACGATATAGCAACTACTCATTGCTGAGTAGCTACTATGAATAGCACAACTATATGTATTTGTTCTTACTGAGCTGTTATTTATTAAGATGCTTTGCTAGTAACGGCGCGTTGCAAGATATGGCGTGATACCTCTAAATCGTTAGCGCCATGTTCGCCCAGTTTTACCATGTTATGAGCTTCGAGCTGCTTGATAATTGGATCAATGGCTGATTCAGTCAAGTCAGCGTCTTTTAAGCTGACTGGCAAGCCCAAGTCGCGGAAGAAGTTTTCCGTGTAAACAATGGCGGTTTCAATAATGGTGTCATCATCTTGATCGGTGTCAGTGATATTCCATACATTACGAGCATATTGGAGCAGCTTTTCTTTTTTGCTTTCTTTTAACTCACGCATAACTGATGGCAATAAGATGGTTAAGGTGCGAGCATGGTCAATCGCATGCAATGACGTTAATTCGTGACCGACCATGTGTGTTGTCCAATCTTGTGGCACACCAGTACCGATTAGACCATTAAGTGCCATGGTCGCTGTCCACATGATGTTTTTGCGGGTTTCTAAATTGTTTGGATCCTGCTTAACCACTAAGCCTTCTTCGATAAGGATTTTCAGCAAACTTTCAGCAAATGCGTCTTGCACCTTTGCATTAACAGGATAGGTTAGGTATTGCTCAATCACGTGGACGAAAGCATCGGCTACGCCGTTCATGACCTGACGCTCAGGTAAAGTTAGCGTCTTAGCAGGATCTAAAATTGAGAATTTAGGAAAGGCAAGTGCATTATTAAAAGGGAGTTTTGCTTGACGTTCGCTATAGTTGATCACACCGCCCGAGTTCATTTCAGAACCAGTTGCTGGGATAGTTAATACTGCACCCAAGTCAATCGAAGAGTCGATATCTTTACAGTAGCCAGTCAATGCATTCCACGCTTGTTCACGTGAGACAGTACCGTCTTCTTCAGCAAGTGACGATACCAATGCAACAAATTTACTGCCATCAATCACTGAACCGCCGCCAACAGGAAGCAGAAAATCAATATTGTGCTCATTGACCATATCTGCCGCTTTTAGCAATGTAGTGAACTCTGGGTTGGCTTCAATACCGCCGAATTCGAATACGGTACGATTGCCGTTTGCTGCCAATGCTTCTTTAACTTCATCCAATGTACCAGTGCGTTGTGCTGAGCCGCCACCATAAGTAATAAGGACGCGGGCGTCAGTAGGCACTAAGTCTGATAATTGTTTGATTTGTTCTTCGCCGAAAACGATACGTACTGGATTGTAATATTGAAAGTTATTCATGATATTCCTAAGTTTGTTAAATATTGATTGGATGCCGAATTAAAAAATTATTTATTAGTGAGTTCGTTTCTCACATTTGCGTGCATTGTAAATATAATTAGACCGGTCGTCTAGTAATTTTTACAAAACTCTCTCATAACTTTATTATTAAGTAGGGGTTCAATAATTATAAGGGCTGTGTAATATTTTTGGTGTTGGTGTTGGTGTTGGTGTTGGTGTTGGTGTTGGTGTTGGTGTTGGTGTTGGTGTTGGTGTTGGTGTTGGTGTTGATCATCAATGTGCTTTTCAAGACACCAATGTTTCCTCTAACATGTGAATGCTAAAGTAGGAGTAGACATTTAGAAATGGCGAGTATGTGCCTAGAGCGCTAACGTCCTAGCTGTGATGTGGTCATTTGCCATACTTCAGCAAGTGGGGTATTGGTTTGGCTAATTTTGGCAATTAAGCTGGCACCAAGCCAAGAAAAATACCACCGCTTCGCTATGCTTTCAGCAGCAATATTATCAGGCTGTGGCACAGAGCCATCTACCCAACCAGCTTTGATTTGGTCAC
The DNA here is from genome assembly GCF_014861395.1 of Psychrobacter sp. FME13. Classification (GTDB taxonomy): domain Bacteria; phylum Pseudomonadota; class Gammaproteobacteria; order Pseudomonadales; family Moraxellaceae; genus Psychrobacter. The sequence goes on along the minus strand of NZ_RRYV01000088.1, from coordinate 8,364 downwards.
CAAGCCAGTTAATAGTTTGTTGATAGCCTGCGTTTAGCGCGATGCGCATAGGCTCTGACATATCAGCCACTTCAGCGCTGAGCTTAACCACCAAGCATTTTTCGTGGTCGCAGCCATTCTGCTGAGTGTCATACCAATTTTGAAAATAGTTATATAGCTTTTGCTGTGCATTAATATTCTGCGCGCCGATGATGTCTAGTCGTGTCTTATATAGGCTAAAATAATGATGAATGATTGCTTCACCAAACGCTTCTTTAGACGCAAAGTAATGGTAAAAAGAGCCTTTAGGCACACCCGCTGTATCTAATATCTGCTTAAGACCAACGGCAGTAAAGCCTTTGTGTGCGATAAGTTGATAACCAGTTTCGAGCAAGTGGACTCTAGTGTCTGATGTAGCGATAGGTGCTTTTGTGATAGTAGACATAGAAATGATGTTCTCCTTGGAACTTCATAATAATAGAGTTATTAATTTTATTTGGGTGTCATATTGAGGACGTATTTTAATAGTATTTATAAATGTGCGTTACGTTTTATCAACAATATTTACGAGCAAAGCAGTCTTGTTTTATTAGTTGCTATGTTAGCATTAGACCAGTCGTCTATCAAGTTGCGTTTTAGGCCAGCTAGTCATTAGATTCCTTATCAGTTAAGCAGTTAGTTAAGTAGTCAGGATGATAAGGAGTATAACAATGAATAGTGCCTAACAGTGAGTTTAGATGTGCTGTTTATAAGAGGCTTTCTATGAACGAATTTCTCTAAGTAAGTGTTTTGTTCAATATTTTGATAATAACTTTAAAATCAATACTAAAACTAAATGTCAAACATAACAAAGTAAAAATAAGGATAATTATGTCAGCTAATGATACCAAAACCAGTGCTTACAGCGATTTTCATCTTCAATACATCGCAGGCACGTGGCAAAAGGGCAAAGACGAGAGCGTCAATACCAATACAAACCCATATAACGGTGATTCGCTTGTAGAGATTCAACAAGCAACAGAGGCACAATTAAATGAAGCCTACGATGCAGCGACCACAGCCCAAATAGAATGGGCCAAGCAAACACCAGCGGATCGAGCAGCGGTACTCTACAACGTTGTAAATATACTAGATCAGCGTCAAGACGAGATTATCGACTGGCTAATTAAAGAATCGGGCAGTACTCGTGTCAAGGCAATGGTAGAGCTCAGCACTGCACGCGCCATTACGCTAGAGGCAGCCACTTTTCCTAACCGTGTGCATGGTGAAATTCGTCCATCCAACACCCCAGGTAAAGAAAACTTTATTTACCGAGAACCTATCGGGGTGGTTGCCGTTATTAGTCCGTGGAATTTTCCGCTACATTTGACTCAACGCTCTATTGCGCCTGCATTAGCACTTGGTAATGCCGTGGTGCTAAAACCTGCTAGCGATACGCCTGTGACAGGTGGTTTGCTACTTGCGAAAGTATTTGAAGAAGCAGGTCTACCAAAAGGTTTGCTCAATGTGGTCGTTGGCTCTGGTAGTGAGATAGGTGATGCAATCGTTGAACACAAAGCGCCAAGTTTAGTATCGTTTACTGGGTCGACCTCAGTTGGCAAGCACATCGGCGAGCTGGCCAATGGCGGCGATTATATCAAAAAAGTCGCCCTTGAGTTGGGTGGTAATAGTCCATTTGTTGTGTTGAAAGATGCTGATATCGATCAAGCGGTAAAAGCAGCAGCCTTTGGCAAGTTCTTACACCAAGGTCAGATTTGTATTGCGATCAACCGTATCATTGTCGAAGATGCACTATACGACGAGTTTGTGACGCGCTTCGTTGACCATGTCAAAACCCTACAAGTGGGTGATCCAAACAAAGCAGAAACAGCCGTTGGCCCAATTATCAATGAAAAACAAGTCAAGTCGCTAAAAGACAAAATCGCCAAAGCACAAGAAGAAGGTGCCAATATGATTCTGAGTGGCGAGATAGAGGGTCAGGTCGTGCCGCCGCATATTTTCACTGAGGTGACACGTGAGATGGATTTGTCACGTAACGAAGTATTTGGCCCGTTGGTCGGTATCATTCGTGCCAAAGACGAAGATGATGCGTTGTCCATCGCCAATGACTCTATGTACGGCTTATCAAGTGCGGTATTTACGCAAGATTTGACTAAAGGTTTACGCTTTGCACGTGGTATCAAAGCTGGCATGACACATATTAATGATATCTCGGTGAACGATGAAAGTAATACGCCATTTGGTGGTGAGAAAAACTCAGGTATCGGACGCTTTAATGGCGAATGGGTATTAGAAGAATTCACCAGACTGCACTGGATTTCTGTACAAAATGAGCCACGTGAGTATCTATTCTAAAAGTGCCACTTTATAATTACTGTAAACTGATATGTGAATCATAAAAAAGACCGCTATATAGCGGTCTTTTTTATGGATGAGATATAAATAATGACTATCTGAATTAAATACCCTCCAGATAAGCCTTTTTATTTATTATGGTGAAAACCAAGTAAGCCTTCAATCTCTTCAACCGTTATGCGTCTGACAAGTGCTTGCTCTTCTACTGACAAGCGATTGGTATGTTCTTTTATCATGGTGTATATACTGCGAGAGATTTCGGCTGTCGTGGCGTAATACATTTGAGGCTGCTCTTTGGTCAGTCTCATTAAAAACTTATTGATAATTTTACGCTTTTCGTCCGGTGCGTTTTCTTCAGTCATATTATTCTCCTAGGGAACAATCATTTCATCAGGTAGCTCATATCAGTTATTTAACACGCTTTATACTGTATGCCGTATTTTAAACCATTATAGTTTGGGCTAAGCGATTAAATGATGTATTTAAGTATATGAGAGCCAAAATGGAAACTAAAATATGTTAAATCAGCAATCAGATATTTTACCAAACAAGCTAGTAGATAAAAAAGCAGTATTGGTATTGTTTCATAACGATTTGCGTGTCGATGATAACGCGACTGTGAGCAAAGCGGCGACATTGGCTAAAAAAGATGATGGGTCACTACTGTGTGTTTATGCTGACTCGTTGGCGCGTAGCATTGAAGCTTCTAATGTCAGCCAAACCAACGAGAGTCAAGCATATCAATTCGATGAGATGGGTGCTGCACGCGCGCAGTTTTTGGCAGAGAGCTTGGCTGATTTAGATGAGTCACTACAACGTCTTGGCAACAGCTTGCTTTATCTAACATCACGCCAGCCATCGCAACCGAACGGTGAGTCGACAACGAGCACCTTTGCTCAATTGTGCCAGCTGATAGAGCGTCAGCACGTTACAGATATTTGCGTCAGCGACACGGCAGACTATGCGCAAAACCAAATCTATGCGCTTTTACAAGAAAAACATCCAAAAATAACATGGCACAGCCAATCGACAAACACATTGTTTGCTACGTTACCGACAGAATACTTACCCAAGAGCTTCACCCAGTTTCGCAAAAAAGTAGAAGCAACGCATCATTTATTGACTGCTGCAGATGATGTGGTTTTGAGCAGCGCGCCATCGTCATTGCCAGCATTACCTGACAACCTACTCAATGAAGCGGAGGATAACACTCTGTTCTTCAAAAACTATCAGTTTGAACAGCAGTTATCTGAGTTTAAAGGCGGGGCAGCGAGTGCGTTAACCCATGTTAATGACTATTTTGGGTCTGACGCACCCAGTACTTACAAAACCACCCGCAATGCTCTTGACGATTGGACAAGCTCTACCAAGTTTTCGGCTTGGCTGGCGAACGGGTCGTTATCGGTCAATGTATTGCTCAACCGCTTGCGTGAATATGAGCGAGACACTGTCGCCAATGACTCAACATATTGGATTTGGTTTGAGCTACTGTGGCGTGAGTATTTTTACTGGTATGCGCTGACCCATCAGCAGCGGCTATTTTGGTTTAAAGGCATTGCCCAGCAGCCACCAACGACCAGTTTTGATAGGACACGCTTAGAACAATGGAAAACCTGCACCACGTCATATCCTATTGTTAATGCGTGTATGAAGCAGTTGCTGCAAACTGGCTACATGTCTAACCGTGGGCGACAAATCGTGGCCAGCTGCTTCATTCATGAATTGGGACTAGACTGGCGTTATGGCGCGACGCACTTTGAGCAACATCTGATTGATTATGATGTGGCGAGTAACTGGGGGAATTGGCAGTACCTGGCAGGGGTAGGTGCTGACCCAAGAGGATGTCGTCAGTTTAATTTGGCCAAACAAACCCAGCAATATGATCCGAGTGGTAGCTTTATTCATAAATGGCAAGGTGATAATACCGATGATTATGTACTAAGCTAACCTTAGCGTTGCTGATAAATTTTTAAAGATTTTTATATTGTCTTGTTCGCTCAGTACGCTCTGAATGTTTAAAAAATAAGAAGCTACCATCTTGGTGGCTTTTTTAACACCTGCTGTTTGAGATGCGGCTGCTAGCTAAGAATATTGCATAATTTATAACATTCATTTAAAATGAATGTTATAAATTATTTTATTAACACCCATCAATATATTTATAAGAAGACAGCCATGCAAGCTATCAATTTGCCCAGTAAACCGCCAAGCGCACCGCATCCTATTCTTAATTTGGGTTTTCGCTTATTTTTTAGTGCAGGGGCCATATTTGCTATTGTCACAATGGCACTATGGGCATTTGTATTTACCGGTCATACGGATATTAACGCCCAGGTATTGAATCCATTGTATTGGCATGGTCATGAAATGATCTATGGCTATGCACTAGCGATTGTAGCGGGGTTTTTATTGACAGCGGTAAAGACTTGGACAGGCGTAATGATGCCTCATGGCTATAAATTGCTCGGTATTTTTGCTTGTTGGTTATTGGCACGCTTGGGTTGGTTGCTATTTGGGTTGGGTATTGATGTTGGATTTGGGTCAGGCGCTGGATTACTATATGTAGCGGCAGCGTTTGATTTGTTATTTATGGGCTTGATGGCTTTTGTAATATGTCGAGCAGTCTGGCAGGTGAAGCAATATAAGCAGATGGGTATTTTGGCAAAGCTGATACTATTAACCTTAGGTAACGGTTTATGCTATTGGGGTGTCATTAATGCAGATATGAATGTGACCAAGATAGGTATTTATCTTGGGTTTTACTTAGTTATTGGTTTAGTGTTGACTATTGGTCGGCGAGTTGTGCCTTTCTTTATTGAACGAGGTCTTAGTACGACTGATGATAAAGGCGTTGTACAAACCGTCACATTGTATAATAGTAAAATACAAGATGTCGCCAGTTTATTATTGTTTTTAGCATTTTTTATCGTTGATTTATTTTATCCTAATCCGTACTTTTTGACTGTGACAGCGCTCGGCGTGGCAAGCGTGAATATCGTCCGTTTGATAGGATGGTATCACCACGGCATCTGGAAAAAACCATTACTGTGGTCGTTATATGTCGCGTTTTTGGGAATGTGCTTAAGCTTTATTTTGTACGCACTGCAACCTTGGTTAGGTTATTCCCATAGTGTGGCGGTACATGGGCTTGCGATTGCGGGTATTGGTATGATGACCGTGGCGATGATGACGCGGGTCTCACTTGGGCATACTGGGCGTAGTATTCATCAACCGCCCAACCTAGTCAATCTGATGTATGCGTTTATGGTATTGGTGTTTATCAGTCGGGTATTGTTACCATTGGCGGATATGAGCCACTATCTATTATGGGTTATGATTGCCCAAGGTGCGTGGATTGCCTGTTTTGTGTTATTTTGCATCAGCTATTTGCCAATGCTGGCACGCCCTAGACCTGATGGGTTGTTTGGTTGAACAGCTAGTGTTTAAGCAGAGAGTGGTTAATAAGAAGATTAGAATTGGAGTGTTCGTAAATGAGATTGACCAACTATAGTGACTATGCGCTACGCTCACTGATTTATTTGGCTGTGAGACCAGATCCGTCACTGTTAGCCAATATCAGCGATATTGCTGATAGCTATGGCATCTCTAAAAGTCATTTGACTAAAATCATACACCAGTTAGGGCAGCTGGGATATATAGAGAGTATCCGTGGTAAAAATGGTGGTATACGGCTGGCACGCTCACCTAATGATATTAATTTAGGTGCGTTGATTAAACAAATAGAGCCTGATTTTGATTTGGTAGAGTGTTTTGCTGTACCAGTGAACAAGGATAAAGATCCTCAGTCAAAAGGTCTACCAGTCGCCTTTATCGAGGAAGAGGCAGACAAACCGATAGGCTGCGTGATTACGCCAGTATGCCAACTCAAGAGTGTCTTTTCTGAAGCGTTAACGGCTTTTATAAAGGTTCTTGAACGCTATACACTAGCAGATATTATCAATAATGAAGATGAGCTGGCGGCTTTACTATCATAAATGCTTGGTGCTTTATACTGTCCTAAAGTCCTAAAGTCCTAAAGTTCTAAAGTTATAGCTAAACTTGGTCAATGAGGTTGGTTAATCGGTATTGGCACAAAATTCACATTCTAATAAACTATTTAACGCCAATAAATTTTGTTGTGCTGTTGCATCTCCTTGACTTGCTGCTTTTTTGTACCAAAAGAGCGCTTTATTATTGTCGATAGCAACGCCTTCGCCTTGTTGGTACATCCATCCGAGGTTGTTTTGTGCTGATGCAAATTCTTGCTCGGCGGCTTTTTGAAAAAAACTCATTGCTTTGTCATAATCTTGGACAACACTGCGTCCATCACGGTACATGACGCCAAGATTATATTGAGCTTCTACATATCCTTGATCCGCCGCTTTTTTATACCATTTAAGTGCTAGTTCATGGTTTTTGGTCACATCGATACCGTCGCTATATAGTTTGCCAAGAACAAACTGTGCTTTAGCAAACCCTTGATTCGCTGATTTTTTAGCTAACGAAAGGGCTTTGGTAAAATCTTTTGGCAAAGCCTTACCTTCGGAGTAGACAACGGCTAAGTGGTATTGAGCGGCAGCATTTTCTTGTTCAACTGCTTTTTTATACCAAGCAAGTGCTTTGACGTAATCTTGTTCGAGGCCTGTACCTGTGTAGTACATAGAGGCAAGGCTGTCTTGGGCTTTTGCATAGTTTTGCTTGGCTGATTCTGTGTACCATTCAGCTGCTTTACTATCATTTTGACAGACAATCTCTCCATCCTGAAACATAGCAGCTAATTCATACTGGGCTTTTTTATCACCTGCGTTTGCGGCATGTTGAGTGCTTGCGAATTCTGCGTTTGGTATATAGCTATCTTTACAGAGCCCTTTTTTTTCACGATTTAGATGAATTAGATTGTTACGCGCCAAGGCACTGCCTTGAGCGATGGCTTTTTGAAACCATTCGCTGGCTTTATCATAGTTCTGAGGTACGCCTTTTCCTTCATAATAAGCCCAACCAAGGTTGTTTTGTCCCATAGCTTCTCCCTGTTCAGCTGATTTTTGATACCATACAAGGGCTTTATCATAGTTCTGAGGTACGCCTTTTCCTTCATAGTAAGCCCAACCAAGATTGCTTTGGGCCAGTCCATAGCCTTGCTCAGCGGATTTTTGATACCATGCAAAAGACTTGGTATAGTCTTGTGTGACACCCCGACCATGAAAGTACATTGAGGCAAGGTTGTTTTGAGCTTTAGCTTGACCTTGCTTAGCTGCTTTTTCATACCATTCGATAGCTTTGGCATAATTTTGAGGGGTGCCAATACCGTTTTCATACATAGTAGCGAGTTGGGTTTGAGCATTTTTATGCCCTGTCAGTGCTACAGTATAAATATCTTTAAATAATGAAATGGGGTCACTAGCATTGCTAGGATCACCAAATATAACAATGTCTTCGCCATTTAGCATGTCAAGGTTTTGCTGCGCTAAGGTATGACCTTGGTCGGCAGATTTTTGAAACCATTGTATGGCTTGCTTACGGTCCTTCTCAGTGCCAACACCTTTAAGGTACATCAAGCCAACAGTGTTTTGGGCGTCAGCATGACCTTTATAAGCCGCTTTTTCTAACCATTCATAGGCCTTGCTATAATCTTGCTCAATATTTTTGTTCTCACCAGTATAGTAGAGTGTTCCAAGGTTATACTCATCTGTACCATTTATCTGTTGCGTTGAACTTTGGTTGCTTATCAAATCTGTATCGCAGGCACTGAGTATCAAACAAGAAGCTAAGCTTAAGATAAGCGCTTTATAAGTAATTATCTGTTTTAGCGTTGGCAATTTTTTATCCTTTGGACGTAAAGGTGTTTTTATTTTTGAGTACTACTATCAAGTTAATAATCAACTTAGGTTGGTATTTTAGCTAGTATGTTGTATGTTTAAAAGTATAAATACCCCACTCTCAACTTCGAAAGTGATTGAAAAAAGAAGAGCACCTCACTAATCTATTGTTTTCGACCAAGAATACAATGGAGTTGTGAGATGCCCATAGACG
>NZ_RRYV01000087.1 GCF_014861395.1 Psychrobacter sp. FME13 | reverse complement strand
TCATTGTCGTATTCTCTCAGAATGTTGAGTCTCCGACAATACCGGGGCGGTTCAAATAGAGCGTATTGCTAGCACTCTTGATGCACGTCTCACACAAATGAATCCTTCGGGTGAGAAAGTAGAAACTGGATTTGGAGCGGAAGGGTCCAGCGATCGTAAAAATGTTTTTCTCGATGGAATAGTAAGCCAAGCAGAAGTAATATCAATTCTTTTAAAAAAATCCTGGATACTTTTTGAGACAACGAAAGAAAACCCATTTTTCATATCTGATAATCCAGTCACACTATACAACAGTATTAATATGGGGCTATATGGCAACTTAGGCATTACCCTTGAAGGCATAGAGATTTATATTCCACTATCATCTACTATTACATTAGGTTTAATTTGTCCTTCGATTTCTAAGTTGAAAGCCCAACAAGCAGCGGAGATATCAAGTCGACCTAAAATATTAGACGTTTTCAATCAATTAAATGCATCTCAAAAGAAGTTGGTTCTAGATAAGGCAAATCAAACTGAGACTGAGTTTTTACAAGCGGTGAAAAACCTAAATTCATGTATAGAAATGGCAAAAAGCTTTGAAGATGGTACCTCGTACCTTATACAAGATGAGAAGCTAAAACATTTAAATAGTTTGCAAGTCGCACAATCAGAAAGATATGTTTTTTCTGGAATAGATGATTTCGAAGTAGTGCAGAAAATGCTTGCTATGGACGAGCAGTACAAATATGGACCAAGTGTGAAAATAGGATGATTTTTCGAAGTCATTTATTAAGGTATACCTCAGCGTAACCAACTATTTCACTCTTCAAACCCATGAATAAACCACCTACATTAGGTCCTACTTAATGGTGCATAAATAGGACCTACTGACGGTAACGTTATCCAATACTGCGTAAAAAATCTTGTTAAGTTACTGACTTATGTAATAGGTATATCGATAAGTGACTTATTAGCCATCTCATTTGCCATGAGTAGCGCTTGGTATAAGCTAGTAGCACTCGCACCTCCTCGCCCTGCCAAATCAAGTGCTGTACCGTGATCAACAGAGGTACGAATATAAGGCAATCCTAAAGTCAAATTAACCGTATCACCAAAGCCGTGTGATTTGAGCACTGGCAACCCTTGGTCATGATACATAGCAATCACTGCATCGCATTTTGCTAGATGTCTTGGGGTAAATAACGTATCCGCTGGCATCGCCTCTGATATGTCTACGCCTGCATCGATGAATTCTTGCAATACTGGATTGATAATATCAATCTCCTCAACACCTAAATGGCCGCCCTCGCCCGCATGTGGATTGAGGCCGCATACTAAGATACGCGGATGCGTTAAGCCAAATTTTGCTTTCATCTCATCAATGACAATCTGCACCGTTTGGCGTACATTGTCAGATGTGATTGCAGCAGGGATATCTTTTAGTGGTAAATGTGTGGTGACCAGCGCGACTTTCATTGCTTCGTTTGCAAGCATCATGACCACTTTCTCGCAGCCACTTTGCTGCATAAAAAACTCAGTATGACCGCTAAACATGGTGCCATCCAATAACTTGATATCAGCATCTATCAACGCTGACTTTTGCAGTGGACCGGTGACAATAGCAGCCACAGTTTTGTTTGTTGCAAGCTTATGCGCCATATCCAGTTGTTTGGCCACCATTGCTGAATTGCTAATATTGATTTGCCCAGAGATAACTGGTGCTGCACAAGGTGTATGAAGCAAAATAAAAGCACTGTCACTATGGGTCGTATTCGGTGACATCTGCTCTAAGAAATCATCTGCGTCTATATTTGCGTCTACTGTCTGCCATGATGGACAGTTTTTTAATGCGCCTGCCATTACGAGATTCTCTGCACGCACTTTCATGGCAGTGCTATCCGCAGTTACCCAAATTGGACGGTCAAAATCTTGTAACTTACCCTCTGCTGCTAATAACAGCACGACATCCATACCAATGCCCGCAGGCTCACCTGTTGTGATTAATAATGGTAGCTTGTCTTGCATAATAACGACACCTTTACATTTATTTTAAATACATGATTTTATTATATTTTTTATGAAAAAATCAAACACTTACGACCATATTTGAGTAGCTATCTCTCAGCGCAAAAATATCAATTATTCCAGAAATAGTTGTTCATAGCGCCCAAAAAAATTGCATAATGTGTTAAACTTTCGCATCTGATTGTAGCATTTACTGGCAAGTATAAGACCCTGTTTTAGTACTTCTATCGTAGAAGCCTGCCACATTTGTTTTTCAACATCGCTATTACGACCAATACTGATACCAAGTAGCTATTTATTTATTCACTCCCTGTTTTATATTGACTTTTAACACATTAGGCGCTCATGGCAGATACCGAAAAAACCGACGACTTACTCAATCAAACACCGCCGCACAATATCGATATTGAAAAAGCGCTGCTGGCGTCATTGATGAGTATCGAAGAGGCTTACGATAAAATTGCTGATATTGTCACCAAAGATGACTTTTATGCTGGGCGACACCAATATATTTTTGATGCGATTGCTCATTTGGCAGCGGTCAATGAGCCTTATGACACGGTCATGGTGCATGACTGGTTGGAAGCGCAAAAGCTACTTAAAGGCGCAGGTGGTGACAGTTACTTGGCTGATATTTTAAGTCAAAGTCCTGCTACCTTATTTAACCTCACTGCTTATGCACAGCGCGTACGTGAGCTATCAACCTTACGCCAGTTGATTACCACGGGCAATGACATGTTAGCACTTGCTTATAACCCAAAAGACCAAAGCGTCAGTGATATTTTGGATAATGTTGAGGGAAAAATATTCAGTATCAATGAGCAACATAACAAACGTGCTGAGCAGCGTGGACCAGTCGGTATTACTTCTGTGTTAACCAACGTCATCGATAAGATTCAAGAGCTAAAATCAAATCCAGACGGCATGATTGGTTTACAAACACCCTTTGCTGAGCTGAATAATAAAACACAGGGTTTGCAAGCAGGAGATTTAATCATTGTCGCCGCGCGTCCTTCGATGGGTAAAACAACGTTTGCCATGAACTTGGCAGAAGGCATTTTATTTAACGAAGACCTGCCCGTCGTGGTATTTTCGATGGAAATGCCCGCTGAGTCTATCGTGATGCGTCTACTGTCCTCATGGGGTGCGATTAATCAGACGCACCTACGCTCTGGACAAATGAATGAAGATGAATGGGCAAAAATGATGAATGCCATTCAACACCTACAATCTAAGCACTTATATATCGATGATAGTACTGCTCTGCCTCCATCTGAGATGCGCTCACGCTGTCGCCGAATCGCCAAAAACCATGATGGTCGCCTAGGTGCTATCGTGGTCGATTATCTACAGCTGATGAAGGTGCCGAGCCTAGATGGTAACCGCGTTGGAGAAATTTCCGAAATTTCTCGTAGCTTAAAAGCCTTAGCACGTGAGCTTGAGTGCCCAGTCATTGCGCTATCACAGCTTAACCGTAGTCTAGAGAACCGTCCTAATAAGCGCCCAATTATGTCGGATTTGCGTGAATCTGGTGCAATTGAGCAGGATGCCGATTTGATTATGTTCATCTATCGCGATGAGGTTTATAATGAAAATTCAGATCACAAAGGCGTGGCTGAAATCATCATTGGTAAACAGCGTAACGGCCCTATTGGTACCATACGCTTAGGCTTTGAAGGGCAATTTACCCGCTTTATCAACCTGACGCCAGAATACTATCAAAACGTCAGCTTTGAGAATGACGAATAATAACCGCTTCACCGACTATAGTCAGTTCGATATAATTTCGATACAAGGAAACCGAGTGTGAGTTATACATTAGTATGCTTAGCGAGGATGACGATGTAGCTGGTTTATATAGACTTGACTATATGCTTGCTCAACCTTGAACATTTGATAATAAACAGCTCTTAATAACCATAGCCAGTGCCACATCAGCCCTTTTGATGCAGCATTGGCTTTATCACTTCATAACTTTGCTAATAAAGAAGCCCATTATGCGTACTATCACTATCAAACCAGCAGCCATTACTCATAACCTCAACCAAGTTAAAAAACTGGCACCGCATTCTAAAGTACTGGCCATGGTCAAATCCAATGCTTATGGTCATGGCGTCGCCGCCGTTCTCCCAGCGCTAGAGCAAGCCGATGGTATCGGTGTCGCCACTTTAGCTGAAGCTCTCGAAGCAAGACAGTTAGGCTGGAATAAAACCATTGGTTTAATCGAAGGTGCCTTTACTGCCGATGAATGGCAGCAAGCCATTGACCATGATATTAGCTGCGTCATTCATCATGCACCGCAACTGCAGTGGGCATTAGAAAACATTCCACCAGCTAGTAGCGCGACTAGAGTGGTTTGGATTAAATACAATACAGGTATGAACCGCCTAGGATTTGATGCTGAGGGTGTTATTGCTGCTGCTAAACAGCTTCATGAAGCTGGATACCGGCTTATCCTTACTACGCATTTTGCTAATGCCGATGATAGCGCTCATCCATTAAATGCGATGCAGATACAGCGTTTTACAGAAGTATTAATGACTCTAAAAGAGAGCGTTAGCAACGACATTAAAGGCTCATTGTGCAATTCAGCAGGTATCGTCAACTTTCCACAATACCATTATGACTGGGTACGTCCCGGTATCATCTTATACGGTAGTGCACCGGTCGTTGACAAAAGCCCCACTGAATTAGATTTACAGCCAGCGATGGAGTTTAGCGCGCAAATTATCGCGTTACAAACCGTTCATGCAGATAATGCCATTGGCTATGGTAGTCGCTGGGTAGCACAGCAAGATACGAGAACAGCGCTAGTCAGTATTGGCTACGGAGATGGCTACCCACGTGTCGTCACTGAGGATGCTTATGTATCTGTCATTGAGGCAAGCAGCAATCAGAGTTATCAATGCGCAGTACTTGGACGTGTCGCAATGGACATGATTGTGATTGATATCAGTAACGCGCCAGAAGACATTGCTTTAGATAGCAAAGTGATACTATGGGGCGATGCACCGCACGTTGATGAAGTCGCTGCGCATGCGGGTACGATTAGCTATGAGCTACTATGCCGCCTGAGCATACGTCCGAAGCGTATACAAGCATAATAATTATTTATTATTGTAATATGTAAATGCGACATATAACGGCGAACTTGCCACCTGCTGGAGTGACTAAACAATCAAACTAAATTGGGCGTTTACATTAGAAGTAATTGCGCTATACTAAAAGTTTGTTGTCACCCCAGTATACGCGCTGACGCGATGCTATTGAAGACTGATAACGTTTCACTGACTGCGATTGACTGCTAGGATTACTATGAGTTTGCGCCATTTTTTGACCCTCTCTGATTTAACCAAACAAGAACTAGAAACCCTTATCAAACGCGCAAGCGAATTACGTAAGATGCAACATGCTGGCGAGATATATCAGCCGTTTGTTGGTCGTACACTTGGTATGATTTTTGAAAAATCTTCAACTCGTACACGTATTTCTTTTGAAACAGGTATGGGCCAATTTGGTGGTAGTGCTATCTTCTTGTCGCCAAATGACACGCAGCTTGGGCGTGGTGAGCCGCTAGAAGATTCTGCCCGTGTGATCTCTAGCATGGTTGATATCATCATGATTCGTACCTTTGGTCACGAAAATGTTGAAACCTTTGCTGAATACTCTAGCGTTCCTATTATCAATGCCCTAACTGATGAGTTTCATCCTTGCCAGTTGCTGGCTGATATGCAGACTTATTATGAGCATCGCGGCAGTATCGAAAACAAAATCGTGACGTGGGTTGGTGATGGCAACAATATGTGTTCATCATTTATGCAAGCGGCCAATCAGTTTGGTTTTGAGCTTCGTGTGGCAGCGCCTTATGGCTTTGAGCCAGATCCAAAACTCATGGAACGCTTCTCACACTGCGTAAGTTTGGTAGAAAACGTACAAGATGCAGCAAAAGACTCAAATCTGATTGTCACAGATGTATGGGCCAGCATGGGACAAGAGTCAGAACAAAACACCCGTGCCCGCCGTTTCGCCCCTTATCAAGTGACACCATCGCTGTTGGATAAAGCTGATCCTGAAGTGGTGTTTATGCATTGCTTGCCTGCCCATCGTGGTGAAGAAATCTCTCATGATATGCTAGATGATCCACGTTCAGTGGTATGGGATGAGGCAGAGAACCGCTTACATGCCCAAAAAGCATTGATGGAGTTTTTGCTAAAAGATAAGATTAAGTTGTCTTAATTATTGATACAGCATCATTCTTAGAACAGTACATAAAAAGGCAGATTATTCAATAACCTGCCTTTTTTATGGCGCAAAAACATCAAAAGCTAACAACATCAAAGAGCCGTTATGAGTAAAACCAGACTAAAAATGCTACATAAAAGCCTAGCGATATTTTTTATCTTGTTTTTCACCACAATATTACTTAGTGCGCTTGGTTTCAAGAACTTAAGTAAATTGGTACTTTACGCTATTTTCCCCGTATTTTTTTGGGGGTATTTTCACGGTGCTATCTTTGTATTTAAAAGCAATAAAAAATTCTTTAGTCGGATTAAACATAAACAGACTATTTTTACCGATTCCTTGACCGATGATGAAGATGACCCACCTTATCAAACAACCACCTTAAATAAGGATAAAGGCGATAAACTATGACGTCAATTAACGAGTAATAGTCTCAACCCCATTACTACTAGCCTTTAATAGAACATCAGCTTGGTTGGCAGAAAATATACCATTACACACCACACCCACGATATTATTCAGCTCTTTTTCAAGCTCGACCGGATTACTGACATCCAAGTCATAGGTGTCTAAAATAACGTTACCATAATCGGTGACAAAACCTTCACGGTATACTGGTTCACCACCTAATTGAGCCAATTGCCGTGCAACATAAGAACGCGCTTGTGGTAAGACTTCAATAGGTACTGGAAACGCACGACCCAAGATCTCAACACTTTTACTCTCATCAACCATGCATATAAACTTATTAGAAGCTGCTGCCACGATTTTTTCACGAGTAAGCGCGCCGCCACCGCCTTTAATAAGCTGCAAATTCTCATTCACTTCATCAGCACCATCGATATAAACATCAAGCGTACCAGCAAAGTTTAAATCAACGATTTCAATACCAAGGGCACGAAGTTTGTCTTCAGTAACCTGTGAGCTTGCCACCGCACCAGCAAGCTTTACTGTCGGTAATAACTCAATTAAGCAATTGACTGTGCTACCTGTGCCTACACCAAGTATCATGCCATCTTCGACATAGTTTAGAGCAGCTTTGGCTGCGGCTTGCTTTTGTGCTTGCTGATCACTCATCATAAATCCTTGGGAAATAAACGGACAGTCAGTCCTATATAAATCGGATACGGCGTCAGGCTCGCTTAGCCTACCACTTGTAGTACTTTCACTCGCCTACCTTGTATCCAAATTATCTTGAACCGACTATCATCATTATAAAAGAGGTAAAATGCGCCGCCATTATACCCGATGAGTTTGATCGATGTCAGCGTAATACAGCGTAATGACCACGCTAATCGCAAGAGATCGACTCAATCTTTAAAAGGTAGACAGATAAGGCAACCATAATACTAATGCCAGTAGTGTGACCAATAACACAGGTGGTGTAATAATCAGCCCAACTTTCATGTATTGTCCCCAACTGATTTTATAGTCTTTTTCTGCCAATACATGAAGCCACAATAAAGTGGCAAGACTACCTATCGGTGTGAATTTCGGTCCCAAGTCATTACCAATCACGTTCGCATAGATCATCAGTTCACGAGTCGCATCAGGCACTTGCGCACTATCGATAGCCAGTGCACCAACCAAGGTAGACGGCATATTATTCATAATAGAGGCTACAATAGCAGATAGGAATCCAGTTCCTACCGTTGCAATAACCGCACCTTGCTGCCCCAACCAATTTAAGACTTGGGCACCATAGGCCGTTAATCCTGCATTGCCCAAACCATAAACCACCAAATACATGCCGATTGAAAACAATACGATTTGCCAAGGCGCTTTTCGCAAGACATCGGACACAGAAACCACCGCATCACGACCACCTTGCCACCAGCGACCTGCAATTGCCATTAATATTAACGCAGCGATTCCTGTCACCAAGGAAATTGCAATTCCTAATGATTCGGTCGTAAAGTAAGCAACGAGTAGTAACGTCAATAGAGGAAAGGCCGCTTTGAAGACAAGCGGATCTTCAATCGCAGATGCTGGTGCACTCAGCTCAGCCACAGAATAATTTTTTGGAATATGCCGCGCATAGGCAATCCATAACACAGCGAGTGTCGCAATAACGGAAACAATATTGACCGGCACCATGACTGCTGCATAACGACCAAAGCCAATGTCAAAATAATTGGCACTGACAATATTGACTAGATTAGACGTCACTAATGGCAGGCTCGCAGTATCAGCAATAAAGCCAGTCGCGATAATAAAAGCCAAAGCGGATGGTGGTGAAAACTTAAGGCGTAGTAGAATGGCGATGACAATCGGGGTCAAGAGCAATGCAGCCCCGTCGTTAGCAAAGAAAGCTGAGATGAACGCACCTAATATGACAATCATAGGAAATAATAAGCGCCCTTGCCCATTACCAAGTCGGGCCACATGTAGCGCTGCCCAACCGAAAAACCCCGCTTTATCTAAGATAAGTGAAATAATAATAAGCGCCACAAAAGTAAAGGTCGCATCCCAAACGATGTCCCACACAATACCCACATCGGACAACTGCACGACACCAAAAGCCAAAGCAACTAATGCGCCGCCCATCGCGCTCCATCCAATACCCAACCCTTTAGGCTGCCATATCACCAGAACCAGAGTGACTATAAAAATAGTTAATGCAAACATGGAGCAACCTTATGTGTTCTGAATGTGATCCGACCGTCTTTAGCCCATTTAACATAAGACATTAAAGAGACTTTTGATTGACACGTTTTGATAACGCTTCAGCGCTTTCTACCCGTTCAGAGTAACGGTCGGTTAGATAGGCAGAGCGTCCACGGGTGAGCCAAGTGAATTTGACTAACTCCTCACAGACATCAACGAGACGCAAATACAAAGGGGATTTATCCATACGATCGTCGTCATTAAACTCTAAAAAAGCTTTAGGAATAGACGATTGGTTAGGAATCGTAATCATCCGCATCCAACGACCAAGAATACGCAACTGATTGACTGTGTTGAAACTCTGACTGCCGCCACTGACTTGCATCACCGCCAATGTCTTACCTTGGGTCGGACGTACACTACCGGATGATAGTGGAATCCAATCAATTTGTGCTTTCATAATACTGGTCATGCTGCCATGACGCTCTGGACTCACCCACAGCATTCCTTCTGACCACTGGGCTAGCTCTCTCAGCTCTTTTACTTTAGGATGATCGGCATCAGTGGCGTCAGGCAATGGCAAGCCTGTCGGATCAAAAGTACGCACTTCGCAGCCATACCAGCGCAATAAGCGACTCGCTTCCTCGCTTGCTAATCTAGAAAATGAGCGCTGACGTAAAGAACCATATAACACCAGTATTTTAGGTGGATGACGTGGATCCTGTGCGCTAATCAAAGACTCAATATCAATGGGCTGTATACTATTTGCATCAATATTCGGCAAGTCACCCAAATCGACTACATCTAAATCTGCTGTGTTATTTGCCATGGTGAATCACTTCCCCATCTTCTTTAGTGAAGCTACTGACGGGAGTCTCTAATAACTCAAACACGCGCTCTGATGGGCGACATAAAGCAGCACCTTTATTGGTCAGCACGATAGGACGATTGATTAAAATCGGGTGCGCCATCATGGCATCAATAATTTGATCATCAGATACGTCAGGATTGTCTAGTCCAAGCTCATCATTAATAGGCTCTTTACTACGTAATAGTTCTCTTGGCGAAATATTCATTTTTTCCAATAGTTCAACTAAGTAGTCACGAGTCGGCGGATTTTCTAGATATTCCACGATATCCGGCTGCTCACCTGATGCTTTCATGATGGCCAATGTGTTACGAGAAGTCCCGCATTTTGGATTGTGAAAAATTAATGGTGTCATAGCAATCTCACTTATTGTCTGAATATGTTTTTTGAGTGTGTTTCTTAGGGTCTTAATTATTAGCTTACTCAGGGTTTGAGTCATTACTATTAACAACTCTACAGCCTCTTAGACTGTCTACTAGTGAGGCACACAGTTCTGGATGACCTGCACAACAATCTTGCAATAGAAACTGAATAACCATCTCCATATGTGATAGTGAAGCACGATAGATTATCTGCCGACTTTGTCGTTGAGAAACCACCCATCCCGCTCGCGCCAGCACTGATAGATGGGCTGACATGGTGTTATGTGGCACAGATAATTGGCGGGCGATTTCACCCGCAGGTAGACCAACAGGCTCTTGGCTGACGAGCAACCTAAAAGCCTTTAGACGAGTATCTTGAGAGAGCGCAGCAAAGCTTGCAATAGCATTAGTTGTTTCCATATGTCCAATAATACAGACATATTAAAATAATTCAATATTTTTTGCACAAAATATTCATCCAAACCTAGCCGTATATTTTTTTAATATTATTCAGAGTATTAAATCACTTTAAAAACTACAATAGGGTCTTGCAAGATAACCAAAATCAGCATAGGATAATCTATTTCATTTTTATATTCATCCATCTACACTTTGTATTAGGAAAAATTATGTTGTCAAATTGGGTACGAGCCATCTTGCAAGCCACCGTCTATGACGTTGCGATTCAAACACCTCTTGAAGTGGCACCCAAGCTGACCCAACGTTTTGCCAATGATATTCGTTTTAAACGCGAAGACTTACAACCAGTCAAATCTTTCAAATTGCGCGGTGCTTATAACCGTATTAGCCAATTGAGCGATGAACAAAAAGCGCGCGGTGTTATTTGTGCATCAGCAGGCAACCACGCACAAGGCGTTGCTTACTCTGCTCGTAAGCTTGCACTTAATAATATTATCGTGATGCCAACTACCACACCTGACATTAAAGTCAGTGCTGTTAAAGCATTAGGTGGTAATGTCGATTTGCATGGAGACAGCTTTGATCAGGCCAATCGCTATGCCATCCATCGTGCCGAAACGGAAGGGCTGACCTTCATTCCACCTTACGACGATGAGTTGGTCATAGCCGGTCAAGGCACCATTGGAATGGAGCTGACGCAACAGTGGCGTAATATGGACTATGTTTTCGTCGCCGTTGGTGGTGGTGGTCTTATCTCAGGTGTTGCCGCTTTTTTGGGTGAGGTGGCCCCACATGTCAAAGTCATCGCTGTAGAAGCCGAACAATCTGCCTGCCTAAAAGCTGCTCTTGAATCAGGCGAACGCACCAAACTTGAACAAGTGGGGTTGTTTGTCGATGGCGTAGCCGTTGCCCAAATTGGCGAGTTGCCTTTTGATGTGGTACGTACACAAAAAAGCGACAACTCAGGCCCCATTGTTGAGCCTGATGTCATCACCTGTACCAATGATGAAGTTTGTGCTGCAGTCAAAGATGTTTTTGAAGAAAACCGCAGTATTGTAGAGCCTGCAGGCGCATTGGCTGTAGCTGGTATGAAAAAATACATTGAGACAAACAATATAAAAGATAAAAACTGTGTCGGCATTGTCTGCGGTGCAAATATGAACTTTGATCGCTTGCGCTATATCGCTGAACGTACCGAAATTGGCGAGAAAAAAGAAGCTATTTTTGCAGTAACTATACCTGAACAAACCGGTGCATTCTTAAACTTCTGTCGTCGCCTACATGGACGTAATATCACTGAATTTAATTATCGTGCCGATAGTAAAAAATCACCAGACTCTATGGAGCCGGCAGCAATATTTGTCGGTATTGCCTTAAAAGAAGGCGATAAAGAACGTCAAACAATTAGCAACCAGTTGGCTGCTGATGGTTATAACGCCTATGATTTAACCGATGACGATGTTGCTAAATCACATATTCGTCACTTGATTGGTGGTCATGCCCATGTCGAAAACGAGCAGCTACTGAGCATTGTCTTTCCAGAACGTCCAGGTGCATTGCTCACTTTTTTAGAAAAATTGGGCGATGATTTCAATATTACCTTGTTCCATTATCGCAATCATGGTGCTGCTGAAGGTCGCGTATTAGTGGGATTACAAGCCTCAGAGAGTAACTCTCGCCAACTACAAGATGCACTGCTCGATATCGGTTATAACTGTACCATGCTCAATGACAATATCGGCTATCAGCTGTTTTTGAAATAATTGGCGTAAATCTAAGTACTCATTTATCAAGGCGGTATTTCAATCATGGAAAACCGCCTTTAATAAATGGTTATTATTCATTTTTAATTATCTTAGATTAACACACCAAGTGCAACGCTAATTAATATTATAGAACGCCTGCATAGGCGTCTTAAACCCTAATCGTTTTCTTGGTCTGTTGTTTAATTTGTTCTCAATGTCCTGCATCTCATCATCAGAGACTTGTCTAAAGTCACAACCCTTAGGCAAGTACTCTCTGATAAGGCCG
>NZ_RRYV01000086.1 GCF_014861395.1 Psychrobacter sp. FME13 | reverse complement strand
ATTTGCTTTTAGAATCCCCCACTTGAGCTTTGCGAAAGTGGTGGGAGTATGTCAACAGTTCGATGATGGTGAACGTATTGCCAATGCACCGTTTGTCGTTGCAACTGAAGTGGTTGATTCACCATGGGATAAAGCGGATCAAGATAACAAAATCGTCAAAGTGGGTATCAAGGCTGTTGATAACAGTTGGTCAAAAAAATCGGATAAGCAGTCTATACCACCTGCTAATCTCGTATTCCTAGTAGATGTCTCAGGCTCTATGTCTTCTCGAGACAAGCTGGCATTGGCACAGTCTTCGCTTAAACTATTAACAGAGCAAATGCGCGCTCAAGACAGTATCAGTATCGTGACCTATTCAGGTAGTACTAGTGTGGCACTGCCTGCGACCAGTGGTGATCAAAAAGCAAAGATATTGGCTGCGATTGATGGGTTAAATGCATCAGGATCAACTAATGGGGAAGATGCTCTTAAATTGGCCTACAGACAAGCTGAACAAGGACTAAAAAAGAACGGTATTAATCGAATTATGATGCTGACGGATGGTGATTTTAATGTCGGTATTAATGATGTCGATGAGATGTTGGATTTGGTCAAAGCCAGTCGCGATCGTGGTATCTCTTTGTCCACCGTTGGCTTCGGTCGGGGTAATCTCAATGACTACATGATGGAGCAGATGGCGGATAACGGTAATGGTAATTACAGTTATATTGACAGTCTCACTGAAGCAAAAAAAGTCTTTGGGGATGAGTTAGCCGCAACATTTAACACTGTCGCTAAAGATGTAAAAGTCCAAGTTGAGTTCAATCCTGATGTTGTGAGTGAATGGCGCTTGATTGGTTATGAAAATCGAGTCCTTAATGAGCAAGATTTTAACAATGATAAAGTCGATGCCGGCGAGTTAGGCGCAGGCAAAGCAGTTATCGCATTATTTGAAATCACTCCCAAAGGACAAAAAGGCATATACAGTGAGCGTCGTTATGCTGACAGCACTACCACTACTACTAACGTAACCAGCAATCAGAAAGCCAATGAGCTTGGCTTTCTAAAAATTCGTTATAAAGCACCAACAGGCGGAAGCTCCATACTTATTAGTCAGCCAATTAATAATGCCAGTCGTTCTTTAGACAAAGCCAACACTGATACCCAGTTTGCGATCTCGGTGGCAGGTTTTGGTCAACGCTTAACCCAGAGTGAGTATATTAATGAGTGGCAATACAATGACAGTAGTAAGTTAGCAACAAGTAGTATTACCCATCAGCCAAGCAGCGATTCAGACGGTACTCGCCGTAACTTTGTGATCTTAACGGAATTGGCAGATGCACTTGACGGTACGAAGTAATAAATTAGCAACAAACTATAGGGTCGATACAGATAAATGCTTTGCTGTAAGTTGCTAAAAACTCATGGGTTTTCGTCATTAAGTATTTGATATTAAATTACTTATTTTGCGTCAAGCTTGTTTACGAACTCACGCAGCAATCTTTTATATTGAGTAGTCTGTACAAAGTGTGTATGTTAATAAATAAAGGACTATTTACCACTATATTGTTTGTTTAGCGTCATATGATTACGTCCCAGACTTGTTTATTACCATGATGGTAGCGCAGGTCTGACTTTTCGTATAGCTATCACACTGTGATTCGAATGCGCTGACGGTAGTGTATTATTACTAGGAGAAAAAGATTATGGAAAATCAAGGAAGCTTAATCCGTCGTGATGATAAGGTTTGGCTAAAAACCTATGAAGAACTTGGGCTAGATTACGAGATTAACTTACCAGCTGATAATACCTCACTGATCGATATTTTTGAGCAGAGTTTTACACAAAACAGCGACAAGACTGCCTATATCTGCATGGGTTCGTCATTAAGCTTTAAGGAAGTAGATTTATATAGCCGTCAAATGGCGGCATATCTACAGTCATTAGGACTGGTCAAAGGTGACAAGGTTGCGGTGATGATGCCCAACATTTTGCAACTGCCCGTCTCTGTCATTGCAGTACTACGAGCAGGGTTTACCTTAGTCAATGTCAATCCATTATATACCACCAGAGAGCTTGAGCATCAACTGACCGACTCAGATGCTAAAGTGCTGATTATGGTCGAAAACTTTGCCAAAACCTATCAAGACATCGGCCGTGATGTGGTCGATAAGGTCGTGATTACTGGTATGGGCGATTTGATGGGGACGCTCAAAGGCTTTATGGTCAATACGGTTGTCCGCCATGTCAAAAAAATGGTGCCCGCCTATAATATTAGCAATAGTATCAGCTTTAAAAGCGCGCTCAGTCATAGCACGGCTAGCAAATATAAGCGCCCAACCAATATCACGCTTGATGACATCGCTGTCTTACAATATACCGGTGGTACGACAGGTGTCGCAAAAGGTGCGATGCTGACGCACAAAAACTTAGTAGCAAATTTAATTCAATCCAATACCTTTTTGGGTACCAATTTTGACGATTTTGATCAAAGAGGTGAGCAGCCTGTCATCATGACGGCATTGCCGATGTATCATATCTTCTCATTTACTGTCTGCGGTATGTTTGGCCTATATCGCGGTTGTGTGGTGCTGCTAGTGCCAAACCCACGTGATCTTGATAGCTTATTAAAAGCATACAAAGCCAATCCACCAGCTTTCTTCCCAGCGGTCAATACGTTGTTTAATGCGCTTGCCAATAATGAAGAATTTATCGCGATGGATCATAGCAAGCTGCGTCAGTCGATGGGCGGTGGCATGGCAGTACTGAGCCCAACTGCCGAAAAATGGCGCCAAGTGACGGGTAATATCATCATTCAAGGTTATGGATTGTCTGAGACGGCACCAGTGGCAACCTCGAATCCAAGTAATAGTAAAACATTTACAGGCACCATTGGTGTACCTATGCCAGCGACTGATGTGGCCATCTTAGATGATACAGGTAATGAAGTAGCACTTGGTGAGCGCGGCGAGATCAGTGTTCGTGGTCCACAGGTTATGAAAGGCTATTGGAACCGTGAAGATGCGACGGCTGAGGTCATGACAGCAGATGGGTTTTTCCGCACTGGTGATATTGGTATCATGGCTGAAAACGGCTACGTTACTATCGTTGACCGCAAAAAAGACATGATTTTGGTGTCTGGGTTTAACGTCTATCCTAACGAAGTCGAAGAGGTCATGGCAGGTCATCCTAAAATTCTAGAATGTGGTGTTATTGGTATCAATGATGAAAAAAGCGGCGAAACGCCTAAAATTTATGTCGTACGTAATGATCCTAGTCTAACGACTGAAGAAGTTATTGAATACGCGAAAGAGCACTTAACAGGCTACAAACGTCCTCGCCACGTTGAGTTTATTGATGAGTTACCAAAATCTAATGTGGGCAAAATTCTACGTAAAGATCTACGTGTACTGGAAGAAAAGAACCACGGTTAATTAACTGGCGCTCAATATTAGACAATGAGTGATGAGTGTCTACACAGGTTAGATGCTCATAAGTATCGTGATACCAGATGCCTTTATAACTTAAAATGATAAGATTGCGTATATGCTTTCTTGTCATTTTTTTGCTTAAATTTACCTCTTTATGAGGTCGCTAGTATTAATAGAGAAAATTTGACAAAACTGATATAGTGTTTAGCGAAAGCGCTTACTAAAGTATTGTGATATATATTGACAAAACGATGTCTGACTTGCTTTATAAACCTTGTAATATACATATTGTAAATGTGTTTTTCGGTTCAGCTGAACTGAGCTATTGCACCGTTTTTAGAATGAGGACACGCACTAGAGTATTCTACATTTTTAACGGTAATATTTAGGAAAAATTATGACCGACAGTATCAATAAAGAGACCATAAACGATAAAGCTGCGACGAGCAATTATCAAGACCGTGCATTTCCTATCATGCCGACAATACCTAGCGACAGCCCATGGTTGGATACTTATGAGCGCTATGGTATCGCGGCTACTATCGATATGCCAGATGACAATACCTCTTTACTTGATGTGTTTGAGCGTAATTTTAGCCGCTATGGTCAAAAAACTGCCTATATCTGTATGGGCGCGTCTATTACCTTCAAGCAATTAGATCTATATAGTCGTCAAATTGCCAGCTATTTGCAGTCATTGGGATTGGTTAAGGGAGATAAGGTTGGCGTAATGATGCCCAATCTCTTGCAATATCCAGTGGTTGCTCTGGGTATTATACGTGCAGGCATGGTGTTGGTTAATATCAATCCTTTATACACTAGCCGCGAGTTATCACATCAGTTACATGATAGTGGTACCAAAGCACTATTCATCGTAGAGAATTTTGCAAAGACATACCAAGAAGCGGAAGACAAAGGTCAGGTTGAGCACGTCATCGTCTGTAAACTTGGTGATATGCTAGGAATGATCAAAGGGGCAGTGGTTAATCTCGTGGCTCGCCATATCAAAAAAATGATTCCTCATTATAGCTTGCCAAATAGTGTGAGTTTTAAACACGCATTAAATGCGGTATCTGCCAGCAAATACCAGCGCCCTGATTTGAATTTAAGTGATGTGGCATTGCTGCAATATACCGGTGGTACTACCGGTGTCGCCAAGGGTGCGATGCTGTCTCATGGTAACTTAGTAGCAAATATGCTACAGGTTGGCGTGCTTATGGACAGCGCATTTGAAGATGATGCTGATGCTAGCGATGTTATCTTGACGGCATTGCCGCTATACCACGTGTTCTCATTTACGGTCTGTGGTATGTGCAGTATGTATCAAGGTTATGCTGGTTTATTGATTCCTAATCCGCGTGATCTTGATGGTCTTATTAAAGAAATGGGCAAACATAAACCCGCTTTTATTCCAGCAGTAAACACCTTGTTTAACGGTTTGGTACATAAAGAGAGCTTTGCAAACCTAGACTTTTCTAGTCTAAAAGCGTCTATCGGTGGTGGTATGTCTGTATTGCCTAGCGTGGCAAAAGAGTGGCATAAAATTACGGGCTTGCCTATTGTTGAAGGTTATGGTCTGTCTGAAACATCACCAGTGGTAGCGTTTAATCCAATGACTATTGCAGAATTCACTGGCAAGATTGGTATCCCAGCTTCTAGTACTGATGTGGTATTAATTGATGACGATGAAAATGTAGTCGCACTGGGTGATCGTGGGGAGATTTGTGTTAAAGGTCCACAGGTAATGATTGGCTACCAAAACCGCCCAAAAGAAACAGCTGAAACCTTTACGGCTAGTGGTTATCTAAAAACTGGCGATATCGGAATTATGGATGAAAAAGGCTTTATCAAAATTGTCGATCGTAAAAAAGATATGATTTTGGTCTCGGGCTTTAATGTTTATCCAAATGAGATCGAAGAAGCCATGAGTGAGCATCCAGCAGTGGTAGAGTGTGGTGCTATTGGTGTACCTAACGAAAACCGTGGCGAAGAGCCAAAGTTGTTTGTGGTCAAAAAAGGCGAGGTGACAGAGCAGGAGTTACTTGATTTTGGCAAAAAGCAATTGACTGGTTATAAGCGTCCACGCAGCATTCAGTTTGTAGATGAATTACCAAAATCAAACGTGGGTAAAATATTGCGCAAAGAGTTGCGTAAGATGGAAGGATTGGTATAAGTTTGGCACTAAACTTTACCAAATCAGCGGCGCAATAGCTTGAGCGAATCTTGCTATTGCGCCGCTGTCACGTTAGGATAAGCTTATTTTTCAACCCTGATTTTAAAATATCGTACTAGGAATTTTTATGCGTAATGATAACCGTGAGCTTGACCAACTGCGTTCTATTAGCTTTGAGCGCCATTATACCAAGCATGCCGAAGGCTCAGTGTTAGTAAGTTTTGGTGATACCAAAGTATTGTGTACTGCTAGTGTCGAGTCGGGTGTACCACGCTGGTTGAAAGGTAAAGGCAAAGGCTGGATTACTGCTGAATATGGTATGTTGCCACGTGCGACCAATACCCGTAACCAGCGTGAAGCAGCACGCGGTAAACAATCAGGTCGCACTCAAGAAATTCAGCGTCTGATTGGTCGTAGCCTACGTGCGATGATTGATCTGAGTAAGTTGGGTGAAAACACCATTTATCTTGACTGTGATGTACTACAAGCCGATGGTGGCACTCGTACTGCTAGTGTGACAGGTGCAGCTATCGCTCTTATTGACGCATTAGAAACCATTCAAAAAACCAAAAAACTTAAAGCAGATCCATTAATTGGTTTGGTCGCTGCTGTGTCTGTCGGTATGAAAGATGGAAAAGCGTACCTAGATTTGAACTACGAAGAAGATTCTAACTGTGATACTGACTTGAATGTGGTTATGACTCAAAAAGGCGAGTTCATCGAGCTGCAAGGAACTGCTGAAGAAAAGCCATTCACGCGTGCACAAGCAGACGATATGCTCGTTTTGGCCGAAAAAGGCATCGCTGAGTTGGTCAAGATGCAGCAAACAGCATTAGGTTGGTAGTCGGACTTTAGGCTATTATCAGTAGTACTGATTTTTTGATACAACAACGACTCTCTGACAGATAGCCGGTTTTTTGATAGCCCGCTATCTGTTGCCAAGCAGAATCTCGCAACAGGTAACAATGCATGCTAAAGCTGACCGATGATGGCGCCAAAATCACCTTGCAAAGTCAATCGCAAACGACTGACAACGGTATGTTTTGGTTTGGCTCTGCATTATTAATAGGGGCAGTGGCAGTCGCTATGGCAATGAGTTTTTTGTCTGAGCGCCTTGCTATTGGTGCGTTAGCATTACTTATCGTTGGTAGTTTTGTTTTCAACCGACAACGACAAAAACAAAAAAAAGCCATGGCAGGAACCATTAGTGGCGGCATATTATGGGTGCGTACTGGTGAGCTGGTGCATGACAATAATGGTAAGCGCGAGCATATCCATTTGACAGATGGCGATACAGCAAAGCTCATTGGCGAGCAGCTACAGATAGTTGATGCTAGTGATAGCTGTAAATACCATATTAGTGGTTTTGATAGTGTTCAAGAAGCCACCGCTGCCAAAGCAATTTTGCAAGGGCAGGCGCTATCTAAGCGTCATGTGAATATCAAGATGAATAGTGATTAGTACATATCTATAACTTTAAAGCCAAGACTGGCACTAGAGTTAGAGTAGCTAATCTTATCGAGGAGGTGAGACCTTACGGCCTCGTTTATCAATAAACCATGTTTGGTCGCCTTTTTTGACAGCTGCGACACCATCATGGAAATCCTCTGCCTTGTCATAGATGTTTTGGATTACGAGCTTTCCTGAGGTATCAATATAACCCCATTTCTCCTCTTTTTTGACCGCTGATAAGCCATCACTGAATAGTGATATGTCCTTATACTCTATAGCCGTTATTAGCTGTTTCTCTTTGTTGGCGAAGCCTTGTAGACCGTTATGCTCGACCACCAATAGTCCGTTGGGTAATATCCCTAGATAAGTATAATCTTCAGATAAATATATTTCACCAGATGGGTCAACAATACCTTCATAGCCATCTTTTGCTATAAAGCCAAAGCCATTTGAAGAACAGCAAAAGAGTGCTTCATATTCAGGCTGTATCAAGATATTTCCTTGACGATCTATCAGTCCATATTTATCATTTTTTTTGATCTCTCTGACGCCTGATTCGTTATATGGAGAGCCGAGTTCGTCGTATTCTGCTGCTAATACGACTTTTCCTTGAATATTGATGAGGCCTAATTTTTGGTTTTTTTCGACCTCTATCAATCCTTGTTCATCACGCGAACCAATGAAGTCGTATGTGACAGGTGTGATGATCTTACCTGCTGCATCAGCAAGACCATAGAGGTTGTCGTTTCTCAATTCATAGGTGTCTTCATTGAAAGTATCGATATCATCATAATTAGCAGATAGAACGACAGTCCCTTTGTTATTCATAAAGCCATACTTGCCGTCTTTCTTAAATTGTTGAAGTCCTGTCTCATCTATATAGAAGCTAGGTAGCCTATCAAACTCAAAAGGCTTTAGAACCTTACCTGTTGCATCCATCAAGCCCCATTTATCTTGTTTTTTTACCTTTAGAACCGTCGGGTTGTATGAAAACATCTGAATATCTTGATATTCAACTGGGGTTAATAACATTCCCGAAGCGCTGGTTAGTCCATAGCGATTGCCTATAGCGACCTTTCCATAATTAGAATTATTACAACAAAATAACCTGTCATATTTTGCAGGCAAAATGATATTTCCTTCATTATCTATCAAGCCTTTTTTTTGCTGCTTTGCCATCAATACTCGATTTTGATCATCATCTAGGCTATCGATCCAATCATACGCTACTGGCAATACAACTTTTCCTGAAGCATCAGCGACACCATATTTGTCACCTTGCCTAAGACGAAAGTATTGGTTGGGATAAAACTGAAGGTTGTCATAAATCATAGGCAACACTTGCTTACCTTGTGTGGTAATGGCACCTACCTTATCAGCATGGGCCACAGCGATCAGATCATCATTTATAGAGCGCATTCGGTCAAACGTATAGTCTGTTAGTGCGTCTCCTTTCGCGTCTACCAACGCCCACAAAGCACCATCAAGTGTCGCAATTACTATATTACTTGTTGTTAAACAGGTTACCTGTATGGCATCGGCAACCTGAGGCTTGATACATTCATCATTGGCATAAGTCATCGATGATGCTATCAAAAGTCCAATGACAATTGGTGTCTTAATGGTGAACATTAGGATTTCCAAGTTTTTGTTTATTTGGAAGAATAATAACCCAACTTAATTTTAATAGTAAGTAGTAACTCAAGGTTTCTTATACCGTGTTTAGGGCGTGTCTTCAATTCAACCAATGATTATCCCAATGGATTAACAATGGCTAAATCTTGCCAAACGGTGTCAATTAGCTGACTAATATCTTGAACGATACTTGCAACGCTCCGTATAAATAGTTTATAAGTAAGGTTGAAAAGCGCCTATTATTTTCGCTTACCTATTTATGTCTTATAGACAAGGAATCAGTCATGTTGCGTATATCCATGTTGAAGTTGTCGGTGACAGCGTCATGTAGTCTATTGTTTTCCTTTAGCTTGATAGGTCAGGCTCAGGCAGATAGTATGAGCGCGCTAATCGCTCAGAAATCAGCTCAATCAACGACTTCCTATCGCTATCCAGACGTATCGCATCAAGCGCCTACGGTGTTACCTGCGTTTTTATCTGGTAATTATGACAATGTCGATAGTAAGTATTTACCGCTATTAAGTAGTGCAGAAACGCAAAGCAGCCCTGCTGCGCGTGAGGTGGTCAGTACCGCTCGTAAGATGGCGCTTAATGAACGTACTATTATCCAAGGTGGTTGCTGGGATTATTTAAACGCGGTATTTAACCGGGCAGGGGTGACGCGTGATACGGTTCACAAAGGCATTTATGGTCAAGGACCTTATGCTAGTAGTGGCGAGATAGAGGTTGGGGATTGGCTGTACTATATCAACCATGGTTATAATGACGTCGAGCACAGTGGGTTGTTTGTCGGCTGGGTCGATGAGCGTGCGAAGCAAGCGTTAATATTAAGCTATGCTGGTGAAAACCGCCGCGAACCTGCCCGTTACCGCGTTTATGACTTAAGTAATGTCTATCAAATCATGCGTCCTAGTGTCTAGTATGAGAGTCCGGCTCCCTTAAGATACAACCGACCTTAATAAAAAAGCGTCCGTCACTTATATTAGTGATGGACGCTTTTGATTGTTGAGTGTCAACCATTTTGCTAATTTTAGAAAGGTTTTACCACGACCAAAATAACGATAAATATTAAGGCAAATACGGGTATTTCATTAAACCAACGCCAAAACTTATGTGATTTATAGTGTGGGTTATCAATGAGCTTTTTACGATACAAGCCGCAAGCACCATGATAGCCTGATAGTAATACGACTAATAGCAGTTTGATGTGCAACCAGCCTTGGGTTTTGTAAACATCCCAGCCTAGCCCTAACATCCATAGACCGAAGATCCATGTGGCTATCATCGATGGAGTCATGATACCGCGGTAGAGCTTGCGCTCCATAATGCTAAAGCGCTCTTGGCTGATGGCATCATCGCTCATTGCATGATAGACAAACAGGCGCGGTAAATAAAATATCGCCGCAAACCAACACACCATCGAGATAATGTGTGCCGCCTTAATCCAGTTAAAATAATCTGCCATTTTAGTCTCTCTTGCTCAGCTTGTAATTTATACTAATCTGCCAACACTACTTGCGTCTGATGACCATTCATGGCATCCATTACAGGCAATACTTTGGGTGCTCTTGGTGCGGCAAACTGCTTGGTGAGACCAAGCTCACGCATGAGTCTATCGTCACCTGATTGACTGGCATTGCCCGTAGTCAGCAGTTTATCACCATAAAAGAACGAGTTTGCACCCGCCATAAAGGCCAATGCCTGCTCAGAGTCAGACAGGCTCTCGCGACCAGCAGACAAACGTACATAACTGGTCGGGCAGCAAATACGCGCCACAGCGATAGTACGAATCCACTCAAGCACAGACAGCTGACCCTCGGCCAATACTTTGTCACCAATAGGTGTGCCTGCAACAGGTACGAGTAAGTTAACGGGTATCGACTCAGGCGCTTTTGGCATTTTGAGCAGTTCATGTACCCAGTCGATACGGTCTTCACGGCTTTCACCCATGCCGACGATATTGCCACTACAGACATTGATGCCTGAGTTGCGGACATTGTCTATCGTATCTAAGCGCTCGTCATAGCTACGTGTACTGACGACTTGCTCATAATAACTACGTGAGGTGTCTAGGTTATGATTGTAATAGTCCAATCCAGCATCTGCCAATTGAGTCGCTTGATTGGTATCTAACATACCAAGCGTCATGCAGGTCTCAAGCCCTAATGCTTTGACCTCTTTAATTAGCTCGACAACATAGGGCATATCTTTTGCGCTTGGATGTTTCCAGGCTGCACCCATGCAGAAACGTGAAGAGCCGCTGTTTTTGGCACGTTTGGCAGCGGCAATGACTTTGTCTACCTCTATGCGTTTTTCGGCTTGGAGTTTGGTAGTATCGCGATGGTGACCTGACTGTGAGCAGTAGCCGCAATCTTCAGGGCAGTTACCTGTTTTAATAGACAACAAGGTGCTGATTTGTACTTCATTGGCTTTAAAGTTCTCTCGATGTATCGTTTGTGCTTGTAGCAGCAAGTCCATCAAAGGCAAATCAAACAGTTTTTCGATGTCTGCACGAGTGTGTTTGTGAGTGGTTTTTTGGTTGGCTGTAGTAGCATCTGTGGCTAGGTTGGCCAAAAAGTCACTGTTGCTGTTATTTTGATTGTCTACTGAGCTAGTGGGGCTACTGGCATTAGGTTCTGAGATGCTAAGTAATCCTGCCATGAGATAAGTCCTTTTATAACGATATTAAGTAAATCTAACGATTTTTTGTCTTTTTAAAAAAATAAAAAAGTCTGCGATATAGTATACCGTAACCTTTTTAGAAAATCAGAGCGCCACTCTATTGTATTTATATTAAATACAATAGAGCAGATTAACAGTAACTATGTGATGTTCAGTTTGCCATTCGGTGTTCTGATGATTTGTATCTGATAGTTGGTATCTGGTTATTTGCCCAGTTTGTGCTTGGCAACACCAATCCAGTGATTGGCAAAATTCTGTGCTTTGTAAGCATAAGGCTTTGCTTTTTGAAGGTATGGTTTGCACTCTTCTGGAACTTCTGGAACGATATGTTTGGCAAGTTTATTAAACCACATCATTAAGCTGTAGTCACCTTCGATGCTCAAGTTGCCTTCTTGAACGGCTGTCATAAAGGCTGGCAAGTTGCCTTTAGTCAACAGCTTAACACCAGTCATAGAATCTTTAAAGTTGATGGTCAAATCAGCCGATTTTGCATGACCGCTATATTGGCTAAAGTCGCCATTATCAAAGACAAAGTAACGGGCGATATCAGCTTCAGTGCTAGAAAATTCGATAGTCACACTACGGTCAGCAAATAGTGCTTTCACTTTTTCATCATCGCTATCAGCGAGCATAGACAAACGGTAACCAATCACCGCCAACAATACGTCTAAAGGATCAGACTTAATATCTAACACAGGAATAGTAAACATAATCGAACTCCTAAAAAATGAGACGCAAAACAATGCGTACTTTATAACAATTTTTGCGACAAATATATAATTAGATTATAACTGATTGATGGCATTTAATTCTTTAGGAGTTACGTAGGGAGTGTTAAGTATCTTGTAACATTCGATGACGTCAGTATGATTGATGACGTCAGTATGATTGATATGGTATTGAGCGTACTAATGGAAGCGTGGCTGATAGTCATCATCATAAACAGGCGTGTGCTCGATATAGCGAGATGCTTCTAGCTCACGCTGTAGTTGCACAGATTGGCTAAGATCATCGTAACGTAATGCTCGATATAATACCCAACTTGCTAGTGGCAACCAACTGATACCCATGGCGATAATATAACTGTGCCATTCTGATAGCATAAAGTGACTCAATATCAAGCTGTGGATGATTTCAACGGCTAGCCAATAGGCCATACCACCAAATAGGTACAGCAGTAGCCAACGTTGAGACGATATGGCGAGTACTATTATTAACACTGCGAGCAAACTATAGCCAAGCCAAGCAGCATTGATCCATGTCGTTATGTCGATAAAAGAAAATATATAGGACTTACGCAACAATCAGTCTAGGCGAGCGTAACTGCTCGCAGAGATAGTCA
>NZ_RRYV01000085.1 GCF_014861395.1 Psychrobacter sp. FME13 | reverse complement strand
GCATTGCCACGCGATATGATAAGCTCAAAGATAGCTATGCAGCGGCGGTAATGCTTGCTTGTGTCTTTATCTGGTTGCCCCTGATTTGAATTCTATACACACCCTATAAAGCTTAGCCTTTTTGCTGAGTTTCCCATTCAGCAGGTGTCAATGCTTGAATATTAAGCGCATGAATATCACCACTGGCAATTTTATCGTTTACTAACGCATAAATCGCTTGTTGACGTTGGACGGCACGTTTGCCTTCAAAACTGGCATCAACCACACGCACATCAAACTTATTGCCTTGATTGGCTGCTTGAATAAAAGCGTCTGGAAAGTGAGTCTGTAAAAATGCAATCAAATCGTCAGCGTTCATGCTCATAAAATATCCTGTCTTATATAAATGGGTATTATTTGAATGGCAACATTATAACAAGAGTTTGAACATCTTACAGCACTGTCTGTGTATAAGCGCACATGACATATACATATCATCAATTTTACATAGACTGGATATAATATCAGGCGCTTTCAGTCTACTGTCGCGCATCGACTATAAGCACTGATTATAAGTAGCACTGCCCAAACAGTCATCGTAATGGTTGCTTGGACGATAAAAGAGGCTAAATGATATACCAAAATTTTAACGTCTTTCCATTTGAGTAACTCGCCTTATGGTACGTTTTTCGGTGGTGTTCTAAAAAGTATGCTGGCGATAGAAGTCAATAAGAAATCTATGCTAAGTTCTCTGATTCTATAGGGCTTTCAAGGCTTCAAAAATTGTTCAAGTTTTAATCAGCATACTTTTTGACACACCACCCGTTTTTCTATCACGGTATCTGACTGACTCGCCAAGCTAAACTTAACATCAGATTGACTCAAGCTCTCTGGAATCTCAAGCTGTATGACGACTCTCGTCTTCATATTGCATCGTTCTGGTGTGCACCAATCTTGATTAACACCTTTTTCGATAATGTCATCCCATTTAATATCATAATCGTATTTTTTATTGACCTGCTCTAACTTTGGCACTATAACCTTGCTTAAATAAACAGGACGATCATTCTCTTTGAGCGCATTATATTGACTCATCTCTGAATCAGTTAACGGTATATTAGCAATAGGTTTTGAGCCAGGATTTTTTTTAATGATAATATCAATTCCTGGAACAGGATCATTGCCACCGATGGCAAATGCTAATGAAGGTGCTGCTAACGTTAAGCTTAGTAGTGCAATTTTGAGTGGTCGCATAAATATAGTCATGATAATCGTCCTTTGGGCTCAGTGGGTGTTTCACCGCTTTAAACGTTGTCTTAGAACTTTTCGTTTTTACTATATATTCGATAATGTCTGTTTTCTATCATAAGGGAATAGCGCATTGAATTGACAGGTTTTTATTATAGTATTAATAAATTCAACCGTTTTAAAACCACTAAATGTATTAATGTGCTAATTGATGACACGCCCTACACAATAAAAATCCCCAACGAGCGCTATGCCAGTTGAGGATTTATTCTTTGATACTTAAGCAATATTACTTATAAACAGTGGTACTTGTAAATAGTGATACTAACCTTTTGTAGAGTTATAGTCAGAGAATGAGCTATTTCAGCTCTTTATCCAGATAAGTCAGCACTTGTGAGCGCACATCATTCAACCAACGCAGTGGTGGTGCCATCGCACCGATACTGGTCGCATGACTGGCACCTTCTATCTCACTGACCTCTACCCTTGCGCCATAATCTTTTAGCGCTTTTGTCATATTAATCGTATTTACGTCGTAGACAATCTTATCATTTTCAGCAGTCAATAATAGATAAGGCGGCTGCTCGCCTTTTAACTGTCTGTCGGGCATGACTTGATCAGGAGTCGCATCGGCAGGAAAAGCCGTGGCGCTATCAAACTGCCTAAAGTCATAGCTATAAGGACCCGCGATACCAACTACCGCTTTAATATCACTTGGCTTGATACCATAAGGTGCTAAAAAATCCTCGTTAGACACAGCTGCTACTACGTTAAATGCGCCCGATGATTGTCCCATGACAGCCATACGCTTAGAATCTGCATGTAATGTCTTAGCGTTGTCATGGCTCCATGCAATTGCTTTTGCCGTGTCTTCTACATAGTCAGGATATGGATGTTCGGGTGCCTTCCGATAGTTAATCACTGCGGTCACGTAGCCTGCTCGCGCTAGGCTCTTACCAACAAAAGCATATTGCTCTTTGGTACCGTTTTCCCACGAACCACCGTAGACAAAAACAACCATAGGATATGTATCTTCAATCACGTTTTGTGCTTTCATTGCTTGGGCTAGAGGTTTGGGATAATAAATATCCAAGTCTTGTAAAGGCTCATCGCCATAGAGAATATCTTTACTAACGCCCACGCCGCCACTTGAGGTAATGCCATTGACGACAGTTAGCGGTGATACTGCTTGTGCACTCTGTGTGGCTAATGCGATGCCACCTATGGCCAGTACTGCTGTCAGACCTAGGCTTGTGAATGTTGAAGCTTGTTTGTTTTGCTTATGAACATTATTTTCTATGTCATTGCTTCTTATATCATTGCTTGTGATGCTTTGTCGTGAACCTTTAGCCAAATCCTTCATTGCCAGTATCCCTATTATATTTATAAACAATTATGAGCATGACGATAACCTACTTTACAAGTACTGCTTGTGATCTTACTGGCTACTCGTTTGCTGATTGCCTATATTTTACTGACTAACTCAGGATTTATCGTGTTTTTCCTGTTAGTGCTGTTTAGTGTTCTTGTCATTGACATCAATCACTTAACAGCCATTACTTCTTTATCTGGATCTATCTGGTTTATAAGTTAAGTATCGTCAGTCCTAAATAAACGAGATACAAATATGACTTTGCGATACTGGCATACATTTTCCTCGCTTGCTGTGCCTGTGCAGACAGAGGCTAAGCAAATAGAGGTACAGCAAACAAAAACTAAGAAAAATGCACCCAGTATTGGTTTTGCAGTGGCTCAACTATGATGACTGCTTATCGGCTTTCGCTTTACTACTGATTTTTATACAGATCAATGTAAGGGCTTGATGATGGCTGCTCACCTGTTGTGCCTTCTTCTGTGACTATAACGGGTGTTGCCTCGGTGCTGGTTGAATAACTGGCAGCGGACTCATTAGAGCTCACTGAGTTAGAACTAGTTGAATTAGAGCTGACTGGACTTGGGTTAGCAGCAGCAACTCCTTTTACGGCTGGTGCTGAAGCTGTATCTGCCAAAGTGCTATCAGACATAATATCGTCTTCGCTTATCTGTACGCCACTATCATCGACGACTGTTGTCAATAATACCAACTCTGTCACACCAACCGTCGTGTTGGCAATATCAATGAGATTACTCTGTTGAGTCGGTGTCATGCGTCCCATGATATAAACCACGCCGTTATCGCTCACCGCTTTAATCTGTGAAGTACTAACACCGTTACTAGCGACCACTTTCGCCAGCAGTTTTGAGGTGATATAACCGTCCTGCACGGTGGAGCTGTAACCTTTTGAGGCACTCACGTTTAACTCGTTATAAACGCGACGCACATCAGGCATAGAACTGACGACTTTTTCTATCTCTGTTTTGATGGCTTCAGTAGGCACTTCACCTGTCAGCAACACTTCACTATTAAAGCTATCAATGCTCATGCGGCTGGTTTGTTGCAGGTCTTCTTGTAATCCATAAACGTTTATTTTGGCGGTATGCTCGATACTCCGATCCAGCAGGCGTTGCGGAATAGTACGCTCTGTCATCGGTACACCATAGGTACCCTCTGTACTATTGGTCAAATAGTTAGTAGTACAGCCAGTGGTGATGATACTAGCCATTAGCATCGTGCCAATGGTAATACGGCGTGATGAACCAAAAATAGCAGTGCGCAAATGCATCCGTGTCATGAGTTACCTCTTAAAACATAATTGTGACGATGATAGAAGGTTAGCTAATGGTATTGTTTTAGCTGTTGTAAATCTAGCTGTTATAAGCTTAGCTACTTTACTTAATTTTTGCTGAAGGAAGTTAGGTTTTTGGTAACGCAAGCTTGATACCAAGCATTATGTGATCCCAAAAAATAAAAAATCTATAAACGATTACCACGCACTGGCAATAAACGCCCCTTGTAGCCAGTCCGGTTGATTGTCTGTCATGTCGCTTTTTATACCGCTTTTCTGTGTGTTTTTATCAACCGTATTATAGGCGATGACATCGAACCGACATTCATAGTCACTAAACTCAGGATGCTGTTGCAAGAAGTAGCGAGCAGCTTTAATCACTTTACGTTGTTTGCTCGCCGTCACACTCAGCGCGGCATCACCAAATCCTGACTGTTTACGTTGCCGTACTTCGATGAATACCAGCGTTGACCATGCCCGCCCTGTTTCCATCATGACTAAATCTAGCTCACCTACTTTTGGCTGTTGCCAATTCTGTGCAATCAGTCTTAATCCTTGCGCCTGTAAAAACTCACACGCATGCTGTTCAAACTGGACGCCTTGACGTTGTTTTGGTGAAATAAGAGTCAGAGGTTTATGCTGCACCATGATGTCGATTTCTCTGGTTAACATTGCAGAATTATCATAGCACATCATGCTAAACTAACCACTTTCGCACGCCTAGCGATATCATCGATAGATATTTAAACGCTCACTATTTAACTGAAAAATAAATAGACGATGACTATATGGGAACTGTGCCTTATTCTTTTTAATGACCCGAGGTTTTCATGTCTACCCCTACCGCGATGCCAGCTTGTCTATACATCGTTGCCACGCCAATTGGTAATCTCAGCGACATGACGCCGCATGCAATTGATGTCTTAAAGCAGGTCGCAATCATCGCCTGCGAAGATACCCGCACCTCAGGCAAGCTATTGTCACATTTCGGTATTGATACCAAAGGCAGTACTGCAGACGATACGGATACCACCGAAAAGCAAAAAGGTCACAATAAACTGTGGGCCTATCATGAGCACAATAGCGCCATTCAAACACCGAAAATCATTGAGATGATTGAACAAGGTCACTCGGTTGCTTTGATCAGCGATGCTGGCACGCCACTAGTCAGTGACCCAGGTTATCAGTTGGTACAAGCAGCACATGCTGCTGGTGTTACCGTATCACCTATCGTTGGCGTATCCGCTGCTATTGCGGCTCTGTCAGTCGCAGGACTGCCCTCAGACCGCTTTAGTTTTATTGGTTTTTTACCTGCAAAAACACATGGTCGCCAAAAACATCTGGCTGCTTTAAACTCACGTACCGAAACGCTAATATTTTATGAAGCACCGCATCGTATTCTTGCCAGCTTAGAAGATATGGCAGCGATATTTGGGGCAGATCGCGAGGTCGCGTTTTGCCGTGAATTGACCAAAACATTTGAGACAGTACGCAAGAGTACACTTGGCGATTTGGTTGAGTTTGTCAAAGCAGATGACAATCAACAGCGCGGTGAGATAGTCGTAGTCGTCGCTGGTGTAGACGTCACACAAGATGCCGATGACATCAGTGTTCACGATAAATTATTACAGCGTCTGTTGGAGGATTTATCCGTCAAAAAGGCAGCCACATTAGCCGCTGATATTACCGGTGTAAAAAAGAATGCGCTGTATCAACGACTACTTGAACTGCAATCGGAATAAATATCTAGAGACATCCTTATTTAAAAAATATGCGTTTATAAATCAATTTAGGAGAAGTAAGCAATGTACGATGTAATGGCGATAGGTAATGCGTTAGTTGATCACGAATATGTGCTGTCTGACGCAGCACTAGAAGAGACGGATCTGACTAAAGGTCATATGACACTGGCTGGTATCGAAGAGCAACAACAACTACTTGCATACTTCAAACTTGCTAATATTGACCCATCAAAGCAAGCTGGTGGCGGCTCAGCAGCTAATGCGATGTATACTTTCGCTAGCCTAGGTGGCAAGCCTTTTTATGCTTGCCGTGTTGGTGATGACCACCAAGGCAGTTTTTACCTAAAGGACTTGCTAGAAGCTGGCGTAACAACTTCAGAAAAATCTATTCATGCTGGCGGCGTGACTGGCTCCTGTGTGGTCGCGGTCACTGAAGATGGCGAACGTACCATGCAGACCTATCTCGGCACCTCAAGCGACATCACTGCTGATAATGTTGAGTTTGAGGCACTGACACAAGCAGATTGGCTATATATAGAAGGCTATTTAGCCATGTCTGAGAGCATCCAACCAGCAATGACCCGGTTACGTCAACAAGCCGGTATTCATAATACAAAGATTGCAGTAAGCTTTGCTGATCCTGCAGTAGTCCAGTTTGCCAAAGACGGCTTGCTCAATATGCTGGGTAACAAAGTTGCGGTGATATTTTGTAATAGTGAGGAAGCTAAGTTGTTTACGGAAAAGAAACAAATTAAAGCGGCAACACGTGCCCTGCTTGACTATTGTCACACAGCGGTTGTGACTGATGGCCCTAATGGGGCAACTATCGCTCATAAGCCCGATGACAAATCAGAGATTGAAATCTATGAAGTCGCCACGCCTGCTGTCGCCAATGTCATCGATACCAATGGCGCAGGTGATAACTACTCAGGTGCATTTTTATATGCCTTATCACAGCATTATAGCTTGCCAGAATGCGGACGACTTGCTGGAGCAGTGGCAGCACAAGTGATACAACAGTTTGGACCGCGCCTCGTCTCACAAGATTATAAAGATATTGCGCAGCGTGTACTATCTGCTTAGTGATTAAACCAATAACTGATGAGATGGCCTAGCATTTATTTTACGAAAAAGCCCATATCGAATTCGATATGGGCTTTTTATTTACTCTATTTAAATGACTATCAATTGAGTTGAGGACACGCCCTAAGCTAAAGCCAAAGCTTGCTCTAAATCTGCTTTGATATCTTCGATATGTTCGATACCAATCGACAGTCGTACCATATCAGTACTCACGCCAGCATTGGCAAGTTCTTGCTCATTCAACTGGCGATGGGTCGTGGTCGCTGGGTGACAAGCCAACGATTTGGCATCACCAATATTAACCAAACGCGTAATCAACTGCAGTGCATCGATAAAGCGAGCGCCAGCTTCTAGCCCGCCTTTAACACCAAAGGTTAAGATAGCAGAAGGAGTACCCTTCATATACTTCTTAGCAAGCGCATGCTCAGGATGATCAGGCAATCCTGCATATTTCACCCAAGCCACTTTCTCATGATCTCGTAGGTATTCAGCAACTGCTTTCGCGTTCTGCACATGGCGCTCCATACGTAAACTCAATGTCTCCATACCCTGCAAAATACCAAACGCATTTAGCGGGCTAAGCGCTGCGCCAGTATTGCGTAGCGGTGCCACACGAGCACGAGCGATAAACGCTGCTGCACCCACATCCTTAACAAAGTTTACGCCATGATAGCTTTGATCTGGCGTGTTCAATAATGGGAAGCGCTCAGGATGGTCGCCCCAAGGAAATTTGCCACTATCGACAATCGCGCCACCAATCGAAGTACCTGTACCACTCATATACTTGGTCAATGAATGAATGACAATATCCGCACCAAACTCAAACGGACGACATAGCGCAGGCGTCGCAACCGTACTATCAATCACGACTGGCACACCATATTCGTGCGCAATGTCACTTAACGCCTGAATATCGACAATATTACCCAGTGGATTACCAATACTCTCAGCAAAGACCATTTTAGTCTTATCATCGATTAAATCACGGATCGCTTCAGGATCTTTATGGTCGAAGAAGCGTACTTCGATACCTTGACGCGGCAACGCATGAGCAAATAAATTATAAGTACCACCATATAGGGTCGATACCGCCACGATATTATCACCCGCTTCACAGATGGTTTGAATCGCATAAGTAATGGCGGCCATACCAGATGCCACAGCAAGCGCACCGATGCCGCC
Organism: Psychrobacter sp. FME13; assembly: GCF_014861395.1. Lineage (GTDB taxonomy): Bacteria > Pseudomonadota > Gammaproteobacteria > Pseudomonadales > Moraxellaceae > Psychrobacter. The sequence goes on along the minus strand of NZ_RRYV01000085.1, from coordinate 5,011 downwards.
TTCCAGTGCTGCGACGCGCTCTTCTAATACAGCATTGGTCGGGTTCATGATACGAGTATAGATATTGCCCGCGACTTTTAGATCAAATAAATCCGCACCATGCTGAGTATTATCAAAAGCGTACGAGCTAGTATGATAGATAGGTACTGCAACTGCTTTGGTCGTAGGCTCAACACTATAACCGGCATGAATTGCCAAGGTTTCAAGACGTGGGGTATCGGTTGGTTGTCCGTCACTCATACTATTCTCCTACATATTCGTTTATGATTAAGTAAATACTTTATAATTAAAAAGTCTATGTCAAAATATCCATTGCTAAATACTTATCGCTCAATGCTCATTGCTAAATGAGAGGCATAAAAAAAGCTGAGTTAATCATAACTCAACTTCTTTCTAAAAAAAACAACCAATCACTTATCGTATAGGCATTTATCGTACATGCATGTATTGTTCAGAAACTTATTGTACAGTCACTTATGACACAACCATAAAAGCTCATTAACAATAAAGCTCGTCAGTGTCCTCGTACACTAATCTGGCTTGCTTTTATTTATAATAAGCGTTTTCAGTACGAGTATGGTCAGTATCATCAACCACTTGCGTTAATTCTGGAATTTGCTGTTTCAGCTGCACTTCAACACCCTGACGCAATGTCATGTCAACGGCTGAGCACCCTTGGCAACCACCGCCGAATTTTAATACTGCAGTCAAGCCAATGCCTTCTTCCTCAATCAGCTCAAGCAGTTGTACATCACCACCATGCGCGGCCAAGCCAGGGTTAATCTCTGACTGTAATACATAGTTGATGCGCTCTTCCACACTAGCATCAGCGCCTACTTTTGGCACTTTAGAATTTGGGGCACGGAAAGTCAGCTGACCACCGAAACGGTCTTTATTATAATCAATAACCGCATCTTCTAGATAAGGTACTGACGCCGCTTCGATAAATGCAGAAAAGCTTTCATAGGTAAAACATAAATCAGCGCTGTCTTCTTCGCCTGGCTGGTTATAAGCCATGCAGCACTCTGCACGCGGTGTACCAGGATGCTCAACGAAAATACGCACACCGATACCATCTGTATCCTGTTTAGACAACAAATCTGCCAAGTAGCCTTGGGCTGATTCGGTAATGGTAATATTACTTTTTGCTTCAGCCTGATCGGTATCTAACGCTGATTCATAGTCTGCTGATGGTGCTACTTGCTCATTCTCACTCATAATACGTCCTATCCGTTATGACACAAGCGCTATATCTGTCTTGGCTGCTGTGTCGTGAATGTTAAATTTAGGTAGCTTATATAATAGGTAACTTGTATAAATTATATGGAGTATCAATCATCACAGCTAGCTTTCTATAATGCCGCACGCCGTTGTCAAAAATAGTGATACGTTTATATTAAGTATTATACCGTACTCAGGCGACAATTCCGACCGTGCTACTATGAATTAAACCATAGTAGCGACAAATGACTGCTATCGGTTTTTTCAATGGCAGGCGTGAATCCATTTTTTCAAAGCTACCTCTACTACGTACAAATAAAAAGCTTGAATATAGCAAACATAATGACTGATACATTCTCTTTTATATAAAGACAGCTGATGTAATTATCAAGTTATAACAAACCTATATGGCTCATCTTTATGATTCATCTTTGGCTCACTGCATCTAAGGCGAGTTTTGCCAACATGTTTATATTCACGGCGATTCTTTATCCCCAATTTTTTCATTTTAAGTACCACAATATGATTAATGACATACGATGATCAAAAAACGATCTTGAATTAATATTTAATTTTATATATTATAATAAGATATATTAAATGATTTCTATTATGAGAAATTACTAGGGTGTGTCTTCATGTTAAAAATGGCGATAAAAACAAGATAAATTGCCGTCAAACAAGGGTAACAGCTCGGATAATATCGAGATATTCATAAGCTATTTGATGCCGTTTGACAAGATTTGCCATTTTCGATTCATTAGATAACTATCGATTGAATTGAGGACACGCCCTAGCCCAAAACACTTGATAAGGAGCATTCCATGAGTAAATCCTTTAACGATATTACTAAACATGTTTCTAGCAATATGATGAAACTACACAAAAGCATTCCTGAAACAACTAAGGCATTTTCTCAACTGAGTGCTGCAGCAACGGCTGACGGCGTATTAGATAAAAAAACTAAGGAGCTTATTGCACTAGCCTTGGCAGTTGGCGCACGCTGCGATGCTTGTATTGGGTTTCATACCAAAGCATTAGTGCGACTTGGAGCAACTGAGGAAGAAGTGGCTGAAACACTTGGTGTATGTGTGGCCATGGGCGGCGGCCCTTCTATGATGTATGCTGCTGAAGCGGTCGCATCGTTTGAGGAATTTAGTAACAAAGACTAAGTCTGCCTCCAGCTCAACCAACCGTTATTTAAATGAGCTTCATAAGCGTTGAAGATAAAACCTAACTGTCAATCGTTATGATTGACAGTTTTTTTGTACCTATAATTTTTGATAACTATAGCTGAGTTCAAATAATGTTGATACAAGGAAACTGAATGCAAGCTATACATTGGTATAGTTAGCGAGGATGACGATGTAGCGGATTTATATGGATTTGACTATGTGGTATAACTGAGGAATAACTTCATGCGTATACTGATTGTAATATCTTGAGTTTAAGAGAGCTCGTTTATGATGACACAAACGCTAAACCTAGTGACCACCAAAGATGGCGAACAAATCGCTGTTTGGAAAATTGTCGATAGCAAAATAGCTAACACAGTCACTGATACGCTAACCACAAATACCTCTGTAATAAAGCCACAAAACATATTTCTAACGCACGGGACATTTTCAGACAAACAAACCTGTCTCAAAATTGCTGAGTATCTAGCTGGCCTTGGACATCATTGTTACATCATGGAATGGCGCGGTCATGGTAGCAGCTCAACGCCCAAAGAAAAATTCAATTTCGAAACCGTTGCCACCTATGATTACGAAGCCACTTTTCGTTACTTTTTTGATGAATTAAAATTCGATAATTTGCATTGCATCACACACAGCGGTGGCGGTATTGGTTTGATTATGTTTCTGATTCAGAACCAATACTATATCGATAAAATAAACAGCATCAGCATGTTTGCCTGCCAAGCCTATGGCGCAGCATCAAAACCGATTAGCCATGCAAAAATTATTGCCGCCAAAACACTCACGCGACTGCTTGGCCGTATCCCTGCCAAAAAATTAAAGATGGGCACCTGTGACGAAAGCGACTATACGATGCGCCAGTGGTACGACTGGAACCTACAACAAAACTTTAACAGCAGTTTTATTAAAAAAAGTACGTTTAACCAGCCTAGCAGTGGTACAAATGGTGGTGATGAGCCTTTGGACTATCGACAACAGATGCCAAATATCACAATACCTGTCTACGCCATCAGCGCTAAAGGAGATAAATTTATTTCCCCTGCCTATGGCTGTCGGCAGCTTTTTGATGACTTTAAGAATTCTGATAACGTCTTTCGAGAGTACTCGCGCAGTAATGGCGATTTAGATGACTATACGCACAGCCGCATCATGGTTAGCCGTAATGCGGCTACAGAGATTTGGCCGACAGTGACGGCGTGGATCAAAAAACATTCCAATTAACATTTTAGCTATGTTTATGGTGTTTCGTTATACAATCATTGGTGGTTATACCGCACCAAACATCTTTACACTTGTCAGCAAGTCATAGGCTGTGTCAGTATTGAGGTCACTAAGTTGTTTTTACCCATAAAATATAAAAAGCAGGAAGTTGGCGGACATGAGTGAATCATCAGAGCAGAGTTTGACTAAAAACAATAAGCACTATCGTTATTTGGTTTTTATTGGTCGTTTCCAGCCGTTCCATCGTGGACACAAAGCGGTCATCGACGAAGCATTAAAACGCTCGGATGAAGTGATTATGCTCATTGGCTCAGCCAACCTGCCTCGTAGCTTGCGCAATCCATTTAGCGTTGCTGAACGTGCAACGATGATCAAAGACGCTTACTCAGCAGAGGAAGCAGCACGTATTCATTGCGTTGGTCTAGATGATGCGCTCTACAACGACACACGCTGGCTACAGTATGTGCAAGCGGGCGTAAAATCTGTCACTGGTGATTTGCAGAGCGATATCGGCCTGATTGGTCATTCAAAAGACAGCTCATCATACTACTTGTCATTGTTTCCTAACTGGGATTCGGTATCAGTGCCCAATTATCACAACCTATCGGCGACGCCTATCCGAGATAGTTATTTGATGGGCGCTACGCCGACACCTGAGCGCACGCCTGAATCTACTCGTAATGTATTGAATGACTTCAAACAGACGGCTAAATACCAACAGCTACATGAAGAAGCAGATTTCATCGACAAGTACAAAAGGCAGTGGGAATCAGCTCCCTATCCACCGACTTTTATGACGGCTGATGCGTTGATTGTACAGTCGGGTCATATCTTGTTGGTAGAGCGCCGTAGCATGCCAGGGCGTGGATTATGGGCGCTGCCGGGTGGGTTTTTAAACCCAAAAGAGACATTGTTTGACGCTTGTATCCGTGAACTGCGTGAAGAAACTCGTCTCAAAGTTCCTGAACCAGTATTACGTGGCTCTTGTCACAGTCAGCATACTTTTGACGACCCATATCGCTCGGCACGTGGCCGCACGATTACCCAAGCGTTTTACTTTCAACTTAAAAACGATCCAAAAGGTCTGCCAAAAGTAAAAGGTGGTGATGACGCTGCCAAAGCATTTTGGCTACCGCTGGCAGAGCTAGACGCTACCATGATGTTCGAAGACCATTATGCGATTATCACCAAAATGGTCGGGTTGTAGCGTTACATATCACTGACCAATTAGTACATTATTTGATATATCTTACCCAAGGATAGTCTATACCCCACTCTCAACTTCGAAAGTGATTGAAAAAAGAAGAGCACCTCACTAATCTATTGTTTTCGACCAAGAATACAATGGAGTTGTGAGATGCCCATAGACG
>NZ_RRYV01000084.1 GCF_014861395.1 Psychrobacter sp. FME13 | reverse complement strand
TGACGGCAATTTATCTCATTTTTATCACCATTTTTAAAATGAGGACACGCCCTAGTCAAAGAACTCTAAAATGGCTACAAGGCAGCCGACTGCAGATCGTACAAGTAGTACATCTAAGTAGGCTAACACTGTAGCGGTTTAGTCGTTCGCTAACTATAAATATAATCTCGAGGAATCACCTATCTAATGTCTGACCTCGGTTTACTCATGATTAACAACCATTAAGTCACTTATTATGAACATATTGATTACAGGCGCATCACGTGGTATTGGCTTGGCCACAGCCAAAAAACTGGCAGAAAAAGGCCATCATGTTGGCTTGTTTGCAACCAATACAGCGACTCTTGCAGAAGCGGTGAAAGACAAAGCGTTTAAAAAGCCGCTCAAAAAACAGCGCGTCATCACAGGTCAGTTAGATGTTACGCAACCTGATTCATGGGACGATGCCATCAGTCATATGATCGATAATTTTGGCAGTATTGATGCTCTAGTTAATAATGCAGGCGTACTGGTCAGCGGTACATTAGCAACCACTAGCTTAGATGAGCAGTTGGCTTTAATCGATGTTAATTGTAAAGGCGTACTCATCGGCTGTCATAAACTGGCGCCTTATCTGGCCGATAGTAAAGACGGCAAGATCGTGAATGTATCGTCTGCGTCTGCTATCTATGGTCAGCCTGAAGTTGCTAACTACTCTGCCAGTAAGTTTTTTGTACGCGGGCTTACTGAAGGTCTTAATATTGAGTATGGAAACTTAGGAATTAAGGTTATTGATGTGATGCCTCTATGGGTCAAATCTGACATGACAGCGGACATCGAAGTGACGAGTATTGATCGCTTAGGCATCAATCTAAACGTCAACGATGTGGCCAAAACATTGTGTAAACTAACCAGCAGTCCTAATCGCAAACTAAAACGTACACATTACTCTGTGGGCATACCAGCGAAAATTTTTCAGGCAGTATCACAAGTCACACCAGACTCTGTCATACGTTGGGTCAATACCAAAGTTGGTGCAAAGTAGCGCGTCAGTCTAACAACACCACATCCCTTAAATCATAAAAAAATGGCTGCTGAATTTTCGGTGGCCATTTTTTTTACTGCGATTTTCCTTACATTTTTTGAACATCCTGTCACACCTTGCTACTACCAGTAATTATGATAACGCGCCATACTAATTATGCTAAATACAATTATTTTTCAGAAAGATAATCACCAATAATAATAAGGATGCCATTATGAAAAATACCAAAAGCCCACTATCAGAAGAGATGGATCATATCGAAGGTGACAACAATATTAATGATAACAGTCAAGAAATTGATTTAGACAACCCTATGTTGCATACCATTGATAATGACGACGTAATTGACAACAGTGCAGGGTTTGATAACTCACAAGTCGGTAGCGATGCTACACAAGGTCTCACACCTATACACCGCCAGAATATAGATGAATCACGTGTGGACGAAGTATTGGTCGACGACAATCTAGATGACAGTGACTATCCTAGTATCGTGGATATTGCCGATAGAGAGGCGGCAGAATACAGTAATCGTAATGATAAATAGAAATAACTTAAAGGTATTAAAAATAGCTTAGCATCAGAAAAAACGAAGCAGTAACCTAAATATAAAAAGCACGCCCAATGTGATGGAGCGTGCTTTTTTGTTGATGATGAAATAAATTAAATTTCACTAAAAATCATCTTTACCAAACATGATTTACTCCACTGATAATGGCTGATCAGTCCACACATCACGGTAGCTGGTATAATAGGTAATCATGCCTATTGGGAACAGCACCAGTATGGCAAGCCCAAGAGTAAAGATAACCGCTAATATTATAAATATGGGAGCAATTATCCAAAAAACTAAAAATGGTAGGATATTTTTCAAACACCCTTTAAAGCTCATTTTCATTGCCTCAACAGGCTCGATGTCGTGAAGCACAATCAAAGTAGGTGCAAACCATATTGCCATAAATACGGGGAATAATAGTGCAGCAGCGAATAATCCACCTACTAAAATACCCATCATTGCGGTATCACTTGGCTGCTGAGCCAAAGAAAAGACCATACCACCAAATATAAGTACCATAGGGATCATCACAACAATGATAGCTACTAAATACAATATGAATAGTATAATTAATGGTTTAAGGTGCGTATAAAAAGCTGAAAATAAATGATCGAATTTCAGCTCCCTATTTGTAGCTTGATCAGCACATCCTTTTATTATTCCTCCAATAAACACAAAAGATATAAAAGGAAAGATGAAATTTAAAACAGGAATACTACTACCGATAGCAGCGATGATTAGGTAAGCAACACCAATCGCTAACCACAATAAGAATTGATCTTTGAATATCATAAAAGCTTGAGTGAGCCAACTTATACCACACCCTGCTGGGCACATTCGCGGCTCTGCTAATAACTGCGGTAATAAATTACCATATTCATCCATTGACGGTAAATTAGGTGGTTGACCATTAGGTTTTTGCAATGATATGGAATTCAGTGAATCGTCAAGGCTAGACATGTGTGTCCTTAAAAAATAAAGTCGCACGGATATGTGAAACAAATCGCGCAACACAGAATTTGTTTTGCATATTGTTACATACTAGCAACATAAAATCTCAACTTTATTTTAATAAAGACAGTTTATGAAATTATTAGCAAAAAAAATACCGAACATTATATCCGATATTTTATATCTAGCTATTTTGAGCTGATTATTTATGCCCAACCATCTAACGTACCTGCCCAACCTTTCACCAATGGCGCACTGAGTGCTTCAAGCAAGTCAATATGCCTGTCATCGAGATTGAGTGCTGGAATATAATGATATTCTTGCCCGCCCGCATTGAGGAAATTGTCACGGTTTTCAATCGCTAGCTCCTCTAATGTTTCTAAACAATCAGCAGAAAATGCCGGACTGATGACTTGTACCGAGCGCACGCCAGATTTGCCCCAATCGTCTAACACTACATCCGTATACGGCTTGACCCACTCTTGCTTACCAAAACGCGACTGGAAACTAATAATCCATTCATCTTTTGTTAGACCGAGCGCTTGAGCCACTTGCGCGGCTGTACACTTACAACGCTTGGGATATGGATCACCTTTGTCAGCATAAGGCTGCGGAATACCATGAAAGCTAAACATTAGCTTTTCAGGTTTGCCATGCTCTGCCTGAAAACGACGAATCGAATCTGCCAATGCTTGAATATAAAGTGGATGCGCAAAGTAATCTTTGACGATGGTATAGTTCGGCAAATTACGCTGCTTTAGTGTCCATTTCGTTAGCGCATCATAGACCGCACCACCTGAAGATGCTGAGTACTGCGGAAATAACGGCAAGATAACGAAGTGATCCACGCCCTCAGCACGCAAATCATCCATCACATCAGGCAACCCAGGATTACCATAACTCATTGCAGAATGCACAGACACTTGAAACGGTGCGGCAATATTTACTAACCGCGGCGCTAACATCTCAACTTGGCTGTTTAATATCTTACGAATCGGCGAATCGCCTTCCCAAATACTGGCATACGCTTTTGCCACACGTTTCGGACGACTGGGCAGTACGAATAAATTGAGAATAATCGCCCATAAAAACTTGGGAATCTCAATCACGCGTGGATCTGACAGAAACTGTTTTAGGTAACGACGCACGGCAGGCGCGGTTGGCTCATCTGGCGTACCTAGATTCACTAATAAGACGGCAATACGTGGTGGCAGTTCAGGTTTCATAGCAGCATTATTCTATTATGTTGATTAGAGAAGATATTGGGTGAATGAGAAAAAGTATTGGCTTAGATAAAGCAGTTATGGACAAAGCGATTATGTAGCAAACCATTATGAAGTCACCATTAAATAAACGCTTTGTCAGTGTAGCATTTTACCCCTTAATGACGCAGGGTAAAAGTGTGTCAATACAATTTGATACGCAATTGCTCTATACCCATTCAGCCTGCATAAATTACCCGTTACACCTCTATCTATAGCCGACTCGAGACAAAGTAGATATGACAATTTAGATATAAGAAAGGCAGATAAAGCACAACAAATATTGGATAAAATAAACCTGACTCTATCTTTGATTTATATAGAATAGGAGATATGATAAAAAACCTAGCTCGAAAGACACTGTATGGAGGTTGTACTCATTCGCGCATCACCATACAATAGACAAGCATGGCCATAAGGCATGTTGCCATATTATTTTTACTTTATCGATGACAGTTGTCTTGCGAGGTAGCTTTGAACGCACGCCCTAATAATACCAGTGACCAATCCCCCACAGATAAATCAGATGCTGCCATTTCAGCAGACTCGGTAGGTATCGTCACACCGCAGATTTTTCATTTCGATGAACCGTTGACCTTGGAGTGCAACCGTACTCTACCCTCTTTTGACCTGATTATTGAAACTTACGGCACGCTCAATGATGACAAATCCAATGCTATTTTGATTTGTCATGCGCTGTCTGGCAGCCATCATGCTGCAGGTTTTCATAGTGCCGATGATAAAAAGGCAGGCTGGTGGGACAACATGATTGGTCCCAATAAAGCAATTGATACCAATCAATTTTATGTGGTCTGCGTCAACAACATTGGCAGCTGTTTTGGCTCAACTGGCCCCACCTCTATCAATCCAGATAGTGTCAGCTTAGATGATAGTGTCGAACCACCCGTTTATGGTCCTGACTTTCCACTGGTGACGATTAAAGACTGGGTAAAAACCCAAGCCATGCTGTCAGACCGTTTGGGAATTGAAGTCTGGCACGCCATTGTTGGCGGATCAATGGGCGGTATGCAAGCACTGCAATGGTCAGTCGACTATCCAAATAGGCTCAAACGCTGTGTCATCATTGCCAGTACGCCCAAACTATCAGCGCAAAACATTGCTTTTAACGAAGTGGCGCGTCAGTCTATATTGTCTGACCCTGACTTCAAAGATGGTCGCTACTTACAAGCAGGTACCTACCCTCGTCGTGGACTGATATTGGCACGCATGGTCGGTCACATTACCTATTTGACTGATGATGCGATGAAAGCCAAATTTGGCCGTGATTTAAAATCTGGTAAATTCATGTACGGCTATGATGTCGAGTTTCAAGTCGAGAGCTACTTGCGCTATCAGGGTGAGCGCTTTAGTGAAAACTTTGATGCCAACACCTATTTGCTGATGACCAAAGCCCTCGACTACTTTGACCCGACACGCGATTATGCCAGTGACATAGGTGAGCCGTCTCCTTTGCCCCAGTCAATACATAGCACTGCATCTACTATAAAAGCAGCAGATATCGATGACTCTGATAGTACAAAGCGCTCAGACGCTGAAGATAATGGTACAAATTCAGAAAATGATATCAAACAAGCTCGCCACCAAGAACTCATGGCATTAAAAGCCGCTTTGGCGCATACCCAATGTCAATACTTAGTAGTATCGTTCACAACCGACTGGCGCTTTTCACCAGAGCGCTCACAAGAGATAGTAGACGCATTGATGGCTACAGGCAAACCTGTCAACTATATCAATGTTGATGCACCGCATGGCCATGATTCTTTCTTATTTGATATTCCACGCTACATGGGTGCCGTCAAAGGGTTTTTAACAGCACCATTTATTTCTGGCAAAAACATTGCCACAGGAGCACGCTCATGAGAATGGATCATCAACTGGCTGAGCGTTGGATTGCCCCCCATTCGCATGTGCTAGATTTGGGCTGTGGTAATGGCGAACTACTCGCTCACCTACAACAAAATCGCGGTGTAACTGGCTACGGACTTGAGATTGACGAAGAAAAAATCAATGATGGCATCGCAAAAGGCTTATCGATTATCGAGCAAGATCTGAATGATGGTCTAGCGCGCTTCGCTGACAACAGTTTCGACACCGTCGTCATGGCCCGTGCGCTGCAAGCAGTGAAATCGCCTGATGTGCTATTGCTTGATATGCTACGTGTGGCCCGCGAAGCCGTCATCACCTTCCCTAACTTTGCCCATTGGCAAAACCGGCTGCATCTAGGGCTGAAAGGAATGATGCCTGTATCAGAGGCACTGCCTTACGAGTGGTACAACACTCCAAACATTCATCTGTGTACGTTTAAAGATTTTGAGCAGCTCTGTGCTAAGCATGACATTCATATCGTCAATCGCTTTGCCGTCAGTGACTCTGAAAAAGGTCATACGCCACTGATGAAAGCATTGATTCGACAAGCTCCCAATCTGTTAGCAGACGTCGCTATTTACAGAGTGACTAAACGTACATCAGATTAATATTATCAATGCAGATGCTTGCCTCTTAGCCTCAAAATATTGATATCTGAGTAACTGTATGATTTTGTTACAAACAATATTGGGTAAATTACCGTTAACTTAGGTAATTAGTATTTGAGTTTCGTAAACTTGGGTGTTAAGCTAGCAAAATAATGTTGGCCACGCCCTAATTTCGACCGTTTATCGTGTCGATTAAGGTTAACCAACCCTCAAACATTAAATATATTGCTAATAATTAGGTCAGTTAGTCTCGCTGGATACCCCCTAATTGTTATCGCCGTCTAAACCTCTTTAGCGGTGCAACTCTTTTGCTTATTAACTGCCTAATTTTGGAGCTGCTATGAAATTATTAAAAGCTGCGTTGTTTACTGCATTGTTTTCTTGTGCAGGTCTTGCCAACGCTGAGTTAATATCAAACGTACCACTTGATACGTCACGTTTTGAGCTAATGCCAATCAGCGAGCTATCCAGTCGTGCTGCCCAAGGTAACGATCATGCCCAATTCTATCTAGCCAAGCGCTTACAGAAAGGTGAAGGTGTTGCACAAAACACCCAACAAGCCATTCAGTGGTATACCAAAGCAGCTCAGCAAGGCGTTGCTCCTGCTCAGTTAAATTTGGCTATCATGTACTTGCGCGGCGAAGGTGTACAGCCTAACTTACAACAAGCCCGTGGTTGGTTAGAAAAAGCCGCCATGCGTGGTGATAACCGTGCCAGCTATACACTTGCTTTGTTAGATGAAAAACAAAAGAATTTGGTCGATGCTTATAAATGGTACGATTTGTCTGCCCGTGACGGAATGCTAGATGAAAAAGTACGTAACAAAGCTCGTGGTAAAATTGGTCAGTTGGCCTTGAACTTATCAAGCTCAGACATTGCTAGTGCTCGTAGCCAAGCGGATAGCTGGTTTCAAAGTAAGTAATATTCGACTTTACGCAGTAAATATAAAAAAAGCTCAGTATTTTACTGGGCTTTTTTTATTTCTTATCTTATTCATAAATGGTTGAATGCTCTCCACAATATCAAGCTAAGCATGGCAAACTATTCAAAACTCTAGCTAAATTTGCTACACTACGCGCGCATTATCTAATTCCACAATTAGACTAGTGTTATAACCCATTTTGAACTGACAAAGTCTATTTCAAATGAATGCGATATAAGGAAGCCGAGCGCAGATTGTATCCAGAGTACATCAAACGAGTATGGCAAAATAGCGTGTTTATTTGAACTAAACTGTTAACCCAACGCACTAGGTTTACGACCTAGCCAGCAGGAGAAAAACATGAGCACCACTCAAGACAGTAGCACCCAAGACCACATTGCAACTGATAACAAAGCAGCGCCGGCCTACGACAGTGTCACTAACAATATCGTCGTGGCAGCACTCTACAAGTTCACACGCTTTACTGACTTTGAGCAGTATCGTGAGCCTATCTTAAATACCATGCTCGATAACGACGTAAAAGGTACCTTGTTACTTGCAAGCGAAGGCATTAACGGCACGATTTCTGGTACACGCCAAGGTATCGATACCGTCCTTGATTACCTACGCAGTATCGAAGCGATTGGTACATTTACCTTTAAAGAGTCTTATACCGATGCTCAGCCTTTTTATCGTACTAAGGTCAAACTCAAAAAAGAAATCGTCACCATGGGCGTCGAAAACATCGATCCTTTGCAATCGGTCGGCCGCTATGTCAAACCAAGTGAATGGAATGCGCTAATCTCTGACCCTGATGTGGTTTTGATTGATACCCGTAACGATTATGAAGTACAGATTGGCACCTTTAAAAATGCTGTCAATCCAAACACTGAAACCTTCCGCGAGTTTCCAGAATACGTGGCAAAAGAGATGGATCCAGCTAAGCATAAAAAAGTTGCTATGTTCTGCACAGGTGGTATCCGCTGCGAAAAATCTACTGCTTATATGCGCGAACAAGGGTTTGAAGAGGTTTATCACTTGGAGGGCGGCATCCTAAAATATCTAGAAGAAGTGCCAGCCAGCGACTCTATGTGGGAAGGTGATTGTTTTGTCTTTGACAATCGCGTGTCAGTCAATCACAACTTAGAAAAAGGCAACTACGAGCAATGCTTTGCTTGCCGTATGCCAATTACCGTCGATGACATGCAAAGCGCTGCCTATATTAAAGGCGAGTCTTGCCCGCACTGTATCGATAAAGCGACTGACGAACAAAAAGCACGCTTCCGTGAGCGCGAGCATCAAATGCAACTGGCCAAACAACGTGGCGAGGCTCATATTGGTAGCGATGTCATGGATGTCATCGAAAAACGCAAAGCAGCCAAAGCTGAAGCACGCCGCAAGGCTGAAGCAGCTAACAAAGCAAAAGCAGGATAAATCGAGTTATTAGGGCATGTCCTCAATTCAATCGATAGTTATCTAAATGGGTTAAAAATAGCTAAATCTTGCCAAACGGCGTCAAATAGCTGACTAATATCTCGATATTATCTGCGCTATTTTCCTTGTTTGACGGCAATTTATCTCATTTTTATCACCATTTTTAAAATGAGGACACGCCCTAGAGTGTGCCAAATATTCAACATACACTCATTCAGCTTTGAACATAACTAAAAAAAGAGAGGCTCTAATCAATAGAGCCTCTCTTTTTTGGTATTTACTTAAAGCTAAGTAATGCTAAGTTTAGAACAAGATACGTACGCGAATGGTTTCTTCTACGTCTTTTAATTGATCTAGTGCAGCACTTGAATCGTTATAATCTACATCCATCACTAGATAACCAACATCACCTTCAGTCATTAAGCTTTGCGCTAAAATGTTGATATGCGCTTCAGCAAACAAGCGGTTAATCTGTGAAAGTACGCCTGGCACGTTTTTATGGATATGTAGCAGACGATGCGAATGCTCTTTGAATGGAATAGAAACTTCTGGGAAGTTGACGGCAGTCGCTGTATCACCTTGATCAGAGTATCTGACAAACTTATCAGCCACTTCAAGACCAATATTAGCCTGCGCTTCTTGGGTTGAGCCACCGATATGCGGTGTCAAAATTACGTTATCAAACTTACGCAATGGTGATTCAAACTCTTGATCAGCAGATTTTGGCTCTTTTGGGAACACATCAATGGCTGCACCCAATAACTTGCCTGACTCTAGCACAGCAGCAAGATCATCAATATCTACACAAGTACCGCGTGCAGCATTGATAAAGTAGCTGCCTTCCTTCATTTGAGCAAACTGCTCAGCTTTCATCATATAGCGAGTGCTTGGTACATCAGGCACGTGTAACGTCACGATATCCGCTGTTGACAGTAGCTCTTCTAGGCTACCCACTTGCACAGCATTACCTAGTGGCAATTTAGTCACAGCATCATGATAAATGACTTTCATACCGAAGCTTTCTGCCAATACAGATAGCTGTGAGCCGATAGAGCCATAACCAACGATACCGATGGTTTTGCCACGTACTTCATGTGAGTTGGTTGCAGACTTACCCCAGCCGCCGCGATGTACAGTAGCGCTCTTTTCAGGAATACCGCGATATAGCATAATGGCTTCAGCCAATACCAGCTCCGCCACCGAACGCGTGTTCGAGAATGGCGCGTTAAATACTGGAATACCCAAATCACGTGCTGCATCTAAATCTACTTGATTGGTACCGATACAAAAACAGCCAATACCGATCAGCTTATGCGCGTGCTCAAGCACTTCGCGGGTCAGTTGCGTACGCGAACGAATACCGATAAAGTGAGCATCTTTGATTTTTTCAATCAGCTCGTCTTGATCTAAAGCGTGACTGATATTTTCGATGTTGTTATAGCCAGCGCCTTCCAATACTTTTAACGCATTGGCATGTAGGCCTTCAAGCAATAAAAACCGGATTTTGTCTTTTTGTAGTGATAACGCCATGTGGGAACTGTCCTATAATTGTCTTATAAAATTATCTGAAGGATAACCTCTGAGGGAGGAAACGAAAACAGTATAGATATCTTACACAAAATTCGATGCTGATGTTAGCAGATTAGATGAATTATTGATTATCTAGACTGAATTTTTTTTATGCTATAGTAATTCATATCCTATAATGTTTATTAAATTGTTTGTTTACTATTTACGCACATGTTCACCCGTGCCATCATATCACCCTACCAATACCACAGTAACCAACTTCTATTTATATAACACTAATCACATCAGCATACCTATACAGGTACGTTGGTATCCATTTAGCGATATAATAGTACTATTTATACATAGCGCTTACGTTTATACCGAGATTTGACCATGACTTCTTTATCTAGCCAAAGCACATCTGAGACACATACCGCAGCTGTCCAAACTATTTTAAGTACGCTCACTGATAGCCATCAGTTTGATGCCAGCCAAATCAAAACCGATGCTGAAAGTTTAGAGCATTGGGGCAAAGACTGGACCAAGCACTTTGCGCCTGCCGCTGCTGCGATTGTCTTTCCAAAAACCACTGAGCAAGTACAATCTATTGTATTACTTGCCAATGAGCACAATGTGGTATTGACACCAAGTGGTGGTCGTACTGGTCTATCTGCTGGCGCGGTCGCTGCCAATGGCGAGATTGTGGTTAGCATGGATAAAATGAATCATATCGGACAGTTTTATCCTGCCGATCGCATGGTCGAAATCGAAGCAGGTGTCGTCACTCAGCAATTACAAGAGTTTGCAGAGTCTAAAGATCTGTACTATCCTGTCGACTTTGCCTCAGCAGGCTCTAGTCAAATCGGTGGCAACATCGGCACCAACGCTGGTGGTATCAAAGTCATTCGCTATGGCATGACCCGTCAATGGATCATGGGACTGACCGTTGTCACCGGTAAAGGAGATATCTTGCACCTGAACCGAGGTATGGTAAAAAATGCCACGGGTTATGATTTGCGTCAGTTATTTATCGGTAGCGAAGGTACACTTGGTCTCGTTACTCATGCACAAATCAAGCTTGAGCGTCAGCCACAAGACTTGAATGTCATGGTACTAGGCATGGACAGCTTTAACGATGTGATGAATGTACTTTCCGCCTTTCAAGCGAAGATTGACTTAACTGCTTTTGAGTTTTTCGATGATGTAGCGATTGATAAACTGATGGCACATGGTCAAGTGCAAGAACCATTTGAATCACGTACTAAGTTTTATACTCTGCTAGAGTTTGAAGCGCCATACGAGCCTATTATGGATAAAGCCATGGCCATATTTGAGCACTGTATGGAACAAGGCTGGGTCGTTGATGGCG
Organism: Psychrobacter sp. FME13; assembly: GCF_014861395.1. Classification (GTDB taxonomy): domain Bacteria; phylum Pseudomonadota; class Gammaproteobacteria; order Pseudomonadales; family Moraxellaceae; genus Psychrobacter. Next base: position 1,430 of record NZ_RRYV01000084.1, on the reverse strand, counting down.
TCATGAGTCAAAATTTGGCACAGGCTGAAGAGCTGTGGAAGCTGCGTGAGTATATCTCAGAGACCATCTCAGTGTTTACCCCTTATAAAAACGACGTGTCTGTATTGATCAGCTACGTGCCTGAATTTATCGCTGAGATTGATGACATTGTCAGCAGTAACTACCCTGACTTTGAAGTCTGTTGGTTCGGTCATATCGGTGATGGCAATCTGCATCTTAATATCTTGAAGCCTGAAAACATGAGCAAGGATGATTTCTTTGCAGAATGTCAGGTCGTTAACAAACACGTGTTTGAGACGGTACAAAAATATGGTGGTTCAGTGTCTGCTGAGCATGGCGTAGGCATGACTAAAAAGCCATACCTAAACTATAGCCGGAGCGAGATTGAGATTGAATATCTAAGAGAAGTCAAAAAAGTTTTTGATCCAAATAATATTATGAACCGTGGTAAGATTTTTGACATGTAATTGCTAACACGCTTTGTAAACTTGTAACTCTTAGCCCCTAACAGAAAAGCCGCTAAACTTTAAAGTCTAGCGGCTTTTTCATGGCTTTTGAAACCTATAATTTATAGATGTTTTTATAGATATAGTAGTATCAATGCGACGATCAGTAATATGCTCAAAAAACCTTGAATGACTAAAAATGCTTGGTGCGGCGCGGCGATATGGCGAAACATATTGCCTAGTGCATTATACGTAATCCCTGCGGCTTTCACATGTGGCGGGCTGTCAAAGGTTTTGATGATATGCAAAAACTGTTCGGTACGATCTGTTGACCAACCATGCGGTGCAAATGGCAAATAAGGAGACAATTGCGTGGCTTGTTTTTTGGTCGCTGGTGACCATAACCAACGTTCTAAAAACAGCAAACGCATACGCCAATCGGTAAAGCTACGATGCTCTATGGTATGCAAAAGCAATACTTCAACATTTTTATGGCGACTATCTGCAAAAATACGTTGCTTTAGGGCATATACGTGAGCCTTTTCACCTTCAATACATTGTAAAAAGTGACCACTGCCATAACAGAGTGTACCTGTAATACCATGCTGTTGATTATATTTACGTGCATGGCTTTCCACTTCATCAAATATAGAAGCGCTTAAGCGAGAAACAAGCGTCAGACTACTAACATAGACCAATTGAACCAACGCTGAGTCTTCAATATCATCCCATGTGCTGACTCTAGTGGTGTGACTTAGGGGCATAATAAAAAATCCTAAAAAACCGTTTAAATACGGCTAAATGAAATAAGCAAAATAAAACGATGCCCGAATACATAAGAGATAATGACTCACAAAAACATAGCAAATAGTTACCACGTTAGGCTGTCATTGCTGGTGGATCTTGCTATGCTAATTGGCGTCTCTGGGGAGACCATCCCGAATTCTGTGTAACTGCCGTTTAGATTAAATGCTTGCTGATACG
>NZ_RRYV01000083.1 GCF_014861395.1 Psychrobacter sp. FME13 | reverse complement strand
TTCATTGTCGTATTCTCTCAGAAAGTTGAGTCTCCGACAATCTCGGGGCGGTTCAACTTAATACTAGAGATAAAATTAGACTCTATATTAAAGTACTCGTCCATGTATTCAATACCATTACTTTCTATAAAATCTTCAATGTCCATCCATTTACTTTCAATATTATTAGATTCATAATCATGAACTGTGATAAGAAAGTTATTATTCATTATTTATCCTTTTATATAAATAAAACCTCTTATGCAGTTTCCTAATTTATTAGAACACTGCACTACGGCTACTTATACAAAATATATTTTAAGAGTTTTCATATGTAACTAAATGAAACTCAAAACCTTCCTTTCTATACTCGGATGGAATAATAATATTGGCATGTAAGCAATCTTTTAGAGTAACTGGATAAACATAACTATAATTTTTATCATCATTATTATTTAAGTTCTCCTTTAGTATAGAGAATTGATTCTGGTTTAAAATTATTTTACTAACTGCAAAATCATCATCTAATGGATATATATTAATTTCTCTTATAACTTTACTCATGGTGTTATCTTCCTATTTTTTATAGCAGGTTTTATCTGTAGGCCAGTTTTAGGATTAAAGGCTCCCATGTGATTACCAAACTTGTCATACTTCTCTAATTCGCCATGCTGATAATCCCACTCGTAAATTCTACCTTTTTTGTCTTTCCATCTTCTACGTAAATTACCGCCACCTTGTACGGATGTCTTAGCTTTAGCCTCCGCAAGCCCTTTAATTCCTGTTATTTCATTTGTATTAGGAGGATTAATTATATTAGAAATATGTTCAGGTGGTTTATTTTCTTTAGCTCTCTGTTGAGCCTTTAAATCATCAGGTTTATAAACATTTTTGTCATAATATCTACCGTCTTTACCTTGATAGAGAAGTTTTATTTCTCCATCTTCTTTATACTGATATAACTTTGAACCATTTGGTAATGTCTTACCTGACAACTCAGCACCATCTGGTAAAGAACTCCAACAGTCATTATGAACCCAAACGCCATACGTGCTATCACTGCCTGTGACAAAGTACGTATGATTATTATCGACGGTTAAATTATAAGCGGATAACGGTTCTTCAGTCTGTGTCACACTTTGAACAACTTGCCACTGACCATCTTCTGATAACAGCTGATAACCTGCTTTTAGATTACTAGCGTCTATCCATTGTGCGTTATCAATACTGCCTTGATAATCATGTCCTTCTGACGATTGTGGTAGTTGACCACCTGTATTGACTTGAGTAAAGAAAGGGTGGATTTTATTAGACACAATAGTTTGCTCATTACCATTACTGTCTTTAATAGTAATATATACAGTAGCCCTATAAGAATTATTATAGTGATTTGATACGCTTTGATAGGTTAACTTCCCAGTTATCTCATTCTTAGATAGCACCATATTACCAATTCGGACTTCAGAGATAGGTCTATAGCCAGCAATGGTTTTAACCAACATGTCTCCACGAAATGAACAGGTCTTACTAGCTCCATTAGCGGCCTGAGTAGTACTTTTACCGCTCGGGATTTTTCTTAAAGTCCCCGCACCTAAAACTTCATAAACTGCTGCATTCATGACTCGTATACCCCCATCCATATACACACAGTCTGTAGGACGGGATGTGCTACAAGAAACAAGGGAGTTATTACGTTGCTCATAACCATTTATGATGTTTTCTGTACCTTGATACTCACGATAAGCATCTCTTAGTCCATCAAAATTGGCATTACTATAATCAACTCTAATCTTATTAAGACAAGCCTCAGTTGGATTCTTCTCGCAAGCTTTAATCTCCTCATGATTATTTGACTCCATCTTTGCTGCTAAAGATCTAATTCTTTTCATTTCAGCGTCAAGTGGCCCACCTTTCAACTTCCTTTTGGCTACAGCAATCTTGTAAAGCAGACTTTCAACATCTTTACGCTTCAAGCTATTATCTTCAACCGCGACCTTACTTGTCTCAGCCGCATTAACCGCATCACTAGCGTTACCTGTTGTCAGTCCAATACCAGCACCTAAAACACTAGTAATCGCGCTAATCGTATCTTTCTGCTCTGGAGTTAGCGTTGAAGCGTCTGTAGTCTGATAAAGAAAGTGAGACAAAAATGGTACTACAGCTTCTCCTGTACCCGCCGCAATACCACCTGTCATAGCATCATTACTAGTAGCGTAGCTTACCGCTGCTCCTAGTATAGTATGTGCTAATAAGTGTTGCGGGCTACCGATACCATTAAGCTCATTATCTTCATTTATTCTATTTTCAAGATCATTGCCTTTGAACGCTTGACCAATTTGAAAGGCAATCTGCGGACTGATAGCTTTGGCTACATAACCTACTGCTCCATTACTATTTGGTCCATATAAGGCACCAGTAATACCATCAAAGAACAGACCCTGTTTTTGCACCTTGTCCGCTTGTAATTTCAAATCATCTCTGGCAGCTGTATTGCCTAACTTATCTTGCTCCTCAGCGGCATCCCTTAACTTCTGCTCTTTCTTATTAATCTCCGTCTTAACCTTACGACGCTCTTGATCAAAGGCTTGGGTGATCTCTACCTGCGCCCCAAGCTCCTCATTGACCTGACTAGCATCAAACACATTCTCAAGAGCGCCCGCATACTCTGCACGGTTATCAGTCGTGATATTCCTGTTTCCAGCGACACCCGTAATACCTGCTCTGGTAATACTGCTATCACTGTCACTATCTGTGCCGTAGCCAATGCCGTTCATGGTGGCTTGTGGTTTGCCGGTGGTATTACCAATGCTAACACCTGCAGAGATCGCATCGCCCTCATAGCTGGTGGTGTTTTCTATGTCTTGAGTCGTAATGCCACCTTTACTGACATAGTTGTTTAATCCTTCTTGTAGCGCTTTGTCAGTCGTGGTAATCGCGCCGCCTATCAGATTGGTTGTGCCTTCGGTGGTAAGGTCAAGACCACCATCCCCTGTGAAGATGCCTGACTGCTCACCCACGGCTTGATAGTCAGCATTGACATTGGTTTTGCCGCCATTGACCGATAGACTGGAGCCTACACCACCGCCTGCTATATCAATATCAGCGCTAAAAAGCCCATGTTCTTTTGGTCGCTGTCATAAGTTGCGGTGTCTTAGTTTGAGATACAAAAAAAGCTACAACACATTTTTTGTATTGTAGCTTTGATTAGATAATAAATCTCTTACTAGGTCTTGTAACCTCTATTCAAATCACATACTAGTTAAGAAAAACAATGTACACTAATCACAGCAATATTTTGCTCCGGATCTTCTTCTAAAGATACATCTAAACCGTTCGATACACTGAGTCCATATTTATTATCATTGTTTATTAATAAGAAACTCTCACCCGTTGAAGTTCTTTCAAGTTCACCGAATTCGGCAAGATCGATAACTTTATCTCCAAGACCATATTTTCCAAGTATTCTACCTTCATACTGATTATCATTATTTGTTTTAAATACATTGATGCAATCGAGTTTCTTTTCAGAGTTGAAAAAAAAATTCATAATAATGTCAGTATTTCCATATTCTTGGTCGATTTTACTAAAAACTTCTAAATAATCACCGTTATCTTGAAAATAATAATTTTTGTCAAGTGTTTCTAATGATCTTCTTACATCATCATAGTCCTGATTTAAAATAGTAAAACCGGCAATACTTTCGCCTGGTATTATATCAGCGCTAAAATCTACTTCATGTGCACCCACTACTGTATACTCCATGTTTTTTTGTCAAAATTATAAATTATCCTTTGACCTTCTCGATTAAAGTAAGTTGTGTTTTTCGATAATTTATTATCGGGAAGGTAATGATTTGAAGTATCGATAAACTTAAACATACGTCCATCTTTATATGTTATTTTTCGATACTCACCTCTATGTGTAGATTTTGGATTAACTGGACTATATTGAACAGCCTGAACTGTTTCATGGTTACTTATATTATAGACTTCTGCATTACCTGATGCCCTTGATGCAGGCTTGGATGTATTATAACCATTAATTTCAAAGTAAGTCCTTAGTTCCTGAGAATCTAATTTAGCTAGAGTCTTTACATCATTTTTAAAATCAATATGCTTAGGAATATTAGCTTCTTTTGCAAGTTGTTCTCGATATACTTGAGGATTGTTATAACGTACCTCTGATACTGTCTTTTTAGCCACATTCGTACTTGATGTAGCATACTTGCTTGTAGTATTGACTGCCTTGTTAGCAGCTACACTATATCCTAATCCTCCTGTACCAAGTATATCGGCTGCTAATTGTATGTTTCTAGCACCTTTGTCCGTAAATCCCAAACCTTTTAAATTTTTAATCAAATCACCTGAGCTTTGTTGACTAAGCGGTTTACCGTAGTTATTAAACCCAGTCTTAATATGATCAAAAGAGCTGGTTGCACCTGCTGATCCCGCAATAGCAGCGGCATAGCAACCAAGTCCTGCTGTCTGTGCACAAGCGTATACAGTACCACCAATTGAACCTACAACTCCAAAGCCGCCACCAGTAGCTTGTAGTATTGGCTTAAGCTGAGTATTTAAAACACTTTGATCTGCTTTGTTTAATTTAAAATTTTCACTATCAAGATAGGTGATTATTAGTTCAGGATTGCTTTTAAGCTTGGCTAACGTTTGACCTCTTAGATTCACATAATTTTTCTTAACATACGGATTTTCAACGAAGTTTAGCATTTTATCGATAACATCATTGCAGTCACCACCTGCAGATCTACATTTACCTTCAAAAGAGCTTTTCTGAATGTTGTATATCTTCTCTACTTCTTGTTTTGTTTTCTTACTTATATTTTTAAGATCTGCATAATAGTAATTATCTTCAACCGCAACTTTACTCGTTTCTGCTGCGTTAGCAGCATCACTGGCATTACCCGTCGTTGCTCCAATACCAGCACCCAAAGCACTAGTAATGGCGCTAATCGTATCTTTTTGTTCCGCAGTTAGTTTAGTAGGGTCACTGCTACCATAGAGAAACTTCGATAAAACTGGGGCTGTAGCCTCACCTGCCCCTGCCGAAACACCGCCAGTCACTGCATCATTACCAGTCACATAACTTACTGCAGCACCAAGAATACCATGAGCTAATATATGTCCCGCTTGCTGGCTGCCAGTAAGACTATCTCCTTGGGTCTCACTTTGTTCTTTATAGTATTGTCCAATTTGATTAGATACAAAAGGACTAGCTACTTTAGCGACATAGTCTGTCGCGCCATTACTATTTGGTCCATAGATCGCTCCAGAGATGGCATCAAACAATAATCCTTGGTTTTGTACTTTATCTGCTTGTTCGATAAGTTTATCGCGAGCAGTTGTATTACCTAGCTGTCCTTGTTCTTCTGCCTCATCCCTTAACTTCTTCTCTTTGGTGTTAATCTCAGTCTTGACTTTACGACGTTCTTGGTCAAAGGCTTGTGTAATCTGCGTCTGCGCTCCTAACTCCTCATTGACTTGACCAGCATCAAAGTTATTCTCAAGCTTACCCGCTAGGGCTTCACGGTTCTCAGTGGTGAATATGCCTTGTGGATCATTGTGACCACTGACACCACCTTTGGTAATACTGCTGTCACTATCGCTGTCTGTGCCATAACCAATACCGTTCATACTGGCTTGTGGTTTGTTATTGGTGCTACCAATACTGATACCTGCTTGGATGGCATCGCCGTCATAGCTGGCGGTGTTTTTAAGGTCGGTTGCGGTCACGCCTTGTTTAAAGACGATGTTGCTGTTGGCTTGGGCTTCTTTTGAGGTGACAAACACGCCACCTTTGAAGGTGCCTTTGCCTTGGGTGATAAGGTCGGCTTCGTTGGCGAAAATACCAGATTGCTCCCCAACTGCTTTGTAGTCAGAGTTAAGATTGGTTTTGCCACCATTGACCGATAGGCTAGAACCTGTACCTTTGGCAAGATCAAGATCTGCACTAAAGCCCATGTTCTTTTGGTCGCTGTCATAAGTAGCGGTGTCTTGTAGCGATTCGATGGTCATGTCGCCGCCGATAACGCCTTGAATCTTATCTGTATTCAGTACACCACCTTTGATGTTTAGATCATTACCAATATCAAGGGTAGTGTTGCCACCGACATTGATTTGACTGTTGGCATAGGTGGTGCTGTCACTGTTGGCATAGCCTTTGCCACGACTGGCACTGGCAGTGATACCTGCACTAGTGTTTTGACCAAAGCTGGCATAACCCCCAATGGCGGTACTTGAGCTTTGGTTATTACTACGGGTATTACTGTTTTGCGCTACACCATTGACGTTTAAGTCATTGTCCGCTTGGAACAGCGCGTCATTGCTGACGGTTAGATTACTGCCATTGATATTGATATTACTATCAGCACCTGCCCCTGTGGCGATCAGGGCAAGGTTATTGGTGTCGATATTTGAGCCTTGATTGACCTCGGTGACGCTTGAGCTGTTTGATTGAGTCTTTGAAGTACCCCAAGTGGCTTGGATGCGGGTGTTGCCCACACCTTTTAGATTACCACCTTGTAACGCCGTTAGGGCATCCGATCCTTGCTTAGCGAGTGCTTTTGTCTTTAGCGTGGCGGCGATGCCAGCCATGCCTTTCATGCGAGTGCTTTGGGTATTACCACCCGCATCTATAAGGCTGTCGATGGCTTTGGCATTGTCAACCAGACTGTTAGAGACGGAGACGGTCAGACCGCTTTGTTTAAAGCGCTGTTCATTTTGTTGACTACTGGTTTCTATGACGTTATCGATATCAATGTCTTGGGCGCGTACGACGACGTTGCTTTCGGTATGGAAGAGCTCAGTCTCATAGTTAAAAATATAGTATATATAATGATATGCACTGTAAGCTTAACTTAATATGATAAAATCAATCATCGTTAGACTTAAACAATGGGTTTTCTTCAAAAAATGGCAAAGATTCTTCATAATTGTAACTGCCAGCTTGCCATAAGATTCGCATAATATGATTAAATCTATCCAAACAGTACTCAACTTCTTCTTCATTATATCTATCTAAATCGCAAGTATTATTTGGGTTTCTGTGAAACTCAATTAGGAGGTTGATCCTTAGTCCTAAGAAGTATATGTTTTTTGATAACTCCATATATTATCTTCTTCTAAAGAAAAATAGAAAGATTGCTCTCCCCAAAAGTAGTGTTTGTAATTTTCTAAAGACATAGTACTAATTCCTTATTGGCATAATCATAAATACAAAACGAAAATGGTATAACATAAAAAATATAGATAGTATCTAAGATACAGGGTATTACAAAAGAGGGTTTCCGTTAACTATATAATCATTAGTATTAAAAGGTATTTTCCCCCATAGTATTCTCATAATGTGGTTAAATCTATCACGACAATAATCAACCTTCTCCTCATCAAAATCCTTGATGCTATAAAAATCCGAGGAGTCTTTGTGGCTTTCAATCAAGTTGTTTATGTTAGAGCTCAAATAGTGAAGGTTTGCTGCTAATTCTCTATGTAAAAAACCATCTCCTTCTAAGCTTCGACATAATTTAATCAAAAAATATTCTAACTTCCAATACTTATCGAAACACCAAACGCCATTTTCTTCTAAAGAATAGTTGAAAGAATCTTCATCCCAAAATATATGATTGCACTCTGCATATGTCTTAATAACCATTTTTAATCTCCTATTTTTTTCATATTTGCATCAAAAGTACCATTTCTAGTATTTTTGCTACCCACCTTTTCTATTGAATCAGCTTGTTTCCAGACTCCTCCATTATGTGCACCATTCCCATCGCCACTACCAATATCACGCGATATAACTTTTCCTGTTTTTGGGTTTATAAAAACAGCTGGTCTATTCCTACCTCCTGTCTGCTTTTTTGTATAACCCAATTTTTTAGCTGCTTCGAATGCCTCTGCATCAGTTTGATAGTATATCTGTCCTTTTGCAGCTCTAGCGCCATCACGATTGGGATTTGTACTATTTGGATCTTTTGGTGGTGGTTTAGCAGTTACGTTTTTCGGTGGTGGAGAAGTAGGAGGATAAACTTTGGGGTTATACCAGCGTCCGTCAGTACCTTTGTAAGCTGTAACTCTTTTGCCATTAGCATCTACAAATGTAACTAGTTTTCTTCCATCGGATGTCGTTTTACCATTGTACGTGGCACTATCTGGTAGAGAACTCCAACAGTCATTATGTACCCAAACCCCATACGTACTATCATTACCTGTGACAAAGTATGTATGATCGTTATCTACAGTTAAATTATACGCAGATAATGGCTCATCCGTTTGTCTTACACTTTGAACGACTTGCCACTGACCATCTTCTGATAATAGCTGATAACCTGCTTTTAGATTACTAGCGTCTATCCATTGTGCATTATCAATATTGCCTCGATAATTATGTCCTTCTGATGATTCTGGTCGTTGAGCACTTGTATTGACTTGGGTAAAGAAAGGGTGAATCTTGTTGGATACGATAGTTTGCGTATTACCATTGCTGTCCTTAATATTAATATATACGGTAGCATTGTAAGCATTATTATAATGATCCGATACGCTTTGATAGCTTAATTTTCCAGTTATTTCATTCTTAGACAGCACCATATTACCAATCTGAACTTCAGAAATAGGTCTATAGCCCGCAATCGTCTTAACCAACATATCTCCTCGAAATGAACAAGTATTATTAGATTTGTTGGTAGGCTGTTTAGATGTTTTATTAGCTTTTTGTCCAACACCGAACCCACCCACTACCGGAATATCTAAAGCGAGAAGCTGGGTAATTTCATCTTTACTCAGCGCATTAGCTAATGCTTTTCCTGTCAGTCCTTTTTCACTCACTAAGTAGTTATGTCTAGCTAGTGCGAGCGCTTGATCTAGATTTTGTGAATAACCAAGAACACCTAATGGGCTCCAATGGTTTGTTTCCAGACTTGCTATTGCACCTTTTTCACCATCTACTGCTTTTGCAAACTTATTCGCTAAGTTATCGTTAAGCATTTGGACTTCAGCTAAACTCAGGTCACCCTCTTTAACCATTTTTAGTACTATTTCACCAAATTGTTTACTGGCTTTTTGGTAGAGAGCTTCAACGCTTTCTCGGCAACTACTACTGTTACAAGATTCGTAATTCTTTAAGAATGCAGTTAGTTCAGGCGCTCTACGCTTTTCCAATTTATTATAAAGCTGCTTCTCTTTAGCAGTAAGTTTGTCATAAGCTTGTGGTACAAGCATTTGATTGTTCTCAACCGCAACCTTACTTGTCTCAGCAGCATTAGCTGCATCATTTGCATTACCTGTAGTTGCACCGATAGTCAGACCGACTGCACTAGTAATAGCACTGATGGTATCTTTTTGCTCAGCAGTTAGGTTGGCAGGATCACTACTACCATAGAGAAACTTCGATAAAACGGGAGCCGTAGCCTCACCTGCTCCTGCCGAAATACCGCCCGTCACTGCATTATTACCAGTCGCATAGCTTACAGCAGCACCAAGAATGCTATGAGCTAATATATGTCCCGCTTGCTGGCTGCCAGTAAGACTATCTCCTTGGGTCTCACTTTGTTCTTTATAGTATTGTCCAATTTGATTAGATACAAAAGGACTAGCTACTTTAGCGACATAGCCTGTCGCGCCGTTTGAATTTGGTCCATAGATAGCGCCAGAGATAGCATCAAACAATAAGCCTTGGTTTTGTACTTTGTCTGCTTGTTCGATAAGTTTATCGCGAGCAGTTGTATTACCTAGCTGTCCTTGTTCTTCTGCCTCATCCCTTAACTTCTTCTCCTTGGCATTAATCTCATTCTTGACTTTACGACGTTCTTGGTCAAAGGCTTGGGTAATCTGCGTCTGCGCGCCCAGCTCCTCATTCACCCGACCAGCATCAAAGCTATTCTCAAGGATGCCTGCATACTCTGCGCGGTTGTCCGTGGTGATATCTTCATTACCTGCAATACCCGTAATACCAGCGCGAGTGACACTGCTATCACTGTCACTATCGCTGCCATAACCTAAGCCGTTCATACTGGCTTGCGGTTTATTATCCGTTTGACCGATGCTCACACCCACTTGGATGGCATCACCGTCATAGCTGGTGGTATTCTTGATGTCTTGCGTCGTGATGCCACCAAGACTCTCATAGTTATTACGTCCTGCGTCACGAGCGGCTTCGGTGGTAGTGATCGCCCCGCCTATGAGCGTGGTTTTACCATCAGCGGTAAGATCAAGACCACCATCTCCGGTAAAGAGTCCTGACTGCTCGCCAACGGCTTTGTAGTCAGCATTGACATTAGTCTTGCCACCATTGACCGATAGGCTAGAGCCTGTACCTTTGGCAAGATCAAGGTCAGCACTAAAGCCCATGTTCTTTTGGTCGCTGTCATAAGTAGCGGTGTCTTGTAGCGATTCGATAGTGGTGTTACCACCGATAGTGCCCTGTGCTCTATTCGTGTTAATCACGCCGCCTTTGATACTTAAGTCGTTACCAATGTCAAGGATTGTGGTGCCACCAACGTTGATTTGGCTGTTGGCATAGAAAAGGCTACGATTCTTTATGAATCGTAGCCTTTGATTAGCCTGAGTTTATTTTTTCAAGTGTCTAAAAATATCAATGAACGGCTATCTTATAATTCTAAATATCTAAGTATTTAGTCATATCAATTACAGGTTCACAGTAAGCGAATTCAGAATCTTCAGAAAATTCTTCGGCGTCGAAAACTATACTTTTAATTTTACTATCTATTTTCCATGCTATAAAATAGCCAATAGGATTATCAGGAATGTCAATTTGAACATATATTTTTGAATCTAAATTGATAGAAATCATATGAAGCCATAGTAAAAATTCAGCTCTTGACAGATCTACATTTTTAGAAAAATCAATGCTTGAGCGAATCTTTATATCTTTGTATATATCAATATCCGAAATATTCCAAAAAATACTAGCTTTTTCATCATCTCCTTCGAGGTTTGAAAATAATTCAGAATTAATTACTATAGCAACTTTCAAATCATTAAACTTATCTAAAAATAATTTAATAAGCTTCTCAAAGTTGACTTCTTTTTCAAAATCAATATTTAAATATTTCATATTTATCTCAAGTTAGTTAGATTGTAAATTCTTACAGCTTCTTTAAAGTCATTAGGGTTAAAAGCATCGCTTCTAGACATATTAGATCGAGTTTTATCTATGTTTCCTTTGTCTCTCATAATTTGTTTTAAGTTGTGATACTCTCCTCTGCTCAACGTAAAAATCTCATTAGCATTATTAGAGCTGACTGGAATCAACTGATTGCCTCCATCTCCATGTCTTGTATATGTTCTACCATTGACTTCAATTTTTAAATCGCTAACTGGCGTTCCTAAACCATTCTTAATATCTTTTATATCTTTAGCTACATCAACCACATTGTTGTTGACTATTGTGTTCACATCTTTAGGCGACTGGTGCTTCACTTGTGTCAAATAATGCCTTTTATGTGGCACAGTAACCTTATCAATTTTATCAGCCCATTTTTTTGCTAACTGTTCAGATGCTGCTCTAGCTGCTTTCCATGTTTTATATGTGCCAACAGCTTTACCAGCATACTTTACAGCGTAACCACCTGCTGCACCACCTACAGATGATATGGCAATTCCAGTTACAGCTGACTTAGCAGCGGATTCTATTTCACTATTAGTCGCAAGCCTCAACTCACTACTAGAGGCGCAAGAATGATTGCTAGTCGGTAAACACCAAATCAGATCTCCATCTTTATTTTTCATTAATTTTGAATTTTTTAGATAACTAGGCAAAGCATCTAATAACTCTTCCATTCTTTCATTCATCTTCCGAGTATCTTCAGCCAACTGTTTATTAGTCTTATTTCTATCACCACCCATATGGTTGTCTTCAACCGCAACCTTACTTGTTTCAGCTGCATTGGCTGCGTTACTCGCACTGCCAGTAGTAGCACCAATACCTAGACCTAAAGCGCTAGTAATACTACTAAGGGTATCTTTTTGCTCGGCAGTTAATTCATCAGGATTTTTAGTGTCAAATAAGAAGTCAGATATAATAGGTGCTGTAGCTTCTCCAGCACTCGCTGAAACGCCTCCAGTCAATGCATCGTTACCTGTTGCATAACTAACAGCAGCACCTAATATACCTTGAGCTAAAATATGAGCTGCACTACCTTGTTCTGATCGATTGCCACCATCTATACTATTAACGACTTCATTTGCTTTAAAATAAGTCCCAATCTGGCTAGCGACAAAGGGACTTGTAACTTTAGCAACATAACCTGTAGCGCCATTACTATTCGGGCCATAGATAGCACCAGAGATGGCATCAAACAATAATCCTTGGTTTTGTATTTTATCTGCTTGTTCGATAAGTGTATCTCTAGCAGCTGTATTGCCTAACTTATCTTGCTCCTCAGCGGCATCCCTTAACTTCTGCTCTTTCTTATTAATCTCCGTCTTAACCTTACGACGCTCTTGATCAAAGGCTTGGGTGATCTCTACCTGCGCCCCAAGCTCTTCATTCACTTGATTGGCATCAAAGTTATTCTCAAGGATGCCTGCATACTCGGCGCGGTTGTCTGTCGTGATATCTTGACTGCCTGCAATACCCGTAATACCAGCGCGCGTGACACTGCTATCACTGTCACTATCTGTGCCATAGCCTATACCATTACTATTGGCCTGTGGCTTGTTCTCAGTCATACCCAAACTAACACCGACTTGGATGGCATCACCGTCATAGCTGGTGGTGTTCTTGATGTCTTTCGTCTCTATACCGCCAAGACTCTCATAGTTATTACGTCCTGCGTCACGAGCGGCTTCGGTGGTGGTAATCGCTCCGCCTATGAGCGTCGTTTTACCTTTAGCAGTGAGGTCAAGACCACCATCACCTGTGAAGATGCCTGACTGTTCACCGACTGCTTGATAGTCTGCATTTAAGTCAGTCTTGCCTCCATTAACCGAGAGGCTAGAGCCTGCGCCACCGCCTGCTATGTCAAGGTCAGCGCTAAAGCCCATGTTTTTTTGTTTGCTATCATAAGTGGCCGTATCCTGTAGCGATTCGATGGTCATGTCGCCACCGATAGCGCCTCGGGCACGATCTGTGTTAATGACCCCGCCTTTAATGTTGACGTCATTACCGATATCAAAGGTGGTGGTGTCACCAACATTGATTTGACTGTTGGCATAGGTGGTGCTGTCACTGTTAGCATAGCCTTTTG